>JALZHU010000122.1 GCA_030860695.1 Actinomycetota bacterium
GCTGCTGGCTGCGGCCGGCGTCGCGCTGGGGGTGCGGGGCCACCGGATGCCACGCCTGGGCCGCCGTTACCAGGCGCCGACGGCCCGCCCGAACGGGTCCCGTAACGTACCCGCGGACGGACGGTTGTGGGAGCGGATGGACGCTGGCGAGGACCCTACCGCGTAGGGGACACCCCGGTGACGGTGTGCTGGGCACGCCGGAGCTAGCATCGGTACCCGGCTGCGCACGGGGGTGGAAGGGGAGAGGCTTGAGTGTCCTGGAGACGATCCTCGAAGGGGTCAGAGCCGACCTCGCGGCCCGCCAAGCCGCTGTCGATTTCAATGAGATCAAGCGGCGCGCCAGCCTGGTGCCAGCTCCCCGGGATGCTTTGACAGCGTTGCGGGGCCCCGGGATCGGCGTCATCGCGGAGGTGAAGCGCCGCAGCCCGTCCCGGGGACTCCTGGCCGACATCCCGAACCCGGCCGCGCTCGCCGCGGACTATGCCGAGGCCGGCGCTCGTATGATCAGCGTGCTGACCGAGAGCCGGCGGTTCGGCGGCTCGCTGGCCGACCTGGACGCGGTCCGTGCCGTGGTGGACGTCCCAGTGCTGCGTAAGGACTTCATCGTCAGCCCCTACCAAGTGCACGAGGCACGGGCGCACGGCGCGGACGTGGTGCTGCTGATCGTCGCCGCGCTGGAGCAGAACGCGTTGGTAGCGCTGGTCGACCGGGTCGAGTCGCTGGGGATGGCCGCGCTGGTGGAGGTGCACACCGCCGAGGAAGCCGACCGTGCGCTGGAGGCTGGCGCGACCTTGATCGGGGTTAACGCCCGCGATCTGCATACCTTGGATGTGAACCCGCACGTATTCAGCAAGATCGCGCCAGGACTGCCAGGTGACGTGTTGCGGGTCGCAGAGTCCGGGGTGCGCGGGCCCGCGGATCTGCTGGCCTACGCCGGTGCGGGCGCCGACGCGGTGCTCGTCGGCGAAGGCCTGGTGACCAGCGGCGACCCCAAGGCCGCAGTGACTCAGCTGGTCACCGCGGGATCGCACCCGGCCTGTCCCAAGCCGGCCCGGTGATGTCGTGGTCAGCCTCCAACCGGTTCAGCTCGCCATCGCCCAGCCTGACGCCCGCGGTCACTTCGGTCGATATGGCGGCCGGTTCGTCCCCGAAGCCCTCATCGCGGCCCTCGACGAGCTCACCGCCGCCTATACCGACGCCCGGTCGGATCCGGAGTTCACCGCCCGGCTGAACGGCCTGCTCGCCGACTACACCGGCCGACCCTCGCCGATCACTGAGGCACCCAGGCTGTCCGAGCACGCTGGCGGGGCGCGGATCGTGCTCAAGCGCGAGGACCTCAACCACACCGGCTCTCATAAGATCAACAATGTGTTGGGTCAGGCACTGCTCACCGAGCGGATGGGCAAGCCGAGGGTGATCGCGGAGACTGGAGCGGGCCAACACGGCGTCGCCACCGCGACCGCATGCGCACTGCTCGGGTTGCAGTGCGTGGTCTACATGGGGGAGGTGGACACCCAGCGCCAAGCGCTCAATGTCGCCCGGATGCGGCTGCTTGGTGCCGAGGTGGTCCCGGTGAAGACCGGATCCCGCACCCTGAAGGACGCCATCAATGAGGCGCTGCGGGACTGGGTGACCAATGTGGACACCACGCACTATCTGCTCGGCACGGTCGCCGGACCGCACCCGTTCCCGGTGATGGTGCGCGACTTCCACCGGGTCATCGGATTGGAAGCCCGCGAGCAGATGCTGGTCCGCTACGGCCGATTGCCCGACGCGGTGGTCGCGTGCGTCGGTGGCGGCTCCAACGCGATCGGCATCTTCCACCCGTTCATCGACGATCCGGGAGTGCGCCTGGTCGGCTTCGAGGCCGCCGGTGAGGGAATGGACACCGGCCGGCACGCGGCGACGCTGTCCGCTGGCGAGCCCGGCATGCTGCACGGCGCGCTGTCGTACTTGCTGCAGGACTCCGATGGGCAGACCGTGGAGACGCACTCGATCTCAGCTGGCCTGGATTACCCCGGGGTGGGGCCCGAGCATTCCTGGCTCAAAGACACCGGGCGTGCCGAGTACCGGCCGATCACCGATGCGCAGGCGATGGACGCCTTCCAGCTGCTGTCCCGCGCTGAAGGGATCATCCCGGCGATCGAATCGGCGCATGCTGTGGCCGGGGCGCTGCACCTCGGAGCGGAGCTGGGTCCGGGAGCCTTTGTGCTGATCAACTTGTCTGGCCGGGGTGACAAGGACGTCGACACTGCGGTGAAGTGGTTCGACCTGTTGAAGGGACAACCGTGACGCCGACGTACTTCTTCCGACGGAGACGGCAATATGACCGCACGGCTGGCACCGCTGTTTGAGGCCTGCGGTGCTGAGCATCGGGCCGTACTGATCGGTTACCTGCCCGCCGGTTACCCGACGGTGGACGGCTCGCGGGCCCTGCTGCGCGCCATGCTGGACGGCGGCTGCGACCTAGTCGAAGTCGGGGTGCCTTACTCCGATCCGGTGCTGGACGGGCCGACTATCCAGGCCGCCGCGGACGCCGCCTTGCGCGGCGGGGTGCGGTTGCGTGACGTGCTTTCGGTGGTGGAGTCGATCGCTGGTGGTGGCGGGCGGGCCGTGGTGATGACCTACTGGAACCCGGTGCATCGTTACGGCGTGGACGCCTTCGCCCGGGATCTCGCTGCGGCCGGGGGGCTCGGCGTCATCACTCCCGATCTGATTCCGGACGAGGCTGGGGACTGGGTGGCTGCCGCGCAGGCGCACGACCTGGACCGGATCTTCCTGGTGGCCCCCTCGTCGACCGACCAGCGTCTCGCAGCGACTGCGGCGGTGACCCGCGGCTTCCTGTACGCGAGCTCCGTTATGGGGGTGACCGGGACCCGGGACGTGGTGAGCAGCGCCGCTTCACAACTCGTCAGCCGGGCACGGGAGCACGCGCCGGAACTGCCGGTGGGTGTCGGGCTCGGGGTGCGCGATGGCGCGCAGGCCGCCGAGGTGGCGGGCTTTGCGGACGCGGTGATCGTCGGTTCAGCCTTCGTGGCCGCTGCTGAGCACGGCGAGCCCGCCGTCCGCGCGCTGGCCGGTGACCTGGCCACCGGCGTCCGCCGCCCCGCCCCGCAACCCGCCTGATGCACTGAGATCAGTGCAGCCGTGTCACGGCTTGACGGAACGCTGAGCACGGACATGATCGCTAACTGTGTGCGTGCAGCGACACCAGATGTCGTTCACGGCACATAGACGGTGATCACGGAACCGGCGCTGGCGGAGGAGGGCCGCGTCCGGGCGGTCTGGGTGGCAGATACCGTGTCGCCGTGCTCACCGCGATGTTCCTTGCCGCGATTCCCAGTCCGGACCGCGGCGTCTGGTACCTGGGTCCGGTGCCGATCCGGGCCTACGCCCTGTGCATTATCGCAGCGATCATCGTGGCCATCCTGTGGGGGGAACGCCGCTGGCGAGCCAGGGGCGGCCAGGCTGGGACGGTGACCGACATCGCGGTGTTCGCGGTGCCATTCGGCCTGGTGGGCGGCCGGCTTTACCACGTAGCCACGGATTGGGAGAAGTACTTCGGGCCCGGCGGGGACCCGGTCGCCGTGCTGAAGATCTGGCAGGGCGGGCTAGGGATCTGGGGTGCGATCGCGCTCGGGGGAGTGGGAGCCTGGATCGGCTGCCGACGCCGGGGCATCCCGCTGCCTGCGATGGCAGACGCGGTCGCGCCAGCCATCGTTGTCGGGCAGGCGATCGGACGGCTGGGCAACTGGTTCAACCAGGAGCTTTACGGCGGCCCGACTTCCCTGCCCTGGGGATTGGAGATTCGCGACCGGGTGAATCCGGACACCGGCGTCCCCGATCCGCTCGGTGGGATCGCGCAGGGTCCACCGGTGGAGATCGTGCACCCCACGTTCCTCTACGAAATGCTGTGGAACCTGGGCGTCGCGGTGCTCGTCGTGTGGGCCGACCGGCGTTTCGAACTCGGCCACGGGCGGGCCTTTGCGCTCTACGTCGCGGGTTACACCGCCGGCCGGTTCTGGATCGAGCTGCTGCGTACTGACCCGGCCACGATGGTCTTCGGGCTGCGGATCAACGTGATCACTGCAGCCGTGGTGTTCCTCGGCGCGGTGCTCTACCTGGTGCTGGCCCGCCGGGGCCGCGAGGATCCGGCGACGCTTGCCGCACCGCAAAAGGTGGCGCTGGCCCCCTAACCACGTCGCGCTGACGGGCTACCCAGCCTCTGTGTGGCTGGATAGCCAAGCACGTCGAAACAGCCGAGCCGCCGCATTGACGCAGCCGCTATACACCCGACACGCGCCGGCCAACGGAGCTGTCTACGCTGTCCGCCGTGAGTCGACGCGCGAAGATTGTCTGTACGATTGGTCCGGCCACCGCGACCCCGGAGAAGATCCGTGAGCTGGTCCGGGCTGGGATGGATGTTGCGCGCCTCAACTTCAGCCACGGCACCCACGCCGATCATGCGCGGGTCTACTCGATGGTCCGGGAAGCCAGCGACGAGCACGGCAAGGCCGTGGGGCTTCTCGCCGACTTGCAAGGACCCAAGATCCGGCTGGGGAGGTTTGCAGCCGGTCCAGTGGAATGGCGCACCGGTGACATCGTGCGGATAACCGTCGAGGACGTCGCCGGCACTCACGACCGGATCTCCACCACCTATGCGGGGCTCGCCGAGGACGCCCGCGAGGGCGATTCGCTGCTTGTCGACGACGGCAAGGTCGCCTTAGTGGTGCGCAAGATCGAGGGCCCTGATGTCGTGTGTGAGGTCGTCGAGGGTGGCACTGTCAGCGACCACAAGGGCTTGTCCCTGCCGGGGATGAACGTCTCGGTGCCTGCGCTATCCGCCAAGGACATCACCGATCTGGAATTCGCGCTTCGGCTGCGGGTAGACCTGGTGGCGCTGTCCTTCGTGCGCTCCCCGGCCGATGTCGACCTGGTGCACCGCACAATGGACGAGGTGCCGGGCGGCCGGCTTCCGGTGATTGCCAAGCTGGAGAAACCTGAGGCGGTGGACAACCTCGAGGCGATCGTGCTCGCCTTCGACGGGGTAATGGTGGCCCGTGGAGATCTCGGAGTCGAGCTGCCCTTGGAACATGTGCCGTTGGTGCAGAAGCGGGCGATCCAGATCGCCAGGGAGAACGCCAAACCGATCATCGTGGCCACTCAGATGCTCGACTCCATGATCGGCAACCCCCGGCCGACGAGGGCAGAGGCCTCCGACGTGGCCAACGCGGTGCTCGACGGTGCCGACGCGGTCATGCTGTCCGGGGAGACCAGCATCGGTCGCTATCCGATCGAGTCCGTTAAGACGATGAGCCGCATCGTGGAGGCCGTCGAAGCTGGCTCTCCGAACATCCGACCGCTCAACCACGTGCCGCGGACCAAGCGGGGTGTGCTGTCCTACGCAGCCCGCGACATCGGAGAGCGGTTGGAGGCCAAGGCGCTGGTGGCATTCACCCAGTCCGGAGACACCGTCCGCAGGCTGGCCCGGCTACATACCCAACTGCCGCTGCTGGCGTTCACCCCTGAGCCCCCGGTGCGCAACCAGCTTGCGTTGACCTGGGGTACCGAGACATTTCTGGTACCCCGGGTTGGATCCACCGACGCGATGGTCCGGCAGGTGGACCAAGCGATGTTGTCGATTGGGCGTTATCAACCAGGTGATCTGGTGGTGATTGTGGCGGGATCGCCTCCGGCAACGGAGGGCTCTACTAACCTCGTCCGGGTGCACCGCCTAGGCGAAGAGGATCTTGGCTGACACCGCCGACCCTACGTGGCACCAGTGGATCGACGCTCCAGCTACCGGAGGCCGGCGGCGTCCATTCCGCGAAGCTCCTTCTTAAGGTCGGCGATCTCGTCCCGGAGCCTGGCGGCCAGCTCGAATTGAAGCTCCCGGGCTGCACCCATCATCTGGTCGGTGAGCTGCTGCACCAGATCCGCGAGCTCGGCGCGAGGCATCGATGAGGTATCCCGTCCTTCCAGCACTGCGCTACTCCGGGCCCACCCGGGCTCGCCAGCGGCGCGCTTGCCCCGGGAGGCATTGCGGCCGGATCCTCCGATCGGAACCGTCACAGTGTCGGACGTGTCACTGGCTTCGGCGTAGACCCGCTCGAGGATGTCGTTGATCTTCTTGCGCAGCGGCTGTGGGTCCAGGCCGTGTTCGGTGTTGTAGGCCACCTGCTTGGCCCGTCGCCGGTTGGTCTCGTCGATAGCCCGGCGCATCGAGTCGGTAACCGTATCGGCGTACATGTGCACCTGGCCGGATACGTTGCGGGCGGCGCGACCGATGGTCTGGATCAACGAGGTCCCGCTGCGCAGGAACCCTTCCTTGTCGGCATCCAGGATCGCCACCAGCGACACCTCGGGCAGGTCCAGGCCCTCGCGGAGCAGGTTGATCCCGACCAGCACGTCGAACTCGCCTAGCCGCAACTGCCGCAACAGCTCCACCCGGCGCAGCGTGTCCACCTCAGAGTGCAAGTAGCGCACCCGGACGCCGAGCTCAAGCAGGTAGTCGGTGAGGTCCTCGGCCATCTTCTTGGTCAGTGTGGTAACCAGCACCCGTTCGTTGCGCTCGGCGCGGATGTGCACCTCGTGCACCAGGTCATCGATTTGGCCTTTGGTCGGTTTCACCACGACCTCCGGGTCCACCAAGCCGGTCGGGCGGATGACCTGCTCGACGAACTCGCCGCCGGTCTGACCCATCTCATACGGCCCTGGGGTCGCCGAGAGGTACACCGTCTGCCCAATCCGGTCCTGGAACTCCTCCCAGGTCAGAGGCCGGTTGTCCAGCGCGGAGGGCAGCCGGAATCCGTGCTCCACCAGGGTGCGCTTGCGGGAGGCGTCGCCCTCATACATCCCGCCGATCTGCGGCACGGTGACATGTGACTCGTCGATGACCAGTAAGAAATCCTCAGGGAAGTAGTCCAGCAAGGTGGCCGGCGCCGAGCCGGCCGCACGCCCGTCGATATGCCGCGAGTAGTTCTCGATGCCGGAGCAGAACCCGACCTGGCGCATCATCTCCACGTCGTACTGGGTCCGCATCCGCAGTCGTTGGGCCTCCAGCAGCTTGCCCTGCTTCTCCAGCACGGCCAGCTGATCTTCCAACTCGGCCTCGATACCTGCGATGGCGCGTTCCATCCGCTCCGGCCCGGCGACGTAGTGCGTGGCCGGGAAGATCCGCAGCTCGGAAACCTCCCGCACCACCTCCCCGGTGAGCGGGTGCAGGTAGTAGAGCGACTCGACCTCGTCACCGAAGAAGTCGATGCGGACCGCGAGTTCCTCATAGGCCGGGATGACCTCCACCGTGTCACCACGGACCCGGAACGTTCCCCGGGCGAAGGCGAGGTCGTTGCGGGTGTAGTGGATGTCGACCAGGGTCCGCAGCAGCGCGTCGCGCCCGACTTCACCGCCAACCGGCACGTGGATCGACTGGCTCAGGTATTCCTGCGGCGTACCGAGCCCGAAGATGCACGACACCGAGGCGACGACGACGACGTCGCGGCGGGTGAGCAGCGACATCGTGGCGGAGTGCCGCAACCGCTCCACGTCATCGTTGATCGATGAGTCCTTCTCGATGTAGGTGTCGGTCTGCGGGACGTACGCCTCGGGCTGGTAGTAGTCGTAGTAAGAGACGAAATATTCCACCGCGTTATCCGGGAAGTAGTCCCGCAGCTCGTGAGCAAGCTGCGCGGCGAGGGTCTTGTTTGGCGCCATCACCAGCGTCGGACGCTGCACCCGCTCGATGAGCCAGGCGGTGGTGGCTGATTTGCCCGTTCCGGTGGCGCCCAGCAGTACGACGTCACGCTCACCGGCGGTGATCCGGCGCTCTAGCTCGTCGATAGCGGCCGGCTGATCGCCGGCGGGCGCGTAGTCGCTGACCATCTGGAACCGGCCCGGCGCCCGGGAGGTCTGGGCGAGCGGGCGGAACTCCGAGTGCGGGAACAGGTCGCGCTGGGGGGCGGCGGCTTCGGTCATGGCATCGAGCGTAGGCCGCGACCCTGACAGTCTGTCTTGCCTGGTGCGGTCTGCGGGACATGCGTAGGGTCGAGCGCTATGACGGCCCCGCACGGATTGAGTGCCGAGACCGCCCCACACATCCACCCCCCCAAGATCGAACTGTTCGATCTGGACGCAATGACCAACACCGACCCCAAGGGGATCGTCCGCGCAGTCCGCGAATACCGAGTTGAGCCATTTGGTCTCTACGTCGCTCGCGACGTCATTGACCATCCGTCCATCCAGGCGCTGGAGTCGTGGCTGCTACCTGAGATTGGGCTGCGGATCACGGACTGGTTCTATCCCCCCGGGCACGAATGGCACCAGCACTTCTACGTCGACGTGGTGCGCATCGAGGTCGACGCCAGGTGCTGGCGCACTGAGGATCACTACCTGGATCTCGTGGTGCGCACCGGCCGCGGTGTCGACGTGCTCGACACCGATGAGTTGCTCGATGCGGTCGTCGCCGGGCTGCTCGATCGGTCCACTGCTCAGGCGGCACTGTCCACGGCCTATCGAACCGTGGAGGGTTTGGCCCGGCACGGCTACCGGTTGGATCGTTGGCTGTCGACGGTGGGGGCGTGGCCGACATGGAGCCGGCACTGACCCGACTCCTTCAGGCCACCAGCCAGCCGGTTCGGGCTGCCCACCGCTCGGCGCAATCCAGCGCGCTGGATATGAACGGAGTCTTCGCCGTGGCATAGGCGTCGATGCTGTCCCACTGCTGCGCCGCCAGCCGGTGCTTGAGTTCGGCGTACTCCCGAGCGCCAGCTGGATGGGTCCGCAGCCAGTCTCGCAGCAGTAGGGCTTCCCGCCAGGTTGGGGAGTCGGCGGGCCGGATATGGCAGTTCACGGCCCGGGCAGGGTCAGCGTTGGCCGCGCATGCCTTGTCCCGGGTGGTGCCGTCCCGGGCGGTGTCCCACCAACGACCGGCCAACCTGACTAGACCTACCGCGCTGAGGTCCGCTGCGAGACGCTTCGCCGCCTCGAGGTCGGCGACGACTACCTGCATGTCCAACACGTCCTTCGCGTCTAGACCAGGGACCGACGTCGAGCCGATGTGGTCAATACGCAATGCTCGCCCGCCCGCCACCCCCTTGACACGTGCGATCACCCGCTGCGCCTGCTGCGGCCAACTGTCGTCGGAGGCAACCAGCACAGGAGCCGCGGTCCTCGGCGCCCGGCGGCAATGACGCAGGTTGTCCTCGAAGGGCACCAGGCGCTGCGCCCATAACCGGTCCACCGCGGCGAACGTGGCGTCCCGGCTGCCGCCGTTGTCAAGCCACACGTCCGCGGCCGCGCGCCGCTGCTCATCGGTGGCTTGCGCCGCGATCCGCGCCGCGGCGTCGGATTTCGCCATGCCACGCTGCTCGACCAGCCGGCGTAGCCGCACTGCGGTGTCCGCGTGCACCACGACAACCAGCGGAAACCCCGCCGCCAACCCGGCCTCGACGAGCAGTGGGACGTCCTGCACCACGATGGCATCCGGCGGCGCAGCCTTGGTGAGCTCAGCAGAGCGTGCCGCGACCAGCGGGTGCACGATGGCGTTGAGCCGGCCTCGAGCGTCCGGATCATCGAAAACTCGTGTCGCGAGCGCCGAACGGTCCAGCGCGCCGTGCGCGGTACAGATGCCATCCCCGAACTCGTCAACCAGGGCACGCAGTCCCGCTGTACCTGGCTCAACCACCTCGCGGGCGATCTGGTCCGAGTCGATGACCCACGCCCCCCGCTGCGCGAGCCGGGCCACCACCATCGACTTACCGGAACCGATTCCTCCGGTCAGTCCCACCCGCAGCATCGGGCGATGGGGCCGCTGGACCTACACGCCGCCGGAGAGCTTCTCCCGCAGGGCCGCCAGCTGCTCGTCGCTGGCGAGAGAGCCTGCGCCAGCGTTGCTGGGAGCGGGCGCCTCGGTGGCCGTCGAGGAATAGTCCTGATCCGCGGGTGTCTCCGACTCGGCCTCGGTCGCCTTGGCGACCTGCTTACGGTGCTGCTCGAAACGGACCTGAGCCTCGGCGTACGCGCGCTCCCACTCCTGGCGCTGTTTGTCGTAGCCCTCGAGCCAATCGTTGGTCTCCGGGTCAAAGCCCTCGGGATAGATGTAGTTGCCCTCGCTGTCGTACTCGGCGGTCATGCCGTACTGCGTCGGGTCGAACTCCATATCCGGGGACAGCCCCTCGTTGGCCTGCTTGAGGGACAGCGAGATCCGCCGGCGGTCCAGGTCGATGTCGATAACCTTGACCATCACATCATCGCCGACCTGTACCACCTGCTCGGGGATCTCGACGTGCCGCTGCGACAGCTCCGAGATGTGCACCAAACCCTCGATGCCCTCCTCTACCCGGACGAACGCGCCAAAGGGCACCAGCTTGGTGGCCTTTCCGGGAACGATCTGCCCGATCTGATGGGTTCGAGCAAACTGCCGCCACGGGTCTTCCTGGGTTGCCTTGAGTGACAGCGACACCCGCTCGCGGTCCAGATCGACGTCGAGTACCTCAACGGTGACCTCCTGGCCGACCTCGACAACCTCGCTGGGGTGGTCGATGTGCTTCCAGGACAGTTCGGACACGTGCACCAGACCGTCCACGCCCCCGAGATCGACGAAGGCACCGAAGTTCACGATCGAGGAAACCTGGCCCTTGCGGACCTGACCCTTGGCCAGCTGATGGAGGAACTCACTGCGCACCTCGGACTGGGTCTGCTCGAGCCACGCGCGCCGCGAGAGCACCACATTATTGCGGTTCTTGTCCAGTTCGATGATCTTGGCCTCGAGCTCCCGACCCACATAGGGCTGAAGGTCGCGGACCCGCCGCATCTCCACCAGCGAGGCGGGCAGGAAACCACGCAGCCCAATGTCAAGGATCAGGCCGCCTTTCACCACCTCGATAACGGTGCCGCGCACCGGCTCCTCCCTCTCCTTGAGGGCCTCGATATTGCCCCAGGCGCGCTCGTACTGGGCGCGCTTCTTGGACAGGATCAGCCGGCCTTCCTTGTCCTCCTTCTGGAGAACGAGAGCCTCGACCTGGTCGCCCACCGCCACGACGTCGGCAGGGTCGACGTCGTGCTTGATGGACAGCTCCCGTGACGGGATAACCCCCTCGGTCTTGTAGCCAATATCGAGCAGCACTTCGTCACGGTCGACTTTGACGATGGTGCCTTCGACGATATCGCCATCGTTGAAGTACTTGATGGTCTTGTCGATGGCGGCGAGGAAGTCCTCCTCCGTCCCGACGTCGTTGATCGCGACCTGCTGTGTGGTCGGGACGGTGGTGGTGTCGGTGGTCATGCGGTGGGGTGCTCCGAAGGGATAGGGTCGTGTGGTCGGGGTTGTCTCGATGTTTGCTGTGTCACTGTTTGCTTGGGCGCGCTAGTTTCCCACTGCAATACGATCACCCTCGCCGCTGAACCAGCTTGACAACCTGGGCAGCACGGATCCACAGCGCAAATCGATCGTACCCAGGCGTGAGTAAGGCAGCAAACCGGACCCCGGCGC
This sequence comes from Actinomycetota bacterium, assembly GCA_030860695.1. GTDB lineage: Bacteria > Actinomycetota > Actinomycetes > Mycobacteriales > Pseudonocardiaceae. Next base: position 11,489 of record JALZHU010000122.1, read on the forward strand.
TCACCTGCTTCTTGGTGAGAGACTGCCCCAGTGACGGGCCCGCCGCAACCGGGGCATGACGACGACGGGACGATCCCGCTGGGCATCCACTGCCGCGCCGAAGCGGTGCTGGGCACTGCCGGTGTGGCGCACCGGCAGGTCAGCGCCGCGGAGACAGTGGCCACCAATCGCCGTTGGTGGGACGCCGACGCCGAGGACTACCTCGCCGCACACGGCGATTTCCTGGGCCAGGTGGATTTCATCTGGTGCCCGGAGGGGCTTCGCGAGTCGGACGCCGGTCTGCTTGGCGAGCTGTCCGACCGCCGGGTGCTCGAGGTGGGTTGCGGGTCGGCGCCGTGCGCGCGCTGGTTGGCAGCTCAGGGCGCCCAGGTCGTCGGCTTGGACCTGTCGGCGGGAATGCTGCGGCATGCGGTGCAAGCAGCGCGCGAAACCGGAATCTCGGTGCCCCTGGTGCAGGCCGACGCCAGCCGATTGCCCTTCGCTGATGGCAGTTTCGACCTGGCTTGTTCGGCGTTCGGTGCGGTGCCGTTCGTCGCCGACTCGGCCGCGGTGATGCGAGAGGTCGCACGGGTGCTGCGCCCCGGCGGTCGGTGGGTCTTCGCGGTCACCCACCCGTTGCGCTGGATCTTCCCCGACGATCCCGGGGAGGCCGGCTTGACGGTGACGCAGTCGTATTTCGACCGCACCCCCTATGTCGAGGTGGACCGCCTGAACAATCCCACCTACGTGGAGCATCACCGCACCCTGGGCGACCGGGTCAGGGAGATCGTCGCCGCCGGGTTGGTGCTGGAGGACCTGGTAGAACCGGAGTGGCCGCCCGACCTGCATCGGGAATGGGGCCAATGGAGCCCCCTGCGCGGAGCGCTGTTTCCTGGAACTGCGATCTTCTGCTGCCGTCGCTGATCTGCGTCATTCGGAGCCGGATTGCGGTCTAGCCTGCGGGTAAAAGCTTAGTGCGCGGCATCGTCCCAGGATTGTCCAAAGCCCACCGAGACCTCCAGCGGGACGTCCAGCGCGTACGCCGACCCCATCTCGCGACGTACCAGTGCCTCCAGCGCGGCCCGCTCGCCCTCGGCGACTTCCAGTACCAGCTCATCGTGCACTTGCAGCAGCATCCGGGAACGCAGTTCCTCGGCGCGCAACGTGCGCGCAACTCCCAGCATCGCAACCTTGATGATGTCCGCGGCGCTGCCCTGGATCGGCGCGTTGAGCGCCATTCGCTCGGCCATCTCGCGGCGCTGCCGGTTATCCGTGACCAAGTCAGGCAGGTAGCGCCGACGACCCATGATGGTGGCGGTGTAGCCGTCCATCCGGGCCTTCTCCACGATCGTGCGGAGATAGTCGCGGACGCCACCGAATCGAGCGAAGTATTCCTCCATCAGCTCGCGAGCTTCCTCGGTGGAGATCCGCAACTGCGCGGACAGTCCGAACGCGGACAGGCCGTAGGCCAGGCCGTAGTTCATCGCCTTGATCTTGGCGCGCTGCTCACCGGTGACCGCAGCAGCGTCCACCCCGAACACTCGCGCGGCGGTGGCGGCGTGGAAGTCATGCCCCGAGGTGAACGCCTCGATCAGGGCGGTGTCCCCAGACAGGTGTGCCATGATCCGCATCTCGATCTGGCTGTAGTCCGCCGTCATCAGCTCCGAATAGCCGGGCCCGACCACAAAGGCCTGCCGGATCCGGCGCCCGGATTCGGTACGGATCGGAATGTTCTGCAGGTTCGGCTCGGTGGAGGACAGCCGACCAGTTGCGGCGATGGTCTGGTTGTAGGTGGTGTGAATTCTTCCGTCGTCGGCCACGGCCTTCAGCAGCCCGTCCACCGTGGTCTTGAGCCGGGTCGCGTCGCGGTGCGCCAAGAGGTGGGCCAGCAACGGGTGCGCGGTCGACTGGTAGAGCATCTGCAACGCGTCGGCGTCGGTGGTGTAGCCAGTCTTGGTCCGCTTGGTCTTGGGCATGCCCAGCTCGTCAAAGAGCACCACCTGCAGCTGTTTGGGCGAGCCCAGGTTGATCTCCCGGCCGATCACCCGGTAGCAGTCCTGCTCGGCCTGTTTCACCGCTGCTGAAAAGCTGGCCTCCAGCTCGGCCAGCACGTCACCGTCGACGGCGATGCCGGCTGCTTCCAGCTCGGCCAGCACGGCGAGCAAAGGCAGCTCCAGGTCGGTGAGCAACGACCGACCTGCTATCCGATCCAGCTCGGCGTCCAGTGCGATGGCCAACTCGGCCACGGCGCGGGCCCGCAGGATCTCATCCTCCACCTGGGCGGCGGCGTCCTCGTCCTCGAACAGGCTCGGTTGGGCGGCTTCCCCGGCTTCCACCCGCAACTCCCGATGCAGATAGCGCAGCACCAGGTCGGCGAGGTCGAACGACCGCTGGCCGGGCCGGACCAGGTAGGCGGCCAGCGCGGTATCGCTGGTCAGCCCCGCCAGGACCACGCCGCGCGCCCGCAACGCGTGCAGCAACGGCTTGGCGTCATGCGCGGCCTTGGGCGCGGCCGGGTCCGCCAGCCACTCGACCAGCGCCCCCTCGTCGTCGGGGGTGAGCGCACGCGGATCGAGGTAGCCGCCCTCGCCGTCGGGAGCGGCTAGGGCGAGACCTTCCAGATCGCCGGCGCCGCGCGCCCAGCTGCCACGGAAGGCCAGCCCCGTCCGGCGCCCGTCCCGGGCGTGCGCGTCTAGCCAGGCAGCCACCGCACCCGGCTCGATCACCCTGCCGTGCACCTCGAAGCCCTCCTCGGCCTCGGGTTCGGGTGCGCTCAGCGTGGCGAATAGGCGGTCCCGCAGCACCCGGAATTCCAGCTCGTCAAACAGCCGGTGCACCGCGTCGCGGTTCCACGGTTTCAGCACCAGGTCGGCGGGTTGCTCGGGGAGGTCGACATCCCGGACCAGCTCGGTCAGCCGGCGGTTGACCAGCACCGAGGCGAGGTTCTTGCGCAGCGCATCGCCGGCCTTGCCCTTGACCTCATCCACCCGATCAACTAAGGCATCCAGCGAGCCGAATTCCCGCACCCATTTGGCTGCGGTCTTGTCACCCACACCCGGGATTCCCGGCAGGTTGTCCGAGGGATCACCGCGCAGTGCCGCGTAGTCCGGATACTGCTGCGGGGTCAGGCCGTAGCGCTCAGCGACCTCTTGGGGAGTGAACCGGGTCAGGTCCGAAACCCCCTTGCGCGGGTAGAGCACCGTCACCTGATCACTGACCAGCTGCAGGGTGTCCCGGTCCCCGGTGCAAACCAGCACCTCGAAGCCGTCCGGCTCGGCCCGGGTCACCAGAGTCGCGATGAGGTCATCGGCTTCGTAGTTCTCTTTAGTCAGCACCGGGATCCCGAGGGCACCGAGCACGTCCTGGATTAGCGATACCTGGCCGCGGAACTCGTCGGGTGTGGTGCTGCGGTTCGCCTTGTAGGGCGCGTAGGTCTCCGCGCGGAAAGTCTTGCGGGAGATGTCGAACGCCGCGGCGACATGGCTGGGCTGCTCGTCGCGCAGCAGGTTGATCAGCATCGAGGTGAAGCCGTACACCGCGTTGGTGGTCTGCCCGGTTGTAGTGCGGAAATTCTCGACTGGCAGCGCGTAGAACGCTCGATAGGCCAGCGAGTGGCCATCGAGCAGGAGCAGCCGCGGTGGGTAAACCGTCACGGCCCGCGAGTCTAGGCCGCACCACCGACAGCGGGCCCTGTGAGTGGCGATTCGAGTGATAGC
>JALZHU010000123.1 GCA_030860695.1 Actinomycetota bacterium
ACACGGCGTTAGGAACCGTCATGATCACCCCAGGGTCATGCCCGCTAGCGCACCTCAGTCCCCGGCGTGTCGCACACCATCACCGCAGCTCACAACAACCCATATCCGACTTTGCCGGGGCCCTGCCATCGTTTGCCACCATCACGTAGCGCCACGTGCCACCGACCCGCAGATCGACTTCGGCGATCGTGACCTCGCCCCGGTCTCCGCTCTACCAGCGCTTGATGAGCTCGGGCGTGGTCCACGCCTTGTAGACCAGGTGCTTGGGTGCGCCCAACTCCCGCGTGATCAGGATCTGCGTGTCCGTCGGGAGCGTCACCACTGCCGTACCGCTACTCGTCACCGCCACCATCTCCATCCTCCATTTCCTTGAGTTCCTCCAGCACGACATCCAGCCGGTCGAAGCGCTGCGACCACGACCGCTCGTAGCCCTTCACCCAGTCGTGGATGGGCTTGAGCGGGTGGCCGTTGAGCCGGTACATCCGTTGCCGCCCTTTATCGCGCACATGCACCAGCCCCACCTCCCGCAGCACCCGGAGGTGTTTGGAGACCAGGGGCTGCGCCAGGCCGAGCAGCGTGACGAGGTCGTTCACGGGTCGTTCCCCGCCGGCGAGGACGTCCAAGATCTGCCGCCGCCGGGGCTCGGCCACCGCGTTGAATACGTCTGCTGTCGTCGCTGCTCGTGCCATGGGTGAATCATATACCCATATGGGAATATATCAACCCTGACGGGACCGGGGTAGGGTTTGGCCGAGCAGGGAGGCGGATGGCATCACCTGTTACACGACGACCACTGACTCCCGGGACCGCAGATGCCTAGTCGCTATGGGCGCGACCGGGCTTCTTCAGGTGGTCGAGATGGTGCTTCGACTCCTGGGGTGAGGGCGGAGCATTCCTGGAGCAGACTGCCTGCCCGCGACCGGCTCGCGCTGACGCCCAACGACACGAACCTGCAGCCCAGACGGCACAGGGCGACACGGTCCGGTCGACGAGTTCCCAGCAGCCGGGATGACAAAGTGGATCATTACATTGGCGTTACCAGCAACAACCGGTTACCGCTCCTGTGCCAGTCGAAGGTTCTCCCGCACTGCCCGCGTTGTGGGATGGCTACCACCGAGTACCCGCTCGCAGTCGGCCGCCGCACTCTTGAACAGCGGGATGGCCTCATCCAACCGCCCTACCGCCCGATACGCGCCGGCGAGATTGTTGCGCGAGGTCAAAGTGTCGAAGTGATCGCCGCCGAGCACCCGTTCACGGTCGGCCAGCGTAACCTCGAACAGCGGGATGGCCTTATCCAACCGCTCCACCAACCAATAGGCGCCGGCGAGATTGTTGCGCGAGGTTAAAGTGTCGAAGTGATCGCCGCCGAGCACCCGTTCACGGTCGGCCAGTGTCTGCTTGTACAGCAGGATAGCCTCGGCCAGCCGTCCCGCCGCCCGATACGCGCCGGCGAGATTGTTGCGTGAGGTCAAGGTGTCCGGGTGGTCCCCGCCGAGCACCCGTTCACGGTCGGTCAGTGTCTGCTTGTACAGGGAGATGGCCTCGGCCAGCCGTCCCGCCGCACAACAGGCGCCGGCGAGATTGTTGCGTGAGGTCAAGGTGTCCGGGTGGTCCCCGCCGAGCACCCGTTCACGGCAGGCCAGCGTCTGTCTATAGAGAAGGATGGCCTCGGCCAGCCGTCCCACCGCCCGATACGCGCCAGCGAGGTTGTGGCGCGAGCTCAAGGTGTCGGGGTGGTCGCCGCCGAGCACTCGTTCACAGTCGGCCAGCCTAGCCTCATATACCGAGATGGTTTCCCACCCGCTCCCGGACGGCAATCCAGCCCCAACGGACCTGCCGTCAGACGGCGTCTCGCCCACGCTGTCAACTCTGACATCCAACCAGCCCGCTCGCCACCGGCGATAGGCAGGATGTTTGACAAGCTTGGGCTGCGGTCGCGGGTGTAGGCCGTGACCGTCATACCGGACGTTGGCCTCGTCTAATTCTGAGCAACCTCAGCGGGCCACCCGCAAGGCACCGAAGAGGGCTTCCTTCTCCTCAGCCGGACCCGCTGCGAAGTACAGCGTGTCTGCGTCGCCGAGGCTCTCCCCGTTACCGAACAGGATGTTCCAAATGCCGTCGATGCCGATCGGCGCTCCCTGCTCATCGCGCATGTAGTCGACGAATTTACCGGTGGTGTCGTCGAATGCCGCAATTCGTCCGGCCCCGCCAAAGTTGCTCACCAGGACCTTGCCACCCATGGGACCGAAACTCGCCGGAGCGACTGTGACTCCCCATGGCGCATTTAGCCGGCCGTCGTCCTCGAACACCCGGACCAATGCCCCGGCGCTGTTGAATTCGGCGAGCTTGCCCTTGTTCGGACGGCCTCCGGCAGCCTTTTCCTGTTCCTTATTCAGCGAGTCCTCCTCGCCAGCGTCGAACGCCGGGCCGCCCGGCTCCGGGTTGTCGGGTGCCTGGGAGATCGCATAGGCCACGAAGACCCGGTCGTCACCGATGGTGGTGATATTGAACGGGACCGGGTCGCCCGGCTTGGCCTTCTTACCCTTGGCCGGGTCGGTCGGGTCGACCGGGTCACCGGTGGCGAACGGGTTGACGAAGCCCTGAGTCGGCACCAGCTTCCAGTTCTTGTCGAACTGGCGGATCTGTGGCTGCGCGCCGAAGTCGGCGGCCCACAGGGTGTCGAAGCTGCCCTGCTTGATTGCCAACCCGAAGAACTGCATACCTTGTGTTTCTCCGTTGAACACCTCCTGGCTTGGTCCGTTCACCCGCACCACCTTGCCGTCGGGCCCGCGCTCGCCCCACGCTGCGATGCGCCCGGAGTCAGTGGCGAAGATAAACCGGGCCGACCCTCCCAGGATGACCAGGCCGCCGTCGGCCTGCGCTGGCTGGTTGGTCACGACGAACTTGTCCGAGTTGATGTCGGCGCCATTAAAGACTACCCCGGTGGCTTTGCCGATGGACGTATCCTCGGTGCTGGTGTCGGTGCCCGGGATCGTTACCGCCTTCAGGGAATCCTGGTGCAGTTCACGCAGTTTCGGGTCGTCGGAGGCGCTGACGTCGCCGACAAACTCATAGGACGCATCTCTGGCGGTAACCCAGAAGTGCCCGCCGGCGCCCTTAGGGCGTATCGCGATGCCCCACGCGTTGGCCATCTCAGGAATGGTGAAACGCGCCTGATACGCCTCAGAATGGCCGCCAGGTTAACTTGGCGGTAGTGGTTGTCTGATGACGGCGCCTGATCAGAGGTTGTGCCGGCGCTGCTACACGCGGCCACACTAACGACGGCGAAGCACGCACAACGCCTCGACGAACCAGCTTGGCGAGAGGTCCACGGAGGCACATGACAGCTCCTAGTCAGCATCATCAGCCTAAAGAGATGGTAAGGCTAGGCTTAGTAGGAGAGGGAATCAGCAGTCAAAGGTAACGAAACGGGCACCTCTGCGGTTGGATTAGCTGAGGATGTCGACGAGTATCGCTGTGACGGATCACAGACCAGCGCTGCGCCGGAGGAGTGAGGGGGGATGGGCTAGCGCCCGGAAACCTGTATCCTTCCCCAATTCCACTACCCTGAGGAGATACCTGGTGACGCACGATGACCGCGCGGCGTCGTAGGAAGTCGGGCTCTGGGCCCTCTGCCACTGCTCTGATCGCCTGGGTCGGTGGTCCGCAGACAGTCACCGGCGTCCCCGTCGGTGCACCAGTCTCCGGGATCCACGGTTGGCCTTCCAGCCGAATGCCCGAGGGCCGTGCGATCCTCGTTGGCCGGGCCTGCGGCCTTGCCGCGGGGACCGTGCTGGCCTGTGGGTCCGTGCTGGCCGGCGCTACTCAAGTCGGTGACGGCTCACTCGCCAAAGACGGTGCAACCCTGCCCAACCCCACCCCGACCGCTCCGGTTGCCGGCTCTGGCACTCCAGACGTTTATCCGGCAAAGATGCACACCCAGCGCGCATCGGCCGCTCCGGATTCAGTCAGTGCCCAGGCGCTTGATCGGACAAGCCGACCGCGTCAAGCGCGGCTAGGGCAAGTGCACCGGAACAACCCGGTATCCGTGGACGTGCCGGCTGAACCCAGCCGACACTCGCGTACCGCGCAAGGACCTTGGGACTCATCGCCACCGGCTGCTGATCGCTCTCCGACCAGCCCGGTCAGGCCGGTGCTGGATCCCGCTGCGTCGGAGGTAGGTCGGGTCGCTCCGGTGGATGGCGTGCTGCCGTCTGAAGGCCGGGCAGCAAGTCCCGGTGAAGAGCAAATGGCAAGTCCGCGTAAGGAGCAGCGAACAGACCGATCCACAATCCGGGCTGACGTGCCGGTCAAACGGGTCGTTGCGCCTGTCAAGAACGCGACCCAACCGGCGATGGCGATGCTCACCTCGGTGCTGCCGAAAGGCTGACTCCTCCTGTACGGCTCGCTCGTTGGGGTACAAGATCCGGGTGCTCGGCTCGCCAGGTAGGCCTAGCGCCGTGCCAACATGAGGCACTGCCTGGTCGTATATGCCCTGGGCTTCGGCGAGGAGCTCGTTGCTCAGGACCAAGCTTTCCAGCACGGCGAACAGGCTGGCGATGACATCACGCTCGTGCGTGTTCAGCGGATTGGAACGGGATCTTGGCCTGCAGAGCCTGGGCGCAACGGACTTTGCCGAGGCAGCGGCTTGCAGGCTGACGTTGAGTATGAGCAACATCAGAGGCTTCTGGACTCTCTCGTGCTGCGAGCATCGCGCAGGCAGCAGGCAGACTGTGCGGGCCACCGCACGTCTGCGGACGGCATGCCCTTGACAAGCGCCATCTAAACCGATGCAGAAATCGCTTGATCGCCCGTTGTGGGGGTAATCACAGGTAACGCCTCATCCCTCGATAGTCCGTGAGTAGCCCCTCGATAGCATCGACAACCGAATCGCCACCGCTGTACCACCAAGGAGTTCTCGTGGTTGCGTCGCCCCCACCTGCCTCAACCGCCCTGCGCGTGATGGTGCAGACCGGGATCGCCGCTGGGCAGGGAGAGTCCGCGGAGGCGGCGTGATGACCGCCGACGTACTTGCTCCCGCGGAGGCGGCATCATGACCGCCGACGTACTTCTTCCCGCGGAGGCGGCATCATGACCGCCGACGTACTTCTTCCCGCGGAGGCGGCATCATGACCGCCGAGGCTCAGGACGGGGTCGGAGCGCCGGACGCATTGCAGCGGCTGTGGACGCCACACCGGATGGCCTACATCAAGCGCGAGGGCAAGGCCGGATCAGAGACCGGTGAGGGGCGGTGCCCGTTCTGCCGGATCATCACCATGGACGACGCCGAGGGCCTGGTGATTGCCCGCGGCGGCACCGTCTATGCGGTGCTCAACCTCTATCCCTACAACCCCGGTCACCTGATGGTGGTGCCCTACCGGCATGTCGCCGATTACCCGGATCTGACCCCCCAGGAGACCACCGAACTGGCCGCCTTCACCCAGCGGGCCATGCTCGCCACTCGTCGCGCTGCCGCCCCGCACGGCTTCAACATTGGGATAAATCAGGGCTCCATTGCCGGCGCTGGCATCGCTGCGCACCTGCACCAGCACGTGGTGCCCCGGTGGGGCGGCGACGCGAACTTCATGCCGGTCGTCGGCGGGACCAAGGTGTTACCGCAGCTGCTAGCCGAGACCCACACGCTGCTGGTGGACGCGTGGAAAGAGCTGTCCTGAAATTGGGAATGCTGGTCTGGAGCCTTGCCGGTGACGGCGTCGGCGCTGTGGACACGGCACGGAAGATCGGCTTGGTTGCCGTGTTCGGATCGTTCCCGCCGACGATCCCCAGCCTATTCTCCGGTAGCTGAGGGCGCGCAATGCTCAACATTTTCGCCCGCGCGTCGGTCTCCCGGTTTCTGGATCCGGCGGGTTGCTGGCTGCTCCGGGCCGGTATCGGGCCCGACACCATCACCCTGATCGGCACGATGGGGACAGTGGCCTCGGCACTGTGGTTCTTCCCCCGCGACCAGCTGGTGGCTGGCACCGCCGCGGTGACGGTCTTCGTGCTGTTCGACCTGCTCGATGGGGCGGTAGCCCGGGCCCGCGGACACGGCAGCCCGTTTGGAACCGTGCTGGACGCCACCTGCGACCGGATCGCTGATGGTGCGCTGTTCGCCGGGTTGACCTGGTGGTGCTTTGGAGTCGCTGATGACCGCCTGTTGGCCGTGGCAGCGCTGCTGTGCCTGGTGAGCGCCCAGGTGATCTCCTATATCAAAGCCCGCGCCGAAGCCACTGGCCTGTCCGCGGACGGCGGGATGGTCGAGCGCGCGGAGCGCTACATCATCACGCTGGTGGGAGCCGGGTTGACCGGCCTTGGCGTACCCTTCGCGCTCAATGTCGCCTTGTGGTTGGTTGCCGGGTTACAACTGGTGACCGTGACACAACGGATGCTCGCGGTGCGACGCAGCGCCCAGGAACGCGAGGTGCGGTGAGCAGTCTTGTCGACCTTGGGTACGCGGCCGGGTGGCGGTTGCTCCGCTTTGCACCTCGGAGACTGACCACACGAGCGTTTCGAGCCGGTGCAGACCTGGCCGCTTGGTGGAATGGCCCCGGCACCCGCCAGCTGCGTCGCAACCTGGCCCGGGTGGTGCCCGGCGCCACCCCGACGGAACTTGATGCGTTGGTCCGCGACGGGCTGCGCTCCTACGCCCGGTACTGGCAGGAGGCCTTCATGCTGCCCACGGTCGACCACGCCGCGCTGGTGCGTCGAGTGGACGGCGCGACGAAGGGGATCGAGCACCTGAACGACGCGCTGGCCACCGGCCGCGGGGTGGTGGTGGCGTTGCCGCACAGTGGCAACTGGGATATGGCCGGGTTGTGGTTCGTCGGCCATCATGGAGCGTTCAGCACCGTTGTTGAGCGCCTGGCGCCGGAGGAGCTCTTCCAGCGCTTTGTCGACTATCGCGCCTCGTTGGGCTTCGACATCGTCCCGCTGACCGGAGCGGGGAGCCCGGCCCCGCGCCTGCTACGCCGGCTGCGTGCGGGCGGAGTGGTATGCCTGCTCGCCGACCGGGACCTGACCGGTGCTGGGGTGGCCGTGGAGTTCTTCGGCGCCGCTGCCCGCATGCCGCTAGGGCCGGCTCGGCTGGCCGCCGCGACCGGCGCCACGTTGCTGGTGGTCGGCTGCTGGTTTACCCCCGACGGCTGGGGCATGCGTTTTCACCCGCCGGTGCCCGTGCCGGACCGGTCGGCGGTGATGCAGGCCACCCAGACGGTGGCGGACTGCTTCGCCACCGACATCGCGGCGCACCCGCAGGATTGGCACATGCTGCAGCCGTTATGGATCGATGACCTGCCCAACACGCAGCGGCGCGACGCGGGATAGGGGGTCTTGTGCGGATCGGGATGGTGTGCCCGTATTCCATCGCCGCACCGGGTGGGGTGCAGGCGCACGTGCTGGGTTTGGCCAAGGGTCTGCGCGGACTCGGGCACCAGGTAGAGGTGCTCGCCCCAGCAACAGCAGACAAACCAGTGCCGGAGTTTGTCACCCACGGGGGCCGGGCCGTAGGGGTGCCCTATAACGGATCAGTTGCCCCGCTGGCGTTCGGCCCGGTCGCAGTCACCCGAGCCCGGCGCTGGCTGCAGGACCACGACTTCGACGTGCTGCACCTGCACGAGCCTGCCGCACCGAGCCTGTCGTTGATCGTCCTGGCGCTTGCTGACCGGCCCGTCGTGGCAACCTTCCACTTCGCCACCGCGCGATCCAGGGCGCTGGCGGCGGCGCACGGCTTGCTACAGGCCACCATGGAGAAGATCACCGCCCGGATCGCGGTGTCCCCGCTAGCTCGGCGGGTGCAGGTGGAGTACCTCGGCGGGGACGCCGTGGAGATCCCCAACGGGCTCGACGTATCGCACTTCGTCGGAGCGCAACCGCTGCCCGGGTACCCGCGGACCGGCGGCACGGTCGGCTTCGTGGGCCGCTTCGGCGAGTCCCGCAAGGGCATGCCGGTATTGCTGGCGGCACTGCGCACGTTGATCCGGACGCGACCAGACCTGCGCCTGCTCGTGGTGGGACACGGGGACGCCGCGGCACTGCTGCGCGCTGCAGGACCGGCGCTGGCATCCCGGATCCGGGTGCTGGGCGCACTGGGGGATGAGGGGAAGGCGGCGATGCTGGCAAGCGTGGATGTGCTGTGCGTCCCCGCTCTCGGAGGGGAGAGCTTTGGCATCGTGCTCACCGAGGCGATGGCCGCCGGTACTCCCGTGGTGGCTAGCGACCTCGATGCCTTCCGCCTGGTGCTCGACGGTGGGCAGGCCGGTGTGCTGGTCCCCGCCGGATCACCGGCCGCGCTGTTCATGGCACTCGATGACCTCCTTGGTGATCCAGAAAGGCGCGCCGTGCTGGCCGCTGCCGGCCGCCGGCGGGCGGCGATGTGGGACTGGCCGGTGGTAGCGCGGCGGGTGCTGCAGGTCTACGAAACTGCGGTGGCCGCTGACCCGCGCCGACTCGCGTGGCCTGGCGCCGCGCTCAGCCGGTACCGGCCTGGCTAGGGTCGCGCGGTGCGAGTTGCCCAGATAGCGGTGACCGCCGGGCTACTGATGGCCGCGGCGGGTGCGGTAGGTGCGATGCGCGCGGCCATCAGGTTGGATCGGTTGCATGTGCGAACCGACGCGGCGTGGGCCGCTCTGGACGCCGCACTGTGCCGCCGAGCGCGCGTGGTCAGTGCATTGAACGGCGGCCTTGCGTTACGCAGTGCCGCCGACGCCGCGCTTCGGGGAGGTGCAAATTCAATCCGGGAAGAGGTCGAGAATGAGCTGGGCCGAGAGCTCGCGGCACTCAACCGCCGTCGACTCGAACCCGCCTGCGCGGGCCGGCTGGCCGATGCCGAGCAGCGGGTGGTGATCGCCCGGCGGGTCTACAACGACGCGGTGCGGGACACCCTGGCGTTGCGGTCGCACCGCATGGTGCGCTGGCTGCGACTAGCCGGTACCGCCCCGCTGCCACGCTATTTCGAGATCGCCGAACCCGCGCTAGCGGTCTACGGACCTGAGCTGGATGGCGCCGGGGCGTAACGGGAGAAACGTCGGGTGAACACGGCGGTGCCGGAGGTCAGCCCGCGCAGGTCGACGGCGTAGCGGAGCAGTTCGGCTGCTGGCACCTCGGCGCGGACTAGCATCCGGCCCCTCTGGTCGGTCTCGGTGCCTAGCACCCGGCCTCGCCGGCTGGACAGGTCTCCCAGCACGGTGCCCAGATGCTCTTCGGGCATCCGCACTTCCACGTCGTCCAGCGGCTCCAGCGTCACCACGGTGCTCTTCTCCGCGGCGTCCTTGAGTGCCAGCGACCCCGCGGTCTGGAAGGCCGCGTCGGAGGAGTCCACGCTGTGCGCTTTGCCGTCGACGAGCGTGACCCGGAGATCCACCAGCGGGAAACCGCTGCCAAGGCCGCGGTCCATCTGCGCCCGGACGCCCTTCTCCACGCTGGGGATGAATTGATGCGGAACCGCCCCGCCGACCACCTTGTCGACAAACTCGAACCCGGCCCCTCGGGGCAACGGTTCCACCTCGATGTCGCACACCGCGTACTGGCCGTGCCCTCCAGACTGCTTGACATGCCGACCGTGCCCTTTAGCGGGGCCGCCGAAGGTTTCCCGCAGCGGCACCACGACGGGCTCGGTGTCGACGTCGGCGCCTGCGGCGCGCAGCCGGGAAAGCACAACGTCAGCGTGTGCCTCGCCCATACACCACAGCACCATCTGGTGGGTCTCAGAGTTGCGTTCCAGTCGCAGTGTCGGATCCGCTGCCACCAACCGGCCTAGCCCGCGGGCCAGCGCGTCCTCATCGCTGCGGCTGCGGCCCACCACCGCCACCGGCAGCAAGGGCTCCGGCATCGTCCACGGCGCCACCAGCAGTGGGTCGTTGGGCGAGGACAGAGTGTCCCCGGTCTCAGCAGAGACGACCTTGGTCACCGCGCAAAGGTCACCGGCCACACAGTACGGCACCTCGCTCAACGTGCCGCCCAGCGGAGTGTAGACGTGCGCCACCCGCTCATCAACGTCGTGGTCGGCGTGCCCCCGGTCGGACAGTCCGTGTCCGGAGACGTGCACGGGACGGTCCGGGTGCAACGTCCCGGAGAACACTCGCACCAGCGATACCCGGCCTTGGTACGGGTCGACGGTGGTACGCACCACCTCCGCAACCAGCGGCGCGGCGGGGTCCACCTCCACTGCAGGATGTGGCGACCCGTCCGGCCGGGTCACCGCAGGCGGAGTGTGCTGCCCTGGGGCGGGGAAGGCGCCGGTGAGCACCTCAAGCAGTTCGGCGAGTCCCACCCCGGTGTGGGCGCACGCCGGGATCACCGGGTGGAACGACCCGCGGGTGATCGCGGTCTCCAAGTCGTCGATCAGCACGTCAACGTCGAGGTCCTCACCGCCGAGATAACGGTCCATCAGGGACTCGTCCTCGCTCTCGGCGATGATCCCCTCGATGAGCTCGTTGCGCGCCTCAGTGAATTCGTCGGGGTCCACGGCACTGTCCACCTCGCCGGGCTCACCTACAGGCGGCGGGTACCCGTTGCGGTAGTCGAACAACCGCTGCGACAGCAGCCCCACCAGACCGGTCACCGCGCCGGCATCGTCGCGCACCGGCAGATATAGCGGCAAAACTCCGTCGCCGAAGGTCGACCGGCAGGCAGCAATCACGCCGTCCAGATCGGCCCGCGGGTGGTCCAGCCGGCTCACCACCACCGCCCGAGGCATTCCGACTTCGGCGCATTCCTGCCATAGCGCGACCGTGGCGGGATCGACGCTCTCCCCGGAAGAGATCACGAACAGTGCCGCGTCGGCCGCTCGTAGGCCTGCCCGCAGCTCGCCCACGAAATCGGCGTAGCCGGGGGTATCGACAAGGTTGATTTTGATGTCGGCGTGCTGCAGGGGCGCGATGGCCAGCGTCACCGACCGTTGCTGGCGCACCGCGGCCGGGTCGTGGTCGCACACTGTGGTGCCATCCGCGACCGTGCCCGCGCGGCTGATCACGCCAGTCGCCGCCAGCAGCGCCTCCACCAACGTCGTCTTCCCCGCCCCGGATGGCCCGACCACAGCCACGTTGCGGATCCGGGACGGGTCTTGCGCCGCCACGGCGGAATCAGCGCGCTCAGCGGTGCCTTTTGTGCCCATGAAACCCCACCCTCAGCTGTGCGGATTGTGTGGTCGATCTCACACCGGTGCGACGGTCGAGGCAACCCCTTGGGCAGCCTTCGTCCACGGCGTTGTCCGCGACCTCGACGTACGATCGAGTATTGGTATCACGGGGGGCTGTCCCGTGCCTGTCTGCTGTCACTGTCCAAAGGAGCGAACCTACCGTGCCCGCCGACAACAGCAATATCGAGCGCAAGATCGGCACCGCACGGGTCAAGCGCGGGATGGCCGAGATGCTCAAAGGCGGTGTGATCATGGATGTGGTCACACCGGAGCAGGCCAGGATCGCCGAGGACGCGGGTGCGGTGGCCGTCATGGCGCTGGAGCGAGTCCCCGCCGATATTCGCGCGCAAGGCGGCGTCGCTCGGATGAGTGATCCGGACATGATCGCCGCAATTATGGACGCAGTGTCCATTCCGGTGATGGCTAAGGCTCGCATCGGCCACTTCGTCGAGGCGCAGATCCTGCAGGCGATCGGCGTGGACTACATCGACGAGTCCGAGGTGCTGACTCCAGCCGATGAGGCCCATCACATCGACAAGTTCGCTTTCACCGTGCCGTTCGTATGCGGTGCCACCGACCTTGGCGAGGCGTTGCGCCGCATCTCCGAGGGTGCCGCCATGATCCGGTCCAAAGGTGAAGCTGGGACCGGCAATGTGGTGGAAGCGACCCGGCACATGCGTTCGATCCGTGCCAGCATCCGCTCCTTGGCCACGATGCACCCTGAGGAGCTGCCCGCGGCTGCCAAGGAGCTAGCCGCCCCGTTGGAGCTGGTCCGCGAGGTCGCCGCGGCCGGTTCGTTGCCAGTGGTGATGTTCACCGCAGGTGGTATCGCCACACCCGCTGACGCGGCGATGATGATGCAACTCGGTGCCGAGGGGGTGTTCGTCGGCTCGGGCATCTTCAAATCGGGCGACCCCGCCAAGCGAGCGGAGGCGATCGTCAAGGCCACCACGTTCCACGACGACCCAGAGATGGTGGCGAAGGTGTCCCGCGGGCTGGGCGAGGCAATGATAGGGATCAACCTCGGCGATCTCCCTCACGGGCAGCGGCTATCCCAACGCGGCTGGTGATCCCCGGGGAGGGTGTGGCCGACGCTGAGGCGCTGCTGCTCTCAGCGACTAGCAGCGCGCAGCTGCGCACTCCGGGGCCCGAAGGCGGGGCTGGTCGCAGCTCCCGGATCAGCCGCGACACCCTGCTGGTGCACGCCGACCTGCACAACCACACATTGTTTTCCGATGGTGCCGGTGACCCGGAGGCGGCGTTTCCCTCGATGCGCGACGCCGGCCTGGACGTCGCAGCGCTCACCGACCACGCGATCCGCGGTGCCACGGTGGAGGGCACCGGCATGGGCGGCACGCCGTGGATTGGGTTGGACCGGGCCGGCTGGCGGCGCACCGGAAAGCTCGCTGAGGCTTACGACCGGCCCGGCGAGTTCACCGCGATCCGCGGCTTCGAGTGGTCGCATCCGCAATTAGGGCACGTCAACGCCTGGTTCACCGATGACTTCACCGACGTTGCGACGCATGGGGCGATGAGTGAGCTGTACGCCTGGTTGACCCGGGTCGGCCAGCGCAACGGCGTTCGTGGCGCCGCGGGGCTTGCCGGTTTCAATCACCCTGGCCGCGAAGAGGGACGATTCGCCGGCTTCCGCTACGCAGCTGCGGTCGCTGAGCAGATGGTCAGCCTGGAGATGTTCAACCGCACCGACGATTACCTGTTTCAGGGCGTTGCAGCGGGCGGTATCTCTCCGTTGGTGGCCTGCCTGAACGCCGGCTGGCGGACCGGGCTGCTCGGAGTCAGCGACGAGCACGGCACGAATTGGGGCTTGCAGCCGGGCACGGGACGGGCTGGGTTGTGGGTGACCGAGCACAGCCGGGGCGGGGTCGCCGAGGCATTGCGAGCCCGACGGTTCTTCGCTACCCGGGCCGCTGGGCTGCGGGTGGACGCCACCGCCGGTGGCGTGCGAATGGGCTCAGTGCTGCGACACCGCCACGGCCCCGTTTCGTTCGTGCTCGACGTCGACCGCGGGCCATCCTGGATTGGCCACCTACTGCAAGTACAGGTGCTGCGCCCGGACACGCCGGTGCCCGCCGTGGTCGACGTGGTCGAGGTGCGCTGCGGTGACGTCGCCCGTTTTACGGTGCCGATGAGCATCGAGGACGGCCACTGGACGGTCCTGCGCCTAGCCGACCCAGGTGCCCCCAACGCCCCCCAAGCCCCTTTCGAGCATCCCGCAAACAACCACGCAACTGCCTACACCAGCCCCTGGTTCCTGGAGCCTGCGTGATCGCCGGCCTCGCTTTCCGTCATGGAGACATATCGGGCCAGTTCGCATCCCGATTGCCCCGGTATGTCTCCATGTCGGGGTAGGGTTCCCTGTGGCTGAGAAGGGGCCGGTTGTGGGGGTGCTGGCGCTGCAGGGGGATGTGCGGGAGCACCAGCAGGCGTTGGGCGAGTGCGGGTTGCATAGCGTGCTGGTGCGCCGCCCTGTGGAGCTCGCGCAGGCGGACGCACTCGTCTTGCCCGGCGGCGAGTCGACCACGATGAGCCGGCTTCTGGTCGCCTTCGACCTCATGCAACCACTGCGGGCCCGGCTGGCTGAAGGCATGCCGGCTTACGGCGCCTGCGCGGGGATGATCCTGCTGGCCCGGGAGATCCTCGATGGCAGGCCTGATCAGCGGCAGCTCGCGGCGTTAGATGCGGTGGTGCGCCGTAACGCGTTCGGCCGGCAGGTTGACTCCTTCGAGGTCGATCTCGACTTCACCGGCGTACCTGGTGGCCCGGTCCGGGCGGTGTTCATCCGCGCTCCCTGGGTGGAGCAGGCCGGTTCCGGTGTCGAGGTGTTGGCCAGGGTGCCTGACGTGCCGGCTGCCGGCAGCGCCGCCGGTAGGATTGTGGCGATTCGACAGGGGTGCGTGCTGGCTACTGCATTCCATCCGGAGCTGACCGGCGACCGGCGGGTGCACCAGCTCTTCTGTGAGATGGTCCGGCAGTCCTATGCGGCCCGAGTGAACACGCAGATGCGGGTATGCCGGTGAGACTGGCACGTGAGCAAGAGGAGCATGGGCAGGTATGAGCGGCCATTCAAAATGGGCGACCACCAAGCATAAGAAGGCCGTGGTCGACGCCAAGCGCGGCAAGCTCTTCGCAAGGTTGATCAAGAATATCGAGGTGGCGGCGCGTACCGGTGGCGGTGACCCGGACGGCAACCCAACGCTGTACGACGCGATCCAGAAGGCCCGCAAGAGCTCGGTGCCTATCGACAACATCGAGCGGGCTGTCAAGCGGGGCTCTGGGGCGGATGCCGGCGGTGCCGACTACCAGACGATCATGTATGAGGGGTACGGGCCCGGCGGGGTGGCCCTGCTCATCGAGTGCCTCACCGACAACCGCAACCGGGCAGCCTCGGAGGTCCGCACCGTGATGACCCGAAACGGCGGCACGATGGCTGATCCTGGGTCGGTGTCGTTTCTGTTCAGCCGCAAGGGCCTGGTGATCATCCCACAACAGGAGGGTCTCTCGGAGGACGACGTGCTGGCCGCAGTGCTCGACGCCGGTGCCGAGGAGGTCAGCAACCTGGGTGAAGCCTTCGAGGTGGTTTCCGAAGCGACCGACCTCATCGCGGTACGCACCGCGCTGCAGGACGCCGGCATCGATTACGACTCCGCCGACGCGAGCTTCTTGCCCTCGGCAAGCACCCCGCTGGACGCCGACACCGCCCGCAAGGTGTTCAAATTGATCGATGCGTTGGAAGACTGCGACGACGTGCAAAACGTCTATGCCAACTTCGACGTCCCCGAAGAGGTGCTGGCCGAAGTCGGCTGAGAACAGCCGACCGCACGATCATCGGCGATCACCTTCCTGGTGGAGCCGGGGAGGCACTGCCTGTTCTGGATGACTCGTGCGTCCAGCAGTTCGGGCGCCACAAGTTAAGGAGGTTGTGGTGTAACCGAACGAGAAGCTTAGGGCAGCCAGCCGGTGTGAGTCCGGTCCGGGGAGATGCCAGGGTCCCCGGTAGCTGGTTCCC
>JALZHU010000402.1 GCA_030860695.1 Actinomycetota bacterium
CATCGGGTTCTTTGTACTGGTGGCGGACGGTGTGGCCGGTTTTGGCACTGAGGCTGTCAGCATCAATGAACCGGTAACCGTTCGGGCTGGCGATCACGCACACGTCCCACCCGTCGGCTTGGGCAAGGTCCACCAGCCTGCTGATGTCTCGGGCAGCGGGGGATCCGGTGACGATGGCGTAGAGGACTGGCTGGCCGTGCTCGTTCATGATTGGTGTTCCGTCAATGTCGGATGCCACACCAGGCGGCGAAGTTTCGGAGGCTGCCGGTGGCTCGGGCATCCTGGACCGCTAGGGCGTGCACGGTCTCGCGAACTTGCGGGTGGTAGCGGGTGAGTTGGGGAGCGATCCGCCGGGCTTGGTGGAGTGAGTCCAGTGCTTGGCGGCGATCTCCGTGCAGCAGCCAGGCGCGGGAGAGGTCGATCCAGTAGTGGCCGACACGGGATGGTGCGGTGGTTGTCGGCAGGGTCACCTTGGCGGCTCGGGTCACGGCGGTGGTGCCGTCGGTAAGCTCCACGGGCACGGCAACTTCGTGAATGCACACGTTGGGCAGGCTGAACTTGGTGCCATAGAAGTTGGCCTCATCCTGTCCGTTGGCGGCCAGTGACCGGGCCGCAGCCAGGTGATCGGCAGCGAGGTCGGAGTTCGTTGCACGGGCTGCGATGATCGCAGCCCGCAGGTGCAGCGCCCCCCGCACGGCGGGAACGGCAGGGGTTGGTTGTGCAAGATCAACGATCGCGTCAGCCCGCTTAATGCTGCGTAGTCCCGCCGGGTAGGCACCATCGAACATCAGGATCAGGGAGTGATTCCACTCCGCAACCGCCGCGCGCAGCGGATCATCACCGTGCGCGGCGGCCATCCGGGCGCGTTCATCAGCCAGGTGTGAGAGATCGAGGTGCCCTAGCCGGTACAGGGCCACGACCGCATACGAGTACGCGGCGGCGAGCAAGTCATGGGCGCCGGGACGCTCACCGGTGGTGAGGTCAAGGACAGCCCGGTGCAGGTGGCGCAGCACGTCAGGCAGCGCCTGCACCACCTCGGCGTGTTTCGTGCGGCGATCGAACTCCTTGATCTCGGCCACGGCGGCACGCAGCTCGTCCAAACTACGCAGCGAAGTCTCCAACTCTGGGTCATCGCCTTCGACCAATGCTTGCCGCAGTGCGGGAACGCCGGCCTGCTCGGATGTCGGATCCGCACCACGGACACCGTACGGCTGTTCGGTGATATCGAGCACGCTGACTCCCAGTGCGCGAGCGATGGCGGCGATGAAGGACGGTGATGCTGGCCGTTCGCCGCGTTCAACCTTGCGCAGCAGCGAATACGACACCTTGGCCCGCGCAGCCAACGCCTGTTGAGTGGCGCCGTGGATCTTGCGCAACTCGGCGATCCGCACGCCGACTCCGGACGGGTGCTGTTCGGTCATGGACTCTCTGTCGGCTCCCTCCTGCCTGTTGGTCGCCTAAGCCTGCCATCAACCGGTGGATCAACCAAGACGAACCGACGATGTGGCGATGGTGTGGCAGTTCAGGGACCGAAATGCCTTGAGCATGACACCCCACACGCACACCTCTCGGATGCGGGAGCTGACATGACTGAAACGCCATCGAAACGGGACGGCGCGGCATGAATCCTGACCTGCATCAAAGCGGACACGGCCTGCTGCGTGAGCTGTTGGGCCGGTTCCTGGCCGCTGAACTGGAGTCTTCACACCGCACAGACGAAAGAAGACGGATCAGCTGCGGAGCGGCTGCGGCACTGGATTCCCTGCTTGCTGCTCACCCGCTGGACGCTCGGGGCCGGTGCCGATTGTGTCGAGGTCGCGGATGGCCGAGACGCCGCCGGGTGTGCCTGGTGTTTCAGAAGGCGCACTACTGGTTGCGCCAGCACCCCGGCCACCTGACGACTCACCTGGCCAGCGAATGGGAAATCGACCTCCCGCCGCTGCCCGCTCCGGCTGTTCCCCAGACAGCCCCGACGCAGTCCGGGACCGCCAATCATCCCTCCAACGATCCGTCACTAACCCCGGCCGTTTCGCACCCGCTTCCTCCCCCACGGCTGTCGGAAGCGGAATGGCCGGACCCAGATCACGGCGGGACCGGGGTGCAAACCCCCGACTGCCTCCGGTCTTGCCGTGGCCCATCCGGGGTGTGGGTGCCGAACCGGTCATCCACGGCGGTGATCTGCGGCATCACTGGACAGCGGTCGTCAGGCATGATCGCCGGCCATGGCGGTACGACTGCTCTATCTGATCTTCCGGCAGCTTGTGGCCTGGCTCGGTCTGCTGGCCCGGAGCTCACGATCGAAGAATGTGGAGATCCTGGTGCTTCGCCATGAAGTCTCCGTGTTGCGTCGCCAGGTACGGCGACCGCGACTGTCGTGGGCGGATTGGGCGGTGTTCGCGGCGCTGACCCGATGGCTGTCCCCGGTTGGCCGCCTGCATCGGATCGTCACCCCCGACACGGTGTTGCGGTGGCACCGGGACTTGGTGGCCCGGCGCTGGACCCAGCCTCGACGCCGCCGCACCGGCGGCCGTTGCACGGCACCCGAGCTGCGCCAATTGGCGCTGCGACTGGCCTCGGAGAACCCGACTTGGGGGTACCGGCGCATCCAGGGCGAACTTGCCGGACTCGGCTACCAGCTTGCGCCCAGCACGGTGTGGTTGATCCTGAAGCGAGCCGACATCGACCCTGCGCCTTGCCGCAGCGGCCCCACCTGGCGGCAGTTCCTGACCGCCCAAGCACACAGCGTCCTTGCCACGGACTTCTTCTGCGTCGACACACTGCTACTTCACCGGCTCTACGTCCTGTTCGTCGTCGAACACGCCACCCGCCGCGTCCACCTCCTTGGCATCACCGCGAACCCGACCGGCGCCTGGGTCGCCCAGCAGGCGCGCAACTTCCTGATGGACCTCGGCGACCGCGCGGCTCAGTTCACGTTCTTGATCCGGGATCGCGACAGCAAGTTCACCGGCGTGTTCGACGCCGTGTTCGCCAGCGAAGCCATCCACATTCTGCGCACACCCGTGCGAGCACCCCGGGCGAACGCGATCGCCGAACGCTGGATCGGCACCGTCCGCCGCGAGCTGCTGGACCGAATACTGATCCTCAACCGCCGCCATCTCGAGCGCGTGCTGGCCAAGTACGTAACGCATTTCAATCACCATCCCCCCCACCGCGCACTCAACCAGGCCGCACCGCTCAC
Source organism: Actinomycetota bacterium (assembly GCA_030860695.1). Lineage (GTDB taxonomy): Bacteria > Actinomycetota > Actinomycetes > Mycobacteriales > Pseudonocardiaceae. Next base: position 3,200 of record JALZHU010000402.1, read on the forward strand.
AGCGCTCCCACCACCTACGTCATCATCACCCCTGAACCTGCGACGCCACGACCTGCTCGACGGGCTGATCCACGAATATGTCCACGTCGCATGACATGGATGACCTATTCGGCACCCACACGTCTCCCGTTCCTCGGCGCACAACGGCGTGCTCCCACTCATCAACCATCCCCCAGAATATCCCCAGGAAAGGGGAACACCTTAGCAGATCAAAATCTGCTAGAATAAAGGCCTGTCGCTACGACCGTTTGAGCCCAAGGAAATGTAAGCAGGAAAGTCTTGTCAGTGAGATTCTGACTGTTATTGTCCGTGATTCCCGTGATTCCCGTGAGTCCCCGTGGCAACGGGCACGGGAAGGGCACGAAAGGAAGATGATCTGTTGCTACGCAGCGGTGTCGCCTGCCGCGGGCTAGGACGGCGCGCAAGCTGGTGGCCGCGCCGCTGACCCGTGTTTCTAGGCCTAGCCTTGCGATTTTGAGGCGAGCTTGCTGGGTGCATCCTGAACCGCCCCGGGTTTCGTACCCCTTTCCGATCTTGGGAAGGATGGCGCGATGCCAGGCAGGAGCTACGACAGGGAGACCCGGGCGAAGGCTGTCCGGCTGGTCCGTGATCACG
>JALZHU010000124.1 GCA_030860695.1 Actinomycetota bacterium
GTGCTCACCCACCGGCGGCTGAGGGCGTACCACCCTGCCGCATCAGCGGCCGGCCGGTACGAACCCCATTAGGGCGCAACTAGCCGTGAACAGCCGGACACGACCGGACAGCGCCGGACACCACGACGATCGGCCCACGACCGTCTCTGTGCTGGTCAGGAGCAGTTTTTGCTGCGTGGCGGGTCAAGGATTCGAACCTTGGAAGGCATACGCCGACAGATTTACAGTACGCTGCCGTCCGGCCCCGCGCGTAGGCGCACACTCAAGTGCCCCGTCTGCGCACTCACCACCAACGCCCGCATGCGCCGGGACCGTGGACATTCGGTATCTGGGCCGTCTGTGGCCGTCTCAGCGGACGAAACAACGCTAAACAACGACGCTGACTGATAGCGACGAGTATCTTGCTGGCCCGAGCCATGTCCGATCGCGTGCCTCAGCTTTACTCGTCTCCCAGAAGATCTTGTCAATCTATGTGAATGGTGCCCTTCGCCGGGCGGGCAGTTCTCCAAGATGGCCGCCTGCGATCATTGCTGCAGCGTCGGTCGGCTGCTCACGAGCGGGCGTAGCGCCGAATCCCAAACAGGGCTGCGGCGGTGAACAGGCCGTAGATGATGTGGCCCATCAGGATCATCCACGCACCGGCGTCGGTCGTAAATGGGGGCCTGCCCAGCCACAGGGGCAGGATCACCTGCGGGCCCAGGACCCACCACACCAGTCCGTAGACAGCGCCGGCGCCCAGCAGCACGCCGAGCCTCGTGGCTGGGACAACTACGCCGAACAGGGCGCCGACGCCGGCCGAGATGACCAGGTGCACGAGCGCACCGACGATGGCGCTTTCGCTACCGACCAGCGTGGCGATCACGGGCAGCATGCCCATCATCACCAAAAGCATGCCGTACACGATGCCTCCGGCGATCCCGGCCAGGGCCCCGCTTACTGCGCGGGATGTCAGCCCCGAGAACAACGCCGTGGGATGAGTGGTTGCGGACATGATCGGCTCCTTTCATCCACCGCGGCCGGTGCCGCGCGTGGTGTCTTGCCAGACTTGGGGATGCATATGGACCTGTATCAAAAGGGGTGAGACCGGCTGGCGGAGTCAAATCAACTGCCAGCGAGAGGTGGTCCAGGGCTTATGGAGCCGCCCGCCGCGGAACGTCGCCGATCGCCCCCACGCTGCGGATCTTCGGAGGTGTCCACTAACAGTGGGACAGCGCCGGAAGGTACGGTGTCGGTCCCACGGGATCCTCCGCGCTCGATGACCGGCCATAATCGGTATAGAGTCGCAGCGGCTAGTGGTTGATACGTTCGTCGAGAGCGTTCCTCTTGGTCAACTCCCATGCGTTGCCCGCTGGCATAGGTGACAGAGTGCGGGGTGGATGAGTCGGCCTGGAAGCGGCATCTCTCGGCCGTCCGGCGAGGTGACCCGACGCCCACGAAGGACACCTGGTCAATAGCCATGTTGGCAGAGTTCGTTGATCTCGTCGTGGGGATGGACACTCATTTGCGACAAGCGCGCGGTTGCTATGCGGATCTCCGTGCCAGTAGTTGGACGGGCCCCTCTGACCGCAGTTGTGACCGCAACGCGCAGCACCGTGCTGCCCTTGAACACCATGCGACGAACGCCACATACCTACGTCATGCGGTCCGATCAGGAGCTGCATGCATCTGTTAATCGCAGGGCCTCCCTACGAGGGCCTGCGCGCTCACGACTCCACGCCTGTTGGCATGCTCTTGGCTCGTGACCTCGCTGGCCCACCGCAAGGCCCTCGCCCTCAAAGCTGCCACCCACGCCTACCTGTACGCGGGAGCTGTCAAGTTTGAGGCGCAGCAGCTCTTGCTGCCCGACACTGCCGAGGACGACCTAATCTCGGCAGCCCCTGTGGGTATCCGCAGCAAGACAGTCGAAGGCAATCATGCTGATCCTGGCCCTTCGTAACGTGCTGAGAGCCGCCGAGATGGCGTGTCGATACGCGGAACGACCTGAAAAGCAAAACCTGAGGGCAGCCCTGGCCCGGTTCACAAGCACGATCCCTGGCCTTGTGAACGCGCGCGACGCGCTCGGGGTAGCGGCGCCCTGTGGTCGAGTCGCAGGACGTGCTGTTCTGGGATTGGCCGAATACCAGCCCGCTCTCGTAGGCCCATAGTTCCGAGGCATCTTGTTTCTAGGTTCAGGTAGGTGCGTACCCAGTCGGGCACGGTGTCGCCGTAAGCAGCCCACCATCCGCGTTGGTTCGCTTCACGTGCCAGGCGGATCAAGGTGTCCGCATCCGGTGCGCCGATGCCGTAGAGCTGGGCGAACAGTCGTACATGCCGATCTTGACGGCCTGGCTACCGCGCTCGATTTTCGACAGGGTCGAGGTTGAGACCCCGGCCCAGTCGGCGGCTTCTTGTGCCGACTTGCCGGCGGCCTCGCGCAGTCGGCGCAGCTCACGGCCGAGCTGGCGGCGACGGATGGTGGAGCACCGCGGCGAACGGCCGATCCGCGATCACCTGGCGGCTGCACCGCCCCATGCCGCCCGAGGTGCTCCAACAGGGCGCCGTCGCCTCAGGCTAACGGACGACGCAGCGCCGAGGCGCAGGCGGCGGCGGTGACCGGTCGGGCAGACCTTGGCCGACGGCCTCGTGACCGTCGACGCCGACGTGCCAGCACCTGTGAGTCCGCCTGTCCTTGATCTACCAGCACCGCGATCCCGCATCGCTGCGCGGAGCCTCTCACGTTTGGCGGCTGACCGGTGGAAGCACCCGTCACCGCATAACAATATCGAAACGTTCGCGAACGCTATCGCCCACGATGCCGAAACCTACTGAAAGGTCGCATCCAGACACGCTCCAACCTTTTAAAAAGGGGGACATCGATGTGCAAGTCGTTGAACGCTCGCCTGATCACCTTCCTCGCCGGTGCCGTGCTCGTACTACCCGCCTCGGTGGCTTGCGGCCAGGGACCCCCCGCCGGTGAGCCCGCCGGTGAACCGGCAGCCCAGCCGACCGCTCAGCCGACCGTCCAGCCGCCAGGCCAGCCGCCAGAGCTGCCCCTCGACATCATCGGACTGACCGACGACAACAGGCTTGTCCAGTTCTCCTCGGAGAATCCCAGCCCACGGGAAACCGGCACGATCCGCGGCCTCGAGGGCGGCGACACCCGGCTCGTCGGCATCGACTACCGGGTACAGGACGGCAGGCTCTACGGCGTCGGTGACCAGGGCGGCCTGTACACAGTGGAGACAAACGGTCAGGCGACCAGCGTGGGCCGGCTAACGATCGCCCCGCAAGGCACCAGCTTCGGGGTCGATTTCAATCCCGTCGCCAATGCGCTGCGAGTGGTCAGCGACACCGGCCAGAACCTGCGGCAGCCGTTCACCCAGACTCCGCTGCCAGCCACCGTCGCCGACACTCAGCTAAGCACCCCACCGGCCGCCCCGCCGGCCAACGGAGTCACCGGCGCGGCGTATACGAATAACGACAACGACCCGAACACCGACACCACGCTGTTGGGCCTGGACACCACGGCAGACCAGATCGTGCTCCAGTCACCGGCTAACTCCGGGCAGCTCGCCGCCACTGGCAGGCTCACCGTCGACGCCACCGGCGACGCCGGCTTCGACATCGCCACGGTGGGCGGCACCGGCGAGGCAATGGCCAGGTCGCGGGCCTACGCCACGCTGCGAGTGGGCGACCAGTACGGGCTCTACCAGATCAACCTGCTCGCCGGGAGGGCCCAGACGGCTGGCTCCCTCGACCGTAACGTGATCGACCTGGCGATTTCACTGAGTTAACCCTGACTGCAGCTGTCACGGCGGCTCTGTTGCGTAGGCGGGAAGCAGTCGAAATTATCCGCTGTGCTGTCTCGATCAGATGGCGCAGACGAGTTCGCTGAAGATCGCTGTGAGTCGATGCCGTCGATCGATATCCACGCCGAGTTTGTAGATTATCCCAAAGTCGCCTACGTCCTGAATAATCTAGCCGGGGCCCTGGGCGAGTCGGGTGAGCTCGACACTGCCCGCACCCTGTACGAGCGGGCCCGGCGCGTCCGTGACTTTGTCTATGGACCGGATTACCCCTACGTCGCTGCCACCCTGAACAACCTCACTTTGGTGCTACGCGACCTGAATTAGTCAGCCACCGCCCGACCCCTGTTAGAGCGGGCCCTGCGCATCCGTGAGACAGCCTATGGGCCAGACCACCCCCATGTCTCCGCCACCCTGAACCATCTCGCCGGGATGCTGAGCGAGTTGGGTGAGCCGGCTGCCGCCCGACCGCTGTACGAGCGATCCGAAAAACGCTCAATGTCGATTAAGCAAGTGGAGGCGCTTTCTGTCAGACTGAGGATGCCTGTACAATTTTTCACTCGTGAAGCTGCGGACCCGTTGAGCGCAAGTGATCTATTGTCCGGGCACCAAAGAGTACCCCTCAACAAGAGCGCGACAGCCTTGCGGAATTTATGCGAGCTGTCGCTGAGATCATCGGCTGGCTCGACGCCCGACGGTTCCCGTAGGCAATGAGCAAGTACTCGGTCGGCTCATCTCGCGTAGAGTATGTATCGAGTACCTCGCCGGTGCCTACGTCGATTGTCGACGAGTTGCCAACGAGGCGGATAGGAGCCGTGCAGCCGCCTGCACCTTCCACCATCTGTCGCCATCGCTCGAAGTCTGGTTGTGCAGCCTTCTCCGCGAGTTGACTGACCCAACGTGGTAGCGAATCACTATCGAAGTCCCCGCTGCTCATGCAGCCTCGAAGGACTCATCGGAATCGCTGACTTCTGACTCATCGCTGGGTAGCCATCGGATGCCAAGCAACGTGGCGACCCGTTGCCACTTCTCCTCGCTCCAAACTGGAGAAGCGGCAGCTTGGCGTCGGCCCCAGCCGCGGGCTGAGATTGACTCCACCAAAGAAATTTCCTTTCATGCGCGGTGGAGCCGCGACAAGACAACACAAGCAAAGGATAGAATGTGAGAGAGATTGGTTTGCCGTGTTGTGACATGAAAGGATTTGGCTAAATTTTGCAGGTTTCACGCGACGCTCAATGACAACGCCAGCTCATCAATGCTGGCGCCGGAAGTTTCGTCGCGGTCCTGCTCGATGTTATGGGGTGCGCTCAACATTTATTGGAGTAACCTTGCGCTGATTCCTATTCGGGTGGCGCTTGTGTTGTCAATGAACACCTGTCGCGTTCGTGTCGCGACCCTCACATTAATTGGGTGGATGGTCGGCAGGGCGAGGACAGCCTCATGGCGTTCGGGGGCGCACGCCACACTCACCCCGCCGACCGTGCGGCCGGTTGCTACGGTTGCGGGTCACGTAACAACCGGCCAGGTTTTATTTCGCGTTGGCCAGGCGCCCTCTTACCGATTCTGGCTCGATGGGACTGTGGTTCGCGCTGGTGCGATGGTTAGGAACGCATGCATCCACTTCCAAGTGCCACAGGGTGCGGAAACAGTGCGCCACCATCGGGAACAGGTCGGACACTTCCCGTTAGGCGTCGCCTCGTGTTCGGCGAGCAGGCTGACCCAGTACCGCACATAGCGGGGTAATTCGGCGCGGGCAATGATTGCAACCATCCGGTCATCCGGGTTGTCAATCGCAAAGGTATATCGATGGAGTCGGGCATATACGGCCTCCCGGTAATGCGCGTAACTGATACGATCGTTATTAGCCATCGGTGCCCGCCCAGTTCTGTTTCCCAATGCCTTCTTACTGGCGAGACGCCAGATTCCTCAGGCCGGTAGTGATCGCTGTGTGCAGGTTTTCGGCGCCGGATGTGGTCACACCCAACAGCACGGGGCACGGTGTGCCGTTTATCTTGATACAAACCCACCGGATGTCGCCGTCGATCCATACCTGTAGATCGGTGTTCCCTCGTACTATCGCGGCGGTAAGTACCACTGACCACCGGTTGGGCTCCTGCTTGATCACATCGCCTCCGTCGCTTCCGGACGATTACGATCCCAAAGAAAACTCGACTGGCAAACGACGAAACTGACTGAAACATCCAGACCGTGCATAACCGCACGTCAGTAACCCTGCGCGACGGCTAAGATGCAGGCCGGCGGACACAGAGGATGGGTGATGACGAGGTCGGAGGGCCAAGAGCGGCGCTGCCAGGGATGCGGGACACGGCTGGCGCGTGACAATCGCACGCAACTGTGCAGCCCGTGTTCGCGTCACGAGGTTGCGGCGTCCAGCGCCCCACTCAAAGAAGACGACTTCTGGGAGCGTACGGCGCTACGAGACGCGCTGGAAGCCCGGCATTTCGGTCAGGTGCTCTACGCCTACCGCCATGAGCATCGGCCAGTGCTCACCCAGGCAAAGGTTGGTCGCTGACTTGGACTGACGCAGGGTCAGGTCAGCCGGTTGGAGTGTACCGCGCAACCAACTCATGACCTGAACAAACTGGACCAGTGGGTTCGTGCTCTGCACATACCTCAGCGCTACCTCTGGTTCCAGTTATCGCAACAACCAACCCACGCATACCTACGGCCGCGTGACTCCCCTAGCTTCGACGACGAGCGCGAGACAGGAGGCGAGGACGTGCGACGACGCCAATTGTTAGGAACTGCGGCAGCAGGTGCAGCTTCCCTCGGCAGCTCGGCGTTCGGCTGGTTCAGCACGCAACCTGCACCGCAATCAGACATGCGCGCGGTGGGTATGACGGACGTGCAGATCATCCGAGAGATGACACAGACCTTCCGCCGGCTGGATAACCGATTTGGCGGGGGGACACGCTCGCTCAGCCGTCACCAACTACCTGGCCTCCGACGTGCTCCCTCTGCTGCATGAAGGCCGGTACCGCGATGAGGTGCGCCAGGAGCTGTTCACAGCGGTCGCCGAGCTCAATCAGCTAGCAGGGTGGATGGCCTATGACGTGGGCGACGCTGATTCCGGATATCGGCATCTCCGGCGCGCTATGCACCTGTGTCGAGACGTCGGTGACGATGCATTGGTCGGGGAGATGCTAGCGGGATGAGCCATCAGGCCGCATTCCTGCGCTCCGCCGATTTAGCCGCAGATCTCGCACGAGGCGCCAAGAACAACGCTAAGCGGGCCGGAGTGCCAGCTCTGGTCGCTGAGTCGGCCGTCATGGAAGCGCATGGACTCGCTCTGGCGAACGACACACACGGGTGCTTGGCCGCCCTTCGCGAGTCTGAACAGGCCTTTGCGGCTGCGGAGAATCGGGACCGCCCGGAGTGGCTTGCTTACTTCGATGGTGCCTACCTGGCAGCAAAGTTCGGGCACTGTTTCCGAGACATGGGGCGTTCAGTCTAAGCCGAATCGTTCGCACGGCGCTCACTAAACATGATCGACGGTTACGACCGGGGTCGGCTGTTTAACCTGACGCTGCTGGCCTCAGCCTTGGCCGACCAAGGTAGGGTCGAAGAAGCCTGCGAGACCGGTTTGGCCGCACTGCGTATCGCCTCTGATGTTCGGTCAGTTCGCACGGTTGCCTACCTCATTGACCTGTCACATAGGCTCGTGCCGTTCGGGGCAGAACCGGCTGTGCAGATGCTCAACGAGCAGATTGGCTTGCTAGCTCATCGAGATTGGGGAGCATGAAACGCGAGAATGTGCAGGAGCCCGACCTGGGTACCAGCGCCGATAATCTCGCCCCCGGCGATACGGTCGCGGATCGAGTCTAGGCTGATCCATTCGACGCGGGCAGCCTCATTGATATCGGCGGGCTCGCCGGTGTCTTCAGCACCCTCGCCCAGAAAGATCAGGTTCTCGAAGTCGGCTGTGCCGACTAACGGCTGAAACCTTGTCAACAAGGTCATGCTGCGGGGCCGCCAGCCCGTCTCTTCCTCGACCTCGCGCGCCGCAGTGACCGCAGGGTCCTCGTGGGAATCGACGTATCCTCCGGGCAGCTCCCAGGTCCAGCAGTCGAGCACGAACCGGTGCCGCCAGATCATCAGCACTCGCTCCCGCGCGTCGTCGAGCACGACGGTCATGGCGGCCTTGGGCATCCGCAGTACGTACTGCTCGAAGTGCACCCCGTCGGGCAACTCCACCTGGGCGATGCTCAACCGCAGCCGCCGGGTGTCATCGATTACCCGCTCGTCGTGGATGATCCAGCGCGTCGGCTCTCGGCGACCGTCCTGGCCAGCTGGAACGTTAGGCGTCGCCAGACTCGACACCCGTTCCCACCGGACACGCCACGCCGGTGCCGCCGATGCCGCAGTAGCCGTTGGGCACCTTCTCTAAATACTGCTGGTGGTAGTCCTCGGCGTAGTAGAAGTCGCGCAGGGGGGCGATCTCGGTGGTGATCTGTCCGCGTCCGGCGGCGGTGAGTGCCCGCTGGTAGATGATCCGGCTCGCCTCGGCCTCAGCGGCCTGCTCGGCGTCGGTGGTGTACACCGCGGACCGGTACTGGGTGCCCCGGTCGTTGCCCTGCCGCATGCCCTGTGTCGGGTCGTGCCCCTCCCAGAACACCCGCAGCAGCTCGGCGTAGGAAACCTGGGAAGGGTCGAAGACGACCAGGACCACCTCGGTGTGCCCGGTCCGTCCGGAGCACACCTCCTGGTAGCTGGGGTTCGGGGTGTGACCACCAGCGTAGCCCACGGCGGTGGAGTACACCCCAGGGGTGCGCCAGAAGATCCGCTCGGCGCCCCAGAAACAACCCATCCCGAACACCGCGGTGCGCAGGCCGTCGGGGAATGGTGGCACGATGCGGTGGCCGGTCACGGCGTGCCGCTCCGGGACAGGCATGGGGGCGGATCGACCAGGCAGCGCCTCCTCGGCAGTCACCATGCGGGTCTTGTCACGTCCGAATAGCGCCATACCGCCAGGCTACGCCGAGGCTACGGGCACGGGCGGCTCGCGCAGCTGCGCAAGTCGATGCCGGGGACTGCGGCTTGGGGGATTGGGACTCTGGATATAGGGACTCTCGCGATCGGGGCGCGGCTCGCGGCGCCGAAGGTAACGGCGCAACGACATCGTCGGCGCCTCGATGTAGCGCCAGGACAGCCAACCGCACAGGTAGCACAGCGGCAGCGCGGCCACAGTCAGCGACCATTGGTTATCGACACCGGCCATGATGAGCAGTTGCTGGACCGGAAACGCCCATACGTACAAGCCGTAGCTCCCGAGTACCCATGAGTCATAGCCTTCGAGGCGAGCCGGCCAGTGAAACGCGAGCACGAGTGCCCCGTAACCGGCCATGAACGGAAGAGTCAGGGCCCCGACCTTGGTCGTGTGGACCGCGATCTGGAGCCCGACCAGCGACCACGCCACCAAAGGCGACAGCGGAATCTTGTCCCGGTAGGCGTGCACCACCATGCCAATGCTGAACGCGAGGAGGAACGCCACCATCGATCCGATCGGCACCTGCAGGAACGAGCCACCATCTCCGGGGTTGTTGAAGCTCGCCTCGAACCGGCGGTCCAGCGCGACGAGCGTCAACATCAGGACGATCGTCAACCAGGGCGCCCGATGGAACAGCCCGGCGGCGCCGAACCCCAGCACCAACAGGTAGCCGGTGCACTCCATCGGCAGCGTCCAGATGGAGCCGTTCGCTGACCACGGGTAGGGATTGTTGTCGAACACCCCGGGTAGCCGATGCTGCAACGTGTACAAGCCCGCGTTGTGGACGATGTATCCCCACGCGCCCCGGGCGGAGAAGTACTCCCTGGGGTCCAGCGTCGATACGAGTGGTCCGATCACCAAGGCAGTGACCAGCACCACAAACAGCAAGGGAGGCCACAGTCTCAGCACCCGTTTGGCACAAAAACGCCACCAGGACGGATCCTGGCGCCAGCTGTCGCTGATCTGGTAGCCGCTCATCGCGAAGAAACCCATCAAGGCGACGTAGCCGGGTGACAAGTTCCACGACGTGGGGAACACCGACGGGCGCGAGGCCGTCAACACCGCGGAGTGATCAACCACCACGATCAACGCACCGATCATGCGTAGCCACGCGAATCCGGTGTTCGGATGCGCCTTCGTGGGGTGCGGCACGCGCGGGAGAGTAACAGCGGTTGCTGACAGCGGGAGGTCGGCCAGGAACGCAGTGTGGCCGCTGTGCACAATGTGCCCGACCCGATGACCCTCAGGGGGTGGCGCAGAGTGAAGCCGAATGAGTCGCCTGCAGAGAATGCTCCGGAAGCGGCGAGCCCGTTCCCGCCAGCGTTCCGATGGGAGGCCTCCCCGCCGGAGGCGCCGACGCAGGTCATGGGCGCGCTGGGGCGGGACACCGCCGACGGCGACTCTGCCGAGGTCACCCAAGCGGTGCGGACCAGCGACGTCAGCAGCTCCGAACGCACTCAGTCGGGTCTGCCCTACCGGCGGCGCCGGAGCGAGGTTGGAGACCTGTTCCAGCCCATGGACAAGCTCCCCATGGACAAGCCGGTTGACAATTCCATGGACCAGCCCGCTTCCATGGACCAGCCCGCTGGCCAGCTAGTCGACAGTTCAGCGCCACCCTGGGCTGACTTGGAGCTGCCGCCGATCGCTGAGACGCCTTCCGCTGAACAGCCAATCGCCGAACAACAGAACGCATGGATGCGCCAGGGCCCCGAGGTATTCGAGGGCCCCGCGATGCAGTCCCGGTCCAAGCAGATGATCGGGATCGCGGTGCTGGTGATTGTCACGATTGGGCTGGTCGGCGCAGTGGTCGCGTACGTCCTGACCGCTGGTTCCCCGGATCGGACCGGCGGCGCCCCGCCCCCGCCGACTGAAGCCCCTCGCGAGTTGCCTGCCCCGCCAGCCCCACTGCCGGAACCAGTGGACACGGCGCACGCTGTGATCGACCCGCCCGGCCAGATCCGCGGCGGTGGCGGGTTGTTCGACCTGTCCCGGCTGGAAAATACCAACCTGCTACCTGGCCCCATCTTGAACGCCCTGCAGGCCGGCGAGATGGCCGACGGTATACTGAAGACCACCACCGCGGGCGGCACCACGATCGGGATGTTTGCTCTCACCATGCCCAACCAGCAGGCCGCGACCGAGGTGGTGCAGACGATCACCACCGTGCAGCGCGAGGGTGGGCTCAACGCGGACGGTGACCGCGCGCTGCAGGGCGTGGCGGTGCTCGGCACTGCCCCGGACTCCCCATTCACGGTGTACCGAGCGGTGTATGTGCTCTACAACCGGGCGATCTTCTTCGAGGCGTTCGGGCCGGACCGCGATGCGGTGCTGGCCACCTTCGACTTCCTGATAAACCAGCAGGTTAACTACGCGCCCCCAACGGTCCGCGGTCGCTAACCTACTGGCCGGGTGCGGTTGTGTTACGAGCTGAGCAGCGGTGAATTGCCAGCGGTCGGCGTCGGGTCTGCCTTGGTTGACCCACCAGGTGTGGGCGGGCTTCGACCTCGTCCCAGAGTTTGCGCGGCCCGTACTGGCGTACCGGGTACGGGGGACGCCTTATTTCACGATTCCGGCTCCCAAGTCAACGCCTCACTGAGCACATCGAGCGCACTGCCTTCCACTCGACGCTCCGTTAGCGCATCCCTGGGAACGATGAGCGACGATGCCCGCTGACGCCAAGCGAAGCAATCGCGGCTGAATCCCTCAATATGGATGAGGTCCACGCAGTCACCGCTCACCCGGTGTCCCACCAGCGCCCCGTCCTCCCCCGGTGTGGTCCGGCGGAACTCAAAGCCGCACAGCTTGAGCTGGTCGAGCAGCCGCATCGCAACCACCAGATCAGGGCTGTCACTTCCCATCGAGCGCAGCCCGGATGCTGGTTGAGGTGCTGGCCCTGCACAGTTCCACGGGCGTGGCCTGCCCGGTGTGCGGATTGCTTACCTGTTGCTGCCCGATTGAACCCGGCTGACCCAGTCCCAATTCACCGGCCACGTGCGGTAGTAGGGAGTCACCGGAATAGAGCAGGTAGAAGCTCGCCATGAGGTACACCTGGCAGCGGCGGCGCCGACGTCGAATCATCGCGGCCGGACGACGGCAGGACTGACAGCGGCCCCGTCGATCGGGCGGGTGATCCAGCAGCAGGGCGTAAAGTGTCGCGCTGGCCTGGAATGGAATCGTGGCCACCGTGGCACGGTCTCTGGATTTCACAACCTCAACCAGGAACTCGCGCAGCACCTGGCAGATGAGGTGATAGCTGGTTTGGCTCATAGTGGGGCTCATGCCGGGTCACCTAAGGTGAGATCACTAAGTGTGGGCTGGCTTACTCTTCGCTGTGGTCGGTTCCGGAGGTCATGCCTTTGTGGAAATGGGGGTACGGGTTTCAGTTCCCCCGGTTGAGTGCCTGCCGAATACCGGGGGCGCCTATGTCATCCACAGTGAGCTGTAGCCACCGGTCGTAGTGCAAGCCGGACAGCTCCACCGGGATCGGCGCAACCGTTGAGGTAACGAAGGGCCGCCCGAAAGGCTGCACATTCGATTCCCTCGGCACCTCGTCGGGCGCAGCTATCAGGCCGAGATTACAGTCAACCGGGGTCATCGGCGCATCCTTTCGGGGTGAAGAAGAATTCTCACTGCACGGCTTCGGCAGGGCGGTGATGGCGGGACGAAGGCCGCTCACAACACCGTCAGAATTCGCTCGATTAGCACGGCACGCTCACATGGCCAGGCGCAGCCAGCTTGCACGCATAGACCGTGATCATTCACGTGCACCGGGACCTTTCAACTCGCCGCCACGAACAAGCGCATCAACTCGGGCGTCAGCGTGCTCGGCGCCTGGTGCGTCGCGGGTTGACCGCCGGCCATCGGATGTTGCCCTTCGGAGCTCGTTGTGGAATGGACGCATTCCAGCTTTGCTCTCGCCCGCCCCTCAGACCACCCAGCATGGCTACGATCTACGCACGCAGTTGTCCCCGGCGTGCGGGGAGACTTGCGTGGAGGATCACTGCACATGACGGTGACGAGCGTGAGGAGAACGGCGTTGGCTGAGCGCGGCCGGAGCGTGCGGCAGGAGCAGCGTCAGCTGTCGGCGTCGCTGCGCGCACGACACCACAGCTGGGCACAAGTTGCGGACGTGTTCCGTCAGCGCTATGGGGTGAACGCACGGGTTGCGCTGCGACTCGCGCACGGGTGGAGCCAGCGCCAGGCCGCTGATCGTGGAACGAGCGCTGGCCGGCCGAGCCTAAGACGTTCAAGAACTTCTCGTATTGGGAGAACTGCCGAGCAAGACTGGCTACGCTCCATCACTGGACGTCCTCGGGCGGCTGGCCGAGCTTTACGCGTGTCGTGTCGGGGATCTGCTGGTGGACTACGCCGATTTCTGCCATCTAGATGCGGCAGGCGACGTCAGCCAGCAGCTTGATCGGCTGCCCGCGATCGTTCACAGCGTCACTGCCGAAGCGGGATTCGACACAGTCCGAGACCTGGTGGCTTTGACTCAGCGGCTCCAGGAGATGGACGTGCGCGAGCTGGCCAGGCTGGGTGGCAGGTGGGCGCAGCAGCTCGATGATCACATTGACCGACGTGCCCTCTTACTCAAATTCAGTGCCAGTCTGACGCTGGCGGCGGCCACACCGGCCGTCACGGTCGCCGCAGCCGAACCCTCATACGCGGCAATTCCGGCGACCGGAGACGACAGGCTCACGGGCATCTGGCACAGTCGCTACGTCTACTACAGCTCTGACCGTAAGGGGGAGTTCGAGGGCGAACACTACGTGGTGCTTCGTTATCAGGACAGCCGGCTTGTTGGTCAGAGCCTGCCGCATTCTCTTGATTCGCGGCTGCGCCTTGAACTCTCTGTGGACGGTTCCATCGCGACTGGCACCTGGTCGGAGCGCACATCGCCGGGCGGTTACTACAAAGGTGCGACCTATCACGGAACAATCCAGTTGCTCATCGACCCCATGGGCAGGAGCATGAGCGGCAAATGGCTCGGTTTCGGCAAGAACTTCAGGGTGAACAGCGGCAATTGGGATCTGACTTGGGTTGATGGCTCGACGTCGAAGAGGGCAATGCGGGAGTATCACCTCAAGGTATAGCGCTGCTCGCTGTCGGCCGGTCCGGTGATGACCGCGGCGATCACCGTCTCCGGTGCGAGCACGCCGTGCTCGATCAGCGTGAAGATTCCGTACATCATCTTTGCGACATAAACCCAGTTGAGTCGCAAGCGGTGGCGTCGTTCGAAGTCATCAATGAAACGATGCAGCTCCGGTGTCGCCTTCGCAAAGCCTCCGAAGTGGAAGCCGTGCTCGATTGACCAGTTCGTGCCCACGGATCCATATTCCTGCCGTTGCAGGTCGGCCACGTCGTCAGCCAGGAACTGACTGCCCTTGAGCACTGCGAAGCCCAGTGCGCGCTGGCCACGTGAAAGGCCGGCCGCAATGCCAGCAAGCGTGCCACCAGTTCCCACCGGACAACAGATCAGGTCGAAATTAGTCGTGAGTTCGGTCGGCAGCTCGGCGCACCCGCGAACCGCCAAGCCATTGCTGCCACCCTCGGGAAGCAGGTAGAAGTCTCCATATTTCTCCCCTAAGATCGGCGATTATGTCGGGCTCATGCTTGCGGCGATACATCGCCCGGTCCATGTACGAGATCTGCATTCCAAAGCTCGCCGCATAGCTCAGCGACCAGTTAAGCGGGACGTGTGCCTCGCCGCGAATGATTCCCAAGGTCGAGAAGCCAGCGTAGTGGCCAGCGGCGGCAGTCGCACGTATATGGTTCGAGTAAGCACCACCGAAGGTCAGCAACCTCGAATGCCCCTGCTCCCTCGCGGCCGAGAGATTATACTTAAGCTTACGCCACTTGTTGCCAGGAATCTCAGGGTGAATGAGATCGTCACGCTTCAGATACAAGCGCACTCCCCGCACCGCCAAACGGTCGTCACGAATCTCCTCAACCGGAGACGGCAGACTAGGGGCAAGGAACGACTCGGATAGCACGTCGCTATTCTAGCGCTCGACCGTACCGCATCACGCTGAGCGTGTACAGCGTGACGCACGTACTGGCTGGCACTAGCGCTGATCACCACGAGATCGTAACCGTGACGCATCAGGCCGTGGAGATCAATGGCGAAGTGCAGCGTAGCCGGTCGGAGCGCAAGCTGCAAGACTTCTGTCGTAAACCGGTCGCTTACAGACATACACCGGCTAGCCGCGACTTCGTCGATTACCTCCGCTACCTGTCGAAATAAACACCGTCTATTACACCAGGAGGCCTCTGTGCCGCGCATCGGTATCACAGGACACTCTAATATCACCAGGTAATACCGAGACTGGTATACGA
>JALZHU010000403.1 GCA_030860695.1 Actinomycetota bacterium
GCGCATCCCCTGAGTTGAAATTCCGGTGGGGCCCGCTGGCGTATTTCGTCTCCGGAATGCGTGCTCTCAAGGCTCCCCGGGCCTGCATCAGCCTCGTCGTGGATGGCCGCACTACCTCGCCTCGTCGAGTCCGCACTGTGGTAGTCGGCAATTGCGGCAAGCTTCTCGCCGGACTGGTGCTGATGCCCACGGCCAAAGTGGATGACGGGCTGCTGGATGTGGTCTCCATCGGCCCCAGAGGCCTCATCGGATGGCTCGCGGTGACCGCACGCGTGCTCACCCGTCGTCGCCATGGCCACCGAAGAGTGCAGCACTGGCAAGGCCGCACCGTCCTCATCAGCGCAGAATTCCCACAATACGCCCAACTCGACGGCGACCCAGTCGGTGAAGTCCGAGGATTGCGCATGCGCATCGACCCAGGCGCCCTGCTAATACGCGTCTAGCCTCGAAAAACCGTATAAGAACTCCTCACCACACGACTAGATCAACTATGTCTGATTCCGATTGATTCGGTGAGCGTTATGGGATGACGCATAAGACGCGGTGCAGGCCTGGCTGCGCCGCTCTCGTACCAACTTCGGCGGCACGCTGCCCTCACCAGCAATCTGCGTCGACCATGGGAGAAACCAGTCACCGAGCCTCACCGGCTCATCCCGCCCGCATCCACCACAGGTTCGGAACCTCCGACCGAAGACCACCCTGCCAGCCAGCGCACCAAAACCTTCACGACTCGGGCCAGGACGCCCAACCAGCTCCAAGAACCGCCAGCCCGCCCACCGACACGACGTCGGCAAGAACACCACCCATGCCCACCAACAAAGCCAAGGCAGGTTAAACGACAAGCTTAGATCAACTTGGTCTGGCGACTCGTGTGATGGCCGAATTGCTGGATGTTGGTTTAGCTCGACAAGCGCCAGGTCCGCCGCTGGCTGGCCTACGATGATCCAGGTGTGACCACACGCAGCAGTCGGCCCGACCCGCTCCCGCCACCGTTATCGAAATGGACCATATGGGTGGGGGCGCTGAGTGTGTTCACATCGCGGTGGTCGTCGCGGTGGCGAGCTGGTTCGTGCTGCGATGCCTCTACGGTGGACAGGAGGCACGGGTTCAGCTCGATGTGATCCGCACCGCCGGGACCTTAGTGATCGACACCGGCGGGGCGGTGGCGCTGTTGCTAACCGCCGGCAGGCAGCGCTACACCGAATTGACCTTGGTGCACACCGACCGCGATGCCATCAAGCGACGCATCACCGAACTGTATACATGATCCGGTCTTCGGGAGCGTCCACCGTCAGCTGCCGGGGACGGCCCTTAGACCTTATTGGCGTCGTAAAGGTTCCGGATTGCTTGGTCAAGTTGTTCCGCGTGGATGTCACGCATTTGGGCTTCGGGAATCCAGTCGAGCATGCGGCGGTGTACACGTCCGATTTCGATGTCATAAAGATCAGACTGGTTTACTTTGATCACTAGGCAGCATTTGCAGAATCCGGCGCCTAAATAGACATCAACCATGAGCCCATCCTCCGTGCGGATGACGTTGCGAGACCTGGCGCCCATCGCGATCCAGGTCCACCGGCTGACGTGTTGAAACCAGATCACGTCCGCGTCAGCTGGGCACCCCTTCTCAGTGGTAATGGTGTGGATAGTCGTGGCTTGCATGGCATTCTCTTTCTGGATGGCATTCCCACTCATAAAGTGGTTGACCACTTAATTATGACACTAATTAAAGAAGTGGTCAACACTCATGACATACTCATGGCATGGGAAGCCAACATCGGTACCCCGCCCGCGCTCTTCGACTCCCACCACAACTATGGGAAGACGCCCAGGCTCACGCCCGACAGCGCAAGCTCGACATGAATACCTATCTCGTCGCCTGCGTGCGGTGGTTGGCCGAACAACCCGACACCGCCCTCCAACACGTTCAACCGTTCTCCGACGGACCCTCGCCGCGTGGCCGCCCCCGCCGCGACAGCGCAGCGCCCGCGAATCCCTTGATCATTTGTCATCAGGACTGACCGCCACGAGGTGGCGTGTCAAAAGGTCGTGGTGCCCGCCTTGCTCACGGTGCTCTGTCAGGACGACCTCACGTTTTTACCTCTACACGACGCCGCACGAGCGTACGGCCATCACCAGACCAGTCTCAGCAACCGCCTCCCAGAGCTGGATGCCCAGACAAGATCAGGCGTGGTGTGCTTTGCACGTATATACACGGCCCTCACGGCGTACGCCGTACTGATGCAGCAGTCGCTTGACGCTACGCAGACTGATATCGAACTTCTTAGCGGTTATACCTGACCTGTAAAAATGATCATTGTTTGAAGATCACCAGAGGAGAAGCGATCATGCAGCCGCCGTGAGCGGACCATGCTCTCCGAGGCAACCTCCGCACCCGTGCCGTCGTCTTGACCGCCATCTGACAAGACCGCAGCCACCTTACGGAGCTGTTGCAGCAGCTCAGGGCGGTTCGAATAACGTCCCGCCACCCCGACTCCGCAAAGTCGCAGTTCAGGAGTCCTCATCGGTGGGCTCCTGCTCTGTTTCCGGGTCCGGTTCAGGGGTCGGAGTCAGCAGAAAGTCAGCAAACACCGACCTGGCCCGTCGCTCTCGGTCCTGCGATGGGTGGGTGTAGCGGTCGAGCGTGGTGGAAGTTTGCACCGGTTATGTTGAGCAAGCAGGCAACAACGAGGGAAGTCCGGTCGGATGGGTGTTCGGCGAGCCAAGACAGTCAGGACTGCGAGATGCACGCCAGGACCGCGGCTGGACGCAGGGGAGGCCGCCGAACAACTCGCTCGTCTGGCGTGGATCCGACACGGCGAACGAGTCGGAGTGAATGCCGACATGATCGCCAAGTGGGAGCGCGGGGAGAAGAGCCCGAGCCCTCGCTATCGCGAGCTGTTGTGCCTGCTGTACGGGGCGACACCCGAGTATCTCGGCATCGCCCGCCCCACAAGAAGCAAAGCCAGCCCGGCGCCGACAACCGCATCGCCCGCAGTGACCGAGCATGGCCTGGTAGATGCTCTCGGCGGTGCCGCCGCGATCCTCGATCAGCTCGGCTCCGCAGGAGGCATCCGGCAGCCGCGGATGTTCGAGGCGTGGAAGGAGGATGTCATGCGACGCCGGACCGCGCTCAAGCTGATGGGCATCATGCCCTCCGCGCTAGCGTTGTCCTCGGTGGCCGAGTCCGCGCGACGGGCGCGCTCTGGGAGGCCCACCCCCGAGAACATCAATGACCTAGAGCACTTGGCCGACCGGTACCAGGCGCTCTACCACTGCACTGACCCCGCCGCGCTGATGACGCCTGTGGTGGCGCACCTGTCCACGCTCGGTGACCTGTTGCGCCAAGATCCCGCGCCGGCAGAACACCGCCGCGAACTCGGTGTCGCGCTGGGCAGGCTTTCCCGCTCCGCGGTCAAACAGCGTGCCGTGTTCCTCGCCGACCTCGCGACCGTCGAGCTCCACGACGGGAATCTCGACCACGCCTGCACAATTGCCGCTGACGCCGCCAGTCAGCTTCACCAGCCAGGGTACGCCACCGGCGTTGGGCGGCTTCGCGATCTTCGCGTTGCTCTCGAACCGTGGAAGACACCACGCCCGTCCGTGTACTGGACGAGCAGCTTGCCGCCCTGAACTGACGCCGCACAGGAAGGAACGCCGCCCATGTCGCCGATCCGCGCCGTCTGGTTCGACGTCGGAGAGGTCCTGATCGACGAGACCCGCGAGTACGGCACCTGGGCCGATTGGCTCGGCGTCCCCCGGCATACCTTCTCGGCGATGTTCGGTGCGGTCATCGCCCGCG
>JALZHU010000125.1 GCA_030860695.1 Actinomycetota bacterium
GGTCAGCGCGGCGAGGTGCCGCTCGCGTGGCGCGTAGCGGGCCGCGGGGTCGTGGGTGTGGTGGGTGTCGGCCAGGGCGACGCGGGTGGCACCGATGGCGGCGAGGGTGGCCGGGGTGGTGGCGTGGTGGTGCTGGCCGGTGGTCAGCAGTTCCACCAGTGCGGCGCGCACCGCGGCGGTGTCGGTAGGGGTGGTCATTGGGGTCCTCTCGGGCGCCGTGGTCGTGTTGGGGTGGGCGAGAGTGATCACTCGCCCGGTACCTCGCTAGTCACGTTATGTAGTCATTGGAAGGTGTGCGGGGTCGGAATCCGGGTCAGGGAGGGAGGCAGCTCCCGGGTGTGTCTGGCCCCGGATTCGGGGGTTTCGGGGATGGTTAGCAGGGTGCGGGAGAAGACCCCTGGCAGACGTATGGGCTGGTCAGATCGGAGAGGTGGGGCCAGGGGAGGCGGGAGGGAGAACTCCCTGACCTCCCTGGCGCCTCCCTGCCTAACTCCCTATCTCCTCAGCACCCCCACTATCACGCTCGTGGTCACGCAGCGTGAGTGCGGTAGTGACGTCGTCGGCGCGCACCACCATCAGCCCATCGGACTTGACCGGCTCGATGCCGTACTCGCCCAGGGCTGCTTTGAGGTCGGTGAAGGTCCAGCCCTCGTACTCGGTCGGGTTGAGTTCGGCCAGCCGGGTGAGCACCACCCGGGTAAGCATCCGGCGCTGCCCGTCGAGCACCGCGGCGATGTCGGCCAGGTGGTCCACCGGCGCGGGCCCATCCGCGTCCTTAGGAGGGGTGGGTCCGGTGCGGCGCAGATGCTCGATGTTCGCCATGGCCCGGGCGATGACCGGGCTCACGTGATCGATGCCGTCTTCGAAGGGCACGTAGAAGGTGTCGATGAGCTCGAAGGTGGCCTCGGTGAGCCCGACGGTGACGGCCGTGCCGCGGTCTTTGTTGAACCGCAGGTCGGTGGCGCGCACCCCGGCGCGGTATCGCCCGGACCCGAGCAGGCCATCGTTGGCAACGTGATCCCCCACGCAGAACGCGACGCCGCAGGAGATATTGCGGGTGATCTCCCGCGGGATGGAGTCCTTGGTGGGCGACTGGGTGGCCAGGATGAGACTGATGCCGTATTTGCGGCCGCGTTTGATCAGCCGAATCGCCAGCTCAGCGGCCTCTTTGCCGTATTTCGGGTGCAAAAACAGCTCGTGGCACTCATCGATCCAGCAGCCCAGCCAGTGCAACCCCAGTCCAGGCTTGTCCGCGAGCTTCCGCGACGTCTTAGGTGGTGAACCGGGCTGACGCTCCAAGACCCTTCCCCGGCGCTCCATCTCCGCCAGCAGATCCCGTAGCGCCTGTACCACGGCCTCGGCAACGGTGTCGTCCATGCCCATGGCATAGCGCGACAACCGGGGCTCAAGCGGCGCGAAATCGGGGGACTGCCCCATCACGAACACCCACAACTCCGCGGTCGGGTCCAGCGCCGCCCCCAGCGCCAGGACGCGGCTGAAGTTCGTCTTGCCCTGTCCGGGCTTACCCCCCGAGAGGTAGTTACATCCGAACAACGGCGCGTAGATGATCTGCCCGCGCTGCGAGCGACCGATCGGCACCCCCTCGAACACGTCTGCGGTGCCCTCGCCCAGCAGCGGCCACGGACCCGCACCCTTACCCAGCCGACCCTTATCCGCGATCCACAAGTCGAGGATGCCGTCCTCGTCGCCTTTGGTAGGCCAGACCTCCAGGCTGGCCCGCCCCAGGTTGGCGGCCAGGGTGGCGCGTTTGGCGGCGACCATCTCCGCGGTGACCCCCATCGGCAGCCGAATCTGTGCGAAGGTGCCGTCCCCGTCGACCCGCGCGGGGATGGTGTAGACCAGCTCACCTCCGGCCTTGAAATACCGATCCAGCGGAGCGATCCCGAGATGGGCCAGAGCTTGGGAGATCATCCGCTCGTCCACCCAGGAATCGGCGTCGTCGCGGCTGGGACGGACCAGCCAGCCCGCCCCCGGGCTGCGATCCCGACCCTCATACACCGCGGCGACCAGCCACCCGAGCGGCGCCAGCTTGAGCAGCCAAACCGCGGCGACCGCGAGAACGCCGAGCACGGTGTAGACGCTGGTTAGCCAGGGCCACATCTGCGCCCGCGGCACGTTCGCGTCCAGGAGGGCCAGCACCCCGGCCAGAAACGCGACCATTAGCCCACCGGTCAGCCCGTGACGGGCCGCGATCGCTAGTTTGGCCCACCGAGCCCGGCCATCAGCCCGGATCAACTCCTGGGCGGCCCGGCGGGACTCAGCATCCCCGGCCAGCCGAGCCGCGCGCACGTCAGCGCGCAGATCGGCATGGCTCACCCAAGTCCAGCCCTTGACAATCCAGCGCCCGTGCCCGCGTAAGAAAAACCAGCACAACCGGGTCACATCGCGGGGAGCTTGGCGCAGCCGATACGCCGTGGAGGCTTTGATCTGCGCCACCCGCGGGCTGGTGAGCATCCCGTGGGCCAGCGTGACCGTGCGAGCGCCCCAGCCCGCCAGGTCTGCACCCCGGGCGGCCACCCGCCCCGTATACGCCGGTGCGGACTCGGGCGACCGGATGGGGAAGTGGATCAACCGCCCACCTCGACGCGCAGACAGCCCGGACCCTTCCGCAGCGGTGCCGCCAGTGGGGGTGGTGTGATCGCTGGTGGCATTGCCGTCATGGTTAGTGGTGTCGTCGGGATTGAGAGGATTCATCAGGCGGCCCTCCCCTCAGGCTCAGACGCGGTTGCGATGGGGTGGTTCAGGGTCGGGTCGGTGGTCAAGGTGGCGGCGACTTTCGAGGACAGTCCTCGGGAGCAGTCGGTGACCTGGCGCACCCACGCCGGGCTGACCACCACACCCGGGGTCCACGCTGCCCGGGCCTCGGCCACGTAATCGGCCAATAGCCTGCGCCGCACCGGCGCTGAACGCCGACCCTGCGCTGCCCGGCGCGATGCGCCAGCCGCTTCCGTGACCCGCTTGGTGACCGCCCGCGCAGGCGGGTTCACCCCTCGCGCCAGCCGTTCACCCGCGCTACCCGTTAGGTGTTCGCGGGAGGCGCCCGCCAGGTGTTCACCAGCGGTCGCCGCAGTAGCCGGTGGTGGCGGGCCGCTGGTACGTGGGGATTCACTGACCACGGCCACTACTGGCTGGATTGGCTGCGGGCCGGATTCGGCGGCGCGGGCAGTGGCGGCGGCATGCGCCCGGTGCACGCACTCGGTCAGCGCGTACTGGAGGTCGGTGACGGCTTCGGCGGCCAGCACCACCACCAGGGGCGGTACCGAGTGCAGCACGACCCCGGACGCGGAGCCGGCAGCCCAGGAGGTCCAGGTGTTCATCACATACGTCGCCGACAGCAGCGCCCACTTGGTGACTCGCGGCCATATGCTGGTGGACACCTGATACCGGGTGGTGACCTGCTCGGCGCGCAGCACCGCCAACAGCACCATCGACACCATCAGATCCAGCAACCACGCCGCCAACCAGGCCAGTGACCAGGCCGCAGCTCCGGCGGCGGCGAACTGCTGAACATTGGTCATGGTGAAACACAGCCCGGCAGCGATGCCGGCCCACATCAGCCGGTCCACCTGGGCGCGGATGCGCTCCACCCGCAACGCCACCACATCTGGGTGCATGCGCCAGGTGCGCACCTGCGCCGCCGCCGCCGCGTCGCGGGCCAACCGGGCCGCCTCCCCCGCCACACCGGCGGACGGATTCACCACAGCAGGCATGCTCAGGACAGGGGTACTCACTGCCGGCCCCCCTTACCCATCGAGGGACTGTGGGCCAATTCGGTAACCGAGAACATCCGGGCCACCGATGCTCCAGCGAACAGCGCCGGCACGCCCAGGGCCACGGCCCAGGCGCGGGCATCGGTGGTCCAGCTGACCACCGCCCACTGAGCGGCCACGATCACCGCACCGCTACCTAGCACCCGCCCGAGGTTGCCGCTCATCCGGGTCACTTCCTGGGTCTGGCGAGCCACTCGGTAGGCACCCCGAGCGCCGGAGCGAAACGCATACAACGCCCCCAGCCCGGCCAACGCAGTCAACACGACCAGGGCGACATCGAGATGTGAATCAGCCATGGGGGCCACCCCCTGCCGCGGCGTCCTGGGCAGCGACCGCGCGGACCCGCAAAATCAGCGACACCAACGTCGCTGCAACAGCCAGGTCCCACCAGGACAGCAGGTGCAACACCCGCCGGTCATAGGCACCCAGCCGTACTCCGGCCAACGCGGTGACCAGCGCCGCGCGTCGCTCCTCGGGGTACTCGTGTCGATACCGACCCCCGGGATAGTCGATGAACGGAGGATGCACGCTGACCGGCTCGACCTCCAGCGGCGCCAGCGCCGACGGTTCACCCATCACGCCACCTCACCCACCAGCTCGTCACCCTTCACGGCGACGGTGCAAAGCGCGGCGGCTACCCCGGCGGTTTTGCCCCGCTGGGGCACCGACCCAACTAGGGCGCTGGTGGTGCGCGTTTCGTGCAAACAGCAGCGGCGGCAATACCGGTATTCCCGCCCTGGCCCGTCACTCGCCGAGCCAGGCAGCCAGGGGGTGAACTCGTGGCCTTCGGCCTCGCACGTCAGCACCGGCCCGCAGCAAGAACACCACCACCGGCCTCCGGTCGTGCACACCCAGCCGGCTCGCTCGGCGGCGTCTAAGGCGGCGTCCTCGGTGGAGTAATGCGCCTCATAATTCGGGCTGCCCAGGGGCAGTCCGCACGGGTCACAATGGACGCTCACACAGGTATGAACCTGTACCATTCGTTGTCTCCTTGATTGCTGTCACTGGTGATTTCGGGAGCTCCGGCCCGGCGGGCGTTCTTGGCGGAAGGACCGCCGGGCCAGGTGTCACCCACCCTCACGACCACGCCCAACGAGGCGTGTCCGTGCTCGCATCACGATCGACACTGCCGGACTGCTGCCGGGCGGCGTAGTACTCATCCACGGCACCGGGGTCACCCACGAGCTGGTCCAGCAGACTCCGGTGCTGATCACCGGTGCCGGTGTCTGCGCTGTAGTCGGTAGGCCTCATGCCGCACCACCCCGGCGCGTGGGCTGATCTGCGTAACCGGCGGCAACAGCAGCCTGTACCCACTGGCCCCGGCGCACGGCCCGGCGGTCCTCATCGGTTGTCGCCCGCGCCTGGCCGTCCCGGCTCTGGTTGTGTTGCTGAGTGCTGGCACGGGGGGCTTCGCGTCCCATGCGTGAACTCCTTGAGTGCTGTCACTGGTGATTTGCCAAGCCCCGACCCGGTGGGCGCTGTTGGC
Source organism: Actinomycetota bacterium (assembly GCA_030860695.1). GTDB lineage: Bacteria > Actinomycetota > Actinomycetes > Mycobacteriales > Pseudonocardiaceae. The sequence goes on from JALZHU010000125.1 coordinate 5,278, forward strand.
GGAAGGACCACCAAGATCGGGTGTGAAGCCGGTGCTCACGGCGGTGCTGAGTTGTCTGATCATCGTCGGCAACCGCCGCAGTGGATCCCCGTGCAGGCTGCCGCTCCCCCGCTCAGTGCCGCGATCAGCAGCACGACAAGCACGGCACCCGCGCCGATCGACATGGCGTGACCACCAACCCACGCGACCGCAGCAGCAACTGCCTTGACCACCTCATAGGCCACCACCGCAGCGATGCCCGCTACGGCCACCACCGCGATCGCAATCAGGTAGGGCACGGGATTGTCCAGCGGGTTCCACCGAGACCGGCGTGCCGGCCGGAACGGCCGCTCCCGCAGGACCACCCGTACCCGCACCACCCGCTCAGGCTCGGTAAACGACATCAGCCGGCCATCGGCATGCGCCCGCTCCAGCAGGCTGCGGATCTCTTCCGGCGCCCCCACCACATCGCGCATCTGCACCCCGCGGGCCATCACGCGGCCTCCCCTCCATCAGCCGTGCTTGGCATCAGTGGTGGCAGGGACCGCACTACACGCGCTAATGCGCGGCTTGCCCGGCGGCGCTCACGGCGTAGCGCCGCATCGCGGTCGGCAAACGGCGGAGGCACGCGGTGAACCGGGCGTGTTACCGCGTCAACCTCAGCGACCAGGGCCTCGATGACAGCCAAGGTCAGACCGTCCGGGTAGTTATGTGGGATCTCCATCTACTGTCCTTCCGTGTCGTCGGTGCGCAGAAGCTAACAGTTGATAGATAGACATGTCAACTGTTAGCTTCATTGTTGTCGACCCGGCGTCGACTAGCAGTAGAAATGGGTGACACGAGTCTGTTAGACCGCTGGTATGCTCACCAGCTCAGTCAGTCCCACAGCCACGCCAGGAGGCGGCATGTCGGGCCAGCGGTCCCGGATCTCCCGGTCGCAGTCGCTCACTCAGCAGGTAGCCCGCAACGTCCGGAACGACATCGCAGCGGGGGTGCTGCGCGACGGCCAGCCTCTCCCGCCGACCCGGGAGCTTGCCGAGCAGTGGGGAGTTAGCGTGTTCACGATCAGTGAGGCAATGAAGCTTCTGGCAGACGAAGGGCTGATCGTCAGCAAGCCGCGGGCTGGTCGGGTGGTCAATGCTCCCGAGCAGGCAGGGCGTAACGAGATTCGGACGAGGACACCTCACGTCATCCTCATTGGGGGGTACGCGGGCAGCGGAAAGACCGAACTTGGGCGGATTCTCGCCCGTGAGACAGGCTGGCCTATTCTCGATAAAGACACGCTCACGCGACCGGTCGTCGAGGTCGCTCTAGAGATACTCGGGCGCTCTCCGCACGACCGCGACTCGGAAACCTACCTGAGCATCATTCGGCCACGCGAATATGAAGCTCTCATGAGCGCCATGACAGAGAACGTGCAATGTGGAACAAGCGCGATTGTTACGGCGCCGTTCATTCACGAGCTCCGCGATAAGGCCTGGATCGATAGAACCATCGCTAGCTGCGAGGCTATGAATGCAACACTGTCTATAGTCTGGGTTCACTGCGATGCCGATACCATGCATACCTACGTACGACACCGCGGAGCAGCACGGGACTCAGCAAAACTTGAAAACTGGGACGCATACCTAGGTACGATAGATCTAGAATTTCGCCCACCCGTCCCGCACGCCCTCATTGATAACTCAGCATCGGGTGTCCCATTGCAGACGCAAGCGAGGCGGCTGCTCACCTCGATCGTTGGCACAGACGCGTACTAATATGCCGGCTGTCATACTCTACGGTCCACCAGCGGCCGGGAAAGACACTATCACCGAGGCCCTCACTACCATGAACCAGAACTACCAACTTTTTAGGCGCCTGAAGGTAGGAGCTGGCCGCACAGATGGCTATCGGATGGCTACGTTGTCAGATGTAGAACGGCTACGGAGTATGGGCGGCCTGATTTGGGAGACCCACCGGTATGACGCTCTTTACATAATCGACAAGATGACGCTTGTCGAAATGGTAACGACTTGCATCCCCGTAATGCATCTCGGGGAAGCGGAAGCAGTGAGAGCCGTAACCCGCTCCGTAGAGACGCAATGGGTAACTGTATGGCTGTGGTGCCCTAGGGATATCGCCGCCAAGCGGATCAGTGCACGTGGTACAGGAGACACCGCAGCGCGACTGCACGTCTGGGACGAGACAGGAGCTTTACCAGAAGCCCACCTCGTCATAAACACCGCAGAAGTACGACCCGCTGATGCTGCTGCCGCGATTACCACCGAGTGCAAGCGAAGCTTAGTGGGACGCCCAGTCCTGACGGGGTTTGAAGCTGCGCTACCGCCTTGAGAGGGCGGCGCGACCTGCACCTCCTCCAACTTGACGACCTGCTCAGACAGTGCACCTGAAGTACAAGACCTGCGCCGCTTGGGCACACATTCGGCACAGCGGGTAGCTGGTGTTCACCATGACCCGTGCGCCGATTGCTGGTGCCGCGTGTCGATCAGCGATCTGGACCGTCACCCGCTGAGGCTGCTACGCCCGAGCTGGGCTTCGACCGGCCACCGCCAACACCAGCCGACCCAACGACATCGGTTCCGAACGTGACGATTCCCAATAGGTCGAGTACGAACCGTCAGGGGCCGGCCGCGGACCGGAGATCGATTGTGGCTGTGGCTGGTGCTGTCCTGCATGCCGCTGGAGGATCTTTGGATGTTGCTCGCACTTCAAACTGTCCATGAACCTCCAGCATCAAACCGCCCCTGAGACATACCCCAGGTAACAGCGTATGCGGAACTCTACTCAGCAGGCCAAGGGGCCAGATTCTCGCCTAGGGAATCTGCCCCTTGATTGTCTGTCATCAGTTTGTCATCAGGACTGACCACCACCAGGTGATATGTCACCACCTTTCGTGGAGGTGCCCGGGACGGTCTTAACCTCCCGTATCTGTGTCTCCGCGCGTCTCCGTGTTGTTCTTAAGTACCGCTTCAGGATGATCGCGTAGCATTCCAGGGGCAGGTCAGCGATCTCCACTTCGGGCAGCAGCGCTGTGACCAGCACCAGCTACCACCTGCCCCGTCCCCGAACTCCGTGCCCGCGCAACTCTCTTTACTTTCTTCGTCCCATGGACCGGACCTTCGTCTGGACTAGCGGTGGTCGAAACAATCCTCGCCACAGTCCATTGGATTGAACTAGACGCCCACAAAGTGCATGGGATGCTAGATCGGCCAATCATCGATTTCCTTGGTCTTATCGCCGAGTTTGTCCAAAACCTTTTTCCTTGCCTTGTTCGCATAAAATGATTCATTGAGTTGCATCGCGACCTGATGTGCGTTTGTCTCGGTATCTTGGCTCTCGAACGTGGCAACCAGAGCATTGGTGACCGACCGGCCCATCTTAACACTGAAGAAGGCCATATCAAACTGGGCTCCTTGTGGGCCAGGGTAAGCGTAACCCATGGCGAAGGAGTACGTGCTAACCGACGTTGTGGCGTGGCTGAAGATTTCGGCCCGAGGGTGCCCTTCCTTGGCAAATTGAGTGATCTTGTCGATGGCCTTCTTTACAGTAGTCGCAATTTTCGTGGGGTCTGGTCCGCTGATTAGCGACTCAAGGATTTTAATGACGAGCCCAGAGAGGGTGTACCTGGCTTCAGTAATCTTGTACTCGTCGTGGAAATCTCCTCGCTTGAGCCAGCCCACGGCTGACATCCGCTTCCGAAATTCGTTGTACCATTCGTAGGGCTGCTTGATGTCGTCGAATTGCTTGTTTGCCACGAGTTGGCACAGCAACTGGCTGTTCTGCACGTCAGCCAGTTGTTGTGCCGTTAGTTCAGGACTGGTGATGATTAACATCTTCCCAGCAAGCAGGGACATGCTTTCCTGCTTGCCCGTTAATGCCGATGAGGCGATATCGGACCCACTGTATAGCTCGGGTAGGTCGTAGCCGAGGTCAAGGTTGATGTTGTCAATCCAGTCAACGTTCTCTGAGATCGTTTCCTGCGTCATGAGACACTCTCCTTTTCGTGTCGATCAATCAAAGGGGAAAGCTGCGGAGTGCGGCATCGAGCTTGTGTACCAGGTACTGGTTGATCTTGTCCTCGAAGATCTGAAAATAAGAACGATTCCACTCGGCGGTCAGTAGGGCGCACTGCATGGTGAACGACGTGTGTTTGTCGACCCACAGGCCAAAATCCTTGACAGTCTGTTTCACGTTGAGATAGACGAAGGCGGTTTTGAGCTTCGGTTTTCCGTCGGCGGTGACGTACCCGAACGAGACCGCGGTGGACTTACGTTCCTGGTCGGCCACGTTAAACGGTTTAGCGACCGGCTCGCCGTTTTTGATGAGATCGTCAAGCACGGCAGCAGCCTTGTCCAGCGCTTCGATTTCGTGATTAAGTTCGAAAGCGGCACGGAGCGCACGACGGGCGCGGTGTAGCGGTCCTTCACCGCTGTTCGGCGAGGGCAACGGCAACGCCTTGATCTGCCAGCCGGTCCACCCCGCCATCGGAGAGTGCACCCGGACAAACTTGTCCACCCACCGTTGTGGGCAAGCGGACCAGTCAGTATCGTCATTTGTTCGTACTTGCGCGAACTGCATACCTGTCATCAGCTCTGCGCTGTATTTGTCAGCAAGTCCTTGCTGAAGGACGGCACCGATGCCTTGGCTGCGGTGCGTCGCTAAGACTAACGTTCCGGCGTTCATTGGACATCTGGAATTTTCACGATTTCTTTTTCTGCCTTGTCGCCCAACTTGTTCCCGAGTATCGATCGAACGTTCTTGAACCGGTCCTCATTCAGGCGACGCCTTGATCGCGGTACCCATGTCCGGTCTTCCTTCGCGAATGGCTTGGTAAGATCGGACGGAGAGCTGCGCGGATAGATAATCGACAAGAGAACCACTGTAAGCTCGGTACCTTGCCTTCCGTCACGGGCATAGCAGAACAATCTGTTGCGGATTGCCACACGGTCGCCCAACCCGAGAAACTCACGGGCCGCATCGTTGTCGCTATCGGCCTCGGTTTTGACGGCATCCCATGCCTTTGCGAAGCAGTTCACCATTTGGTCATCGGTGCCTCCTTCCGGGTTGGTCGAAGCACGTAGGGCGGCGTTAACAATAGTCTTTGGGGTGGAATTCACCCCTGCCGGCTTATAGTCCTCGGGGACCTCGTCGTGGGCCTTAAGCCAGGCCAACGCCTGTAGCCGGCTTAGCAGGTCATTCCACCAGGCGGCAATTTTGCTAGTTTTTCGTCCATCCTCAGGGGAGCATGGCGCTGAAGCTTCCGCTCGTAGATTTTGGTTCTTGGACGCCGCAAGCTGTGCCAACAGGACAGACCGCTCCACGTCCTCAACACGCGATGTAGGCAGTTGAGGGGCGGCTACTACTAATGTCGTCCGAGACAGCAACGCGATGCGCGACGTTACGTCCGCAGTCTCGAATTGTTGTTGTTCCCGCATTTCGAATCCGCCTTGCTATTACCAGAGTTAGCCCGAGGAGCCATAGGCATTTTCGAACGAGTCGTAATGAGGGCTGTAAGGTTTGCGGCTGTCCGAATGTCGATCGCGACCTAACGAATCGTCCGACGGGTCTCCACCGTCGCGCCGAGGCATCCATGTCCGCACCTGACCTAGCCAGGGCTTAGAGGGACCAGTCCAATTTTCGATTATCGCCGCCTTGGGCCGCGAAATAGTGATGACAGTGCCATCCTTGAATTTGCCCTCCGCGCATCGGGCCCGTTTCACCCGACTTGCAGCGACCCTTGCAGTTCATCTATATGCAACTACCTCCTTGGCCAAGAGTGATTACCAAGCATGAGCGTTGCGTCTACTCCCTCCTATCCGCCGCCGAAGCTGCGTCCTGTATGACCTGTACGACGGCATCCAAGCTGGGGGATCCCCACTTTCCGGTGCAGCATGCACGATGTATCTTCAACCACCCGGTCGAGCATGGAACAGGAACCTCGCCCAATAGCCTTGTCGACCATGCATGCCGCACCGCTCCCATAACGTCCACTCCATGGCGAATAGCGTACTCATTCACGGTACCGATGCACGGTACTATGAGGCTTATTCAGGGCAGCATTATCGATCTTGCTAGACACCTGCTGAACTGCAATAATCAGTCGTCGGTCAAGATCGCTGAATAAGCCTCTATGCACGTACTATGCACGGTACTATGCACGGTACTATGCACGTACTATGCACGGTACTATGCACGGTACTATGCACGGTACTATGCACGGTACCTATCCAACTTCAGCTGCTCGGTCGTCCCACAGCTGACGCCAACATGCGATTGATTGGTAGCAGTGCCAGGATAGACACGAAAATGGCCCGGGGGGACTGTCTGCAAGTACGAGTATTTTTAGATCAAAAAGTACAAAGGGGAAAATCGATGCGAAGTCGCCATGCAACACTGCATGCCGGTCAGGGTTCACCACGTCATCTGGCTACGGTGTCAGGATTCCTCCTCAAGACGATCCGGCATTCGGCGGACCTCACTCAGACCCAACTGGCTGAGGATCTCAGGGTGGACGTGACCAGCGTGCAAGGCTGGGAAAGTGGTCGCCGACCCCTAGCAGCCCTGCGTACTGCGGATTTGATGCGGCTGCGCCTCCGGCTGTTGCAATGCGATGCGCGACCCACCGTGCTCGCGAGGCTAGACGATGCCATTCACGCCGATCTGATCATTGACGAAATGACACGGGCCAGCGACCAGCGCTGGAAGCACGACCGGCATCCTCTGGGCACGATGGTCCATCAGCACAACCTGAGCGACTTAATCACATGGCCGCTTACTGGGATAGCCCCCATCCCACTGCGAGACCTCGTGAGAGCTCAGGTACGGCGTGGACCGGTCCCGGACCAGCCAATGATCACTAAGGACGAACAAACCTGCTTTTTCGATAACCTTCTTGCCACCGCGCAGACAAAACCCGATGATCTCACCGGCCCCACCGGGCTTGCTCGTCGCCAAGCGATCTACCTACTTGGCTTCGACACCCGAACACACACAGCCGAGTGGCTTCGCGCCGAGCAGCGACGGGCCCTATGTCACGCCGCAAACACTGACCACGTTCCATCCTGGGTCGCCGTCCGGTCCTCCGCCGTAGCACTAGCCCACGATGGCGATCGCGACCCATTGCGAGCCTTCCTCCAGCACGCTCTCACCAACGACCGACAAGAGCAGGCGAATCTGAACTACTGGGCCTACTGGGTCGGCGAGATCAGCAGTGTCCAAGTTGATGACACGTTCATGAACCGCATCAACCCACAAACCTGGAGCGGAGTTCGACTGCTAGAACACCTCCTGGAACTTCTTCGTCCAAACTCAGGGCACACCGAACTCAACATCCACACACTGTGGGCTCTACTACTGGCCCACCGCACGCTACTCACCGACCACCCCCACCTAAGACCCCGCATGGCCAATACACTTGACCAGCTCACCGAAGATCACAATTTCAGCCTGTCGACACGACGCGAGCTCTCAGACATCGCCTACGCCCTCCGCTTCACACACCGATAACAACAACAGACAACGAGACGAGAACAAACCAGGGACGACGGAAGAACGGCAGGCCCCTTAATCGGTACAATCGGGCCGGTCAGAAATGATGATCAGGCGAATGCAACGCCCCGTGAGGGCTACGGGCGAGGTACCTATTGTGGCAGCATCACCTACGCGAACCCTTGCCTCTGAGATGACTATTCGGTGCCGTTCGGCACACATTTGGCACAGTTGTAACGGCATAAATCCGGGTTGAGGTGCAGCCCAGTTGTCCGTCGCTGTTTGGGCTGCGTCGTGCCAGATCCGTGCCAGATAGGACAGGCGGTGGCGGGGAACAGCGGGGAATGACGGTGTGGAAGCGATTCGACCCGCTGATCAACGATCCGCAGGTCAGCCTGTGGGTGGAGTACTGAACTTCCAAGCTGGCTATGCGGGTTCGATTCCCGTCGCCCGCTCCGCCTGTTCTTGCTGGTAGACGGTTCGTTGTCCGTTGATTGTGGACGTTTCACGCTCGGTTGTCGCCGCTTCTTGCCCCCTGCGTCCCCCTCTTTGCGGCTACTCACGGTCTGTTGACTACCGATGCCTGCCGTCCCGACGATGGCGTCCAGTCCATCCGTGATGGCCATATCACGTTGGTCGCGGGCGTGCAGGTAGATCAGCGCGGCGCGGGTCGACCGGTGACCCATCCCCTCCATCAGCTCGCGCAACGTCGCTCCGGTTTCGGCCGCAAGGGTGTTGCCGGTGTGCCGCAAGTCATGCAGATGCAGATTTGGCATGCTGACCCGTTGGCGCGCCTTGTCCCAAATGGTGTGGAAATTGCTATGCGCCTGTTGAGCACCCTTCAGCCCGACGAACACGTAGGCGTCAGGTGACGGGCCGACGAACTCAGCGAGGTGCGCCTTGACCGGGCCTCCTGCCGTTTCCGTGGGTTGATTTCATGCTCGGCCGGGGAGGGGTGGGCAGAGTCCGCCTCGGGTGAGGGTGGCCATGGCGATGAGTGCCTCGGGGCTGTGGTAGCCATAGGCGCGGCGGGTGAGAAGCCGGATATGGGTGTTGGTGGCTTCAGACAACGCGTTGCTCAGGCCGTGGTCGAGGGTGTTGTGGATCAGGGGCAGGAATCGTTTGATGGTGCGGGCGAGCTTGACGAACTCAGGGATCCGGCAGCGCCTGGCCCAGGCCAGCCAACCGGCCAGCAGCACTCGTCCGGGGGCTCCTTTGGCCTGGAAGACGGCGCGGAGTTGTTCTTTAAGCAGGTACGCGCGATACAGCGGATTGTTAATCTTCGCGATAACCGCCAGCGTCGTTTTCTGATCGCTGGTCAGCTCGGCAAGGTTTTTCAGCAGTGCCCAGCGGCTGTTTTTCATCTCGCCGGCCGCCGCCTTGCCTCCGCGGCGGCGCAGCTGGTTCCACACTCCCCGGCGCACGGCGTCAAGTCCCCGCAGTGGCCCAGGCCACGACATGGAAGGCGTTATCCCGACGTCGGGATAACGCCTTTTATGGCGACCTTCGGGTTATGCCGACGTGGAGGCTGTCGTGCCTGGTTGGGACGTTGCCGGCAGTCCGGAGGTCGGCATAATCAGAGGCCTTGGAGGAAGGCCAGGAGTTGGTCGTCGGTCGGTCTGTAGCGGCCGAGCTCGGTTCCGGTGGGGACGGTCCTGTCCATCGCTGTCTGTTTCGCTGTCATGTCGGCGTGCAGGTAGATTTGTGTGGTTGGATGCTTTCGTGGCCGAGCCAGAGAGCGATGACCGTGGTGTCGATGCCCGCGGCAAGTAATCTCATGGCCGCTGTATGCCTCAGGACGTGTGGTGTGACGATCTTGCTGGCGAGTCGAGCAGGTCATGCTGGCGGTCGCCGCGTGCTGGGTTAGGCGTTTGGCGACGGCGTCTCGACTCATCCGGGTTCCGGTGCGGGTGGGGAACAGGATCTGTGTGCCGATAGGTGGGGTGGTGAAGGCGTGGAGGACGGCGACGGTCTGGGCGTCAAGCGGAGTGATGCGGTTTTTGCGTCCTTTCCCGTGGCAGGTGACGTGGGCTGCGGGGCCCAAGTGCAGGTCGCCGAGCGTGAGGCTGGTCAGTTCGCCCACGCGTAGGCCGGCGGACCGCGACCTGGAACAGGGCGTGGTCACGTCGCCCGGCCGGCGTGGTTTGGTCGGGGGCTGCCAGCAGCGCGGTCACTTCCGCAGGCCTCAGGTAGGTGAGGTCCTGGCAATCCCCTGAAACAGTTCATGGCGGCTGCCGCTGCCGCCCGTGAGGGGTGAAAATCCCGGTGGGCGGTCTGGGTGACGTCGTCTATCGATTGGTGCGGTGGAGCCCGACCTGAAACAGGAC
>JALZHU010000126.1 GCA_030860695.1 Actinomycetota bacterium
GGCTGGGTCCCGGTTGGGCCGGGGCGGCGAAGGCCTGCCCCCAGAGGCTGCCGGTGAAGGCTGCGGTGCTCGCCCCGAACACCGAGACCCGAAGAAAGGTGCGACGTTCCATGGAGTGACCTCCGAGCGGATGCGCGGAAATCAGACAATAGAGATCTTCTACGCGCAATTAACTTGATCGAGTGCGCTGGTAATGGTCGATGCTGTGAACGCAGGATGAGCAGATCGGGAACGTCACGAAGGCGGAAATCGGTGGCTCCGAGCTACCGGAGATGTCAAGGCGCAGCGCGTGGCCGTGAGCGACGACCTACTGAGCACCCGGGGTCGGCCTGAGTTCCTGCGCTTGGCGCGGTAGGACACCACGTGCCTGCCTGTTCGAGAACTAGATGATCGACTTCGGGGAAATTGGCGTGTCGTGGCGCGGACAGACTCGATTATTTAGACCCACAGCACCGCTGCCGGTACCCGCTCGGTGACGATGGTGTAGATCCACTCCGCGCCGTCAGCCGAGACGTGACTAAGCGCAGCAGCCCCCTCGGCGCCGAGATCGTCCAAAACCCGCTGCTCACTGTAGCCCGAAGAACGCCGACCACCCGCGAGCGGCGACAGGCCACCCCGGCGGTTGTTGGGCGGATTGCTTAGGCCAACATGTGCGGTGTCTCCCACACCAGGGGGTGTACTAATTCAGTCGATCGGGGTGCGAACACACTGCCCTGTCGGCAATACACCAACCGAACCAAGCCCACGTTCATGCCGCTGATCGTGCTCTCATGCCGATGAGAGCGCATTCAATCTGTGCATCAGTCGGCGGATGTCTGCGTGGTTATCCAGGTACGAGACGGGGTTGAAGCGCGCGTTCAGTTGACACAGGATGTTTCTTTGGCGCCTGTTACCCGGAGTCCCATTTTGCAACAGCCCGCGGCGGTGACGGTGGCCACGTCCAGGGGCGCGGCCGGGTAGCCCGTTGGTGTGATGTGTCGATCTCGCCTGGGTGCAGTTCAGGTCGGCTGAACAGGTTTGGGGCTAAGTCAAAGGATGATCGCTGTCCTGCGGTCGACCGAGCCATGCCCGGTCTTGTCTGCGGAAGGGATGAGGATGACTGCGTCTGCCATCGATCACCAGGCCACCGGCTACAGCGTCCACCATGCCTATGGCCTGGCCAAGGCCGCTGAGTTGGCCTACAGCGACTGGGACAGGATCGAGGCCGAGGCCCCGGGTTGGGGCTTTGACCGGGTCCGCTATCACCACACGGCGTTTCGGCCGCCGTTCCCCCTGGAGGACACCCAGGCGTACACGATGGCCAGCGACCACATGATCATCACGGCGTTCCGTGGCACCGAACCGGCGCAGATCCGCGACTGGCTTTCCGACAGCAGCACCCCGCCGTGGCCCGGCCCCGGCGGCAAGGGGCTCATCCACTACGGTTTCGGTGAAGCCCTCGAATCGGTCTTTCCCGAGGTCAAAGCCGCCATCACCGAGTTCAGGGACAACGGCCAGACGATCTGGTTCACCGGCCACAGCCTCGGCGGCGCCTTGGCCATGCTGGCCGCCGCCCGGCTGTACTTTGAGGAGCCCAACCTGTTGGCCGACGGCGTGTACACCTTTGGTCAACCCCGCACCTGCGATCGGATTCTTGCCCGGGCGTATGACAAGGTGTTCACCGACCGCACCTACCGGTTCATCAACAACAACGACATCGTTACCCAACTCCCACCCGAACCGGCCTTCCACCACGTGAAGACCATCCGCTACATCGACTCCAACGGCACACTCCACAACTCGATGCCAATGCTGAGCAACCTGGCCGACCGCGCAAAAGGTCTCACCGCTGATGCCCTGGCTCCGGGCAGCGACGTGCTTCGTGACCATCCTATGAAGACCTACCTCGCTGCCCTGGAGAAGAATCGCGGCTAAACGCGAACATATTCCCGTTCCGGGCCGGGAACCGCTCGTGTGCCTGCGGGCCGATGTGGATTAGTGGACTGTTGCTCATATTGCTATGTTCTGTGTTGCTTCCGTTGTGATCTTGGGGTCACCTGAGTACTTGCGTCGCGTCCACGCAGGAACGCGCAAGTGAAAGCTTGTTCATCGACCAGGAAGGCCTTAAAAGACTTCTTACCCTGAACCGTGCCCAAGTCCGGCCAGCGCCACATGAAGGTCAAACGCAAGCAGGTCATCCAGGTACCTTGCCGGGGGAATCGTGCTGTGACCGTTGTCATGCGCCAGCGGCAACCACTGAACCTGCCTCAGTGGACGACGATTCATGCTTGACCTGCGTCGCCGCGAACGTTCGAGCAAATGACCCCCTCTCGGCCTTCCCTCCTCGGGCCTGCGGGTCAACCAACAGATCAACCTGCGTGCCGAGGTCAACGACTCCGCACCGGCACGCTAGAGACACGCTGGAGATCTGGCGTAAGGGTCCCAGTCACTACCGTCGCCGACTGACCCACGGGAACCAGACCGATCCCTAACCCCATCGGCTCAGCCGGAAACGCTCACACCGTGCTGCTGCTCCATCGTCGTCCCTGCTGGGCTTGCCTGCCACCATGAGGCTCATGGCGTTCGCCACCGGACAGACCGCGATCATCATTCCCGTTGGTGCTGCCGAGCCCATCGTCGGCTGCTGGCGCACGCAATTCGACCCTGCTGCGGCTGCAGGCGTTCCGGCCCATGTCACGATCATTTATCCGTTCCTGTCGCAGCAGGACCTCGACGACGACGTGTTGCGCGAACTACGCCGGCTCGTCGCGCAACATCCCAGCTTCACCGTGACCTTCGTCAGCTGCGGCCAGTTCCCCGACGTCCTCTTTCTCGTCCCCGACCTCGATGACCCGTTCCGCCGTCTTACTGCCGAGGTGTTCCAGCGCTGGCCAGACGCCCCGCCATACGCCGGCCTGATCACCGACCCGATCCCGCACCTGACGATCACCCACGGTGCATCCCCGAGGCAGGAAGTTGAGGCGAAAGCCGCTGTGACAGCACGCTTGCCCTTCACCTGCACCATCCACGAGGCATGGCTTATCGGTTTCGACGGCACGCGTTGGGCTCACTGGGCGAGTCTGCCGCTCGGTGCCGTCCACCCCGCATAGCCGCTACGCAAGTGCCCGCGAGGATCCGGGAATCCTTGTGCGGCATAGGCCGCGTAGGTGGGTCAGGGTTGGTCAGCGAGCGCAAACACGATCATGTGAGGCAGCTGGGCTGCCTTATCCCCGTCCTACGACTGAATACCTATGCATTTCAGCCCGCTGCCGGCAACAACTGCTGTGCGGGTGGTGGACGCCGGGCATGAGCGGCGATGGATGCGTCGCGGCCGGCGTTGCCGCTGCTGGGCTGGGCCCTTGAGCGCGCGCCGCGGGGTTCGCGTCACTGACGGTGACCTGCGAACCAACTGGTTACCGGTGGCGGGTGCTCGACCTGTGTTTCGTCGATGCAACAGTCCGGTTCATGTCCCTTCGCCGGTCTACTCGGTGCCCACGAAGGTGAACGCCAGAATCGCTCCGGGATTGTCGAGACTCTCGGTGGAGGGTCCGGACTGGGGTCCGGCCAGGCCAGTGCTGTCGGTGGCGATATAAACCGTGCGATTGTCCGGACTGAGCGCCAGGTCCCGGTAGCGGTTTGTGGTCTTGAAATACTGCGTAATATCGCCTCGGACAGAGCCGCCGTCCTGGGTGAGCTTCAGGCAATAAAGCGAACCGTTTTTCAGGCTGGTGACTAAAAGAGAATTGTGCCAGCTCGCGATCCCGCCGTTGTCTGCGGGCACGAAGTCAATACTGGAGGGGGCGATCGAGGGCCAGCAGATGTACAGCGGTTCACCGCAGGCGGGGTCTTGGAAGTTGTATCCGTTCGGGACCGTGTAGAGCGTTTTCAGGGGCTCGACATAGTCCGGGCCGCTCCAGGCGGTCTCACGTTGCTGGGGTACGGATGGCGGGACATGGTCGCTGTATTTGAGGCTGGGACACGGCGGCGTGGTTGAGGCCGACCAGTTGGCGTACGCATAGGCTTGGTCGTCTTTGAAACCGGACACGTACGGCCAGCCGTAGTTTTTTCCAGCCTGGATCAAGTTGATCTCATCGTCGCTTTTGGGGCCATGTTCTGATGAGAAGAGTCGACCTCCTGGCGCGAACACGAGACCCTGCGGGTTTCGATGTCCATAGGTGTAGATGTGGCTCCGTACCCCACTGATTACTGGGTTATCGGACGGAATGCTCCCGTCGAGATTAAGTCTCAGGACTTTTCCGACATATGTTGTCCAATCCCGTGCACTGACTGCGTGTGCGGTGGGAAGGTCTTGCGCTTGGATTGGATTGCAGAAGTGTTCGCCTTGGTTGTTTTCCTGGTCCGCGGTCGAATAGTACAGCCGCTGGTCGTGCCCGATCAGCAGTCGACCTGCATTGTGAGCGTTGCTGGCCGGTAAACCCGTGATCAAGTCCACGGGATGACCCAACGTCTTCGTTGCTGGATCATAGGTATAGCGCGCTATCTTTGCCCGGGGCTCGGCAGGCCCGCCAGGGTGAGTATTGTAGGTATAGGCGAGATACACGTAGTTGTTTTCGACGCCGGCCAGGAAGCTGGGATGGAACGCCATGCCGAGCAGGCCATCCTGGCGGCGGTCGCTAGTGTAAACATCAGGAATAGTGATCACGGTGGTCTTCGACCCGTCCGAGGGATTCACTCGAACCACTCTCTTGCCGCTCTTCTCGGTAACCCAGAGAAAACCGTCAGGACCCCATATGAGCTCCCAGGGGTCCGCCAAACCGGTGGCCAGCACCCGGAATGCAAACGACTCGCTTGGGCTCGGTCCCGCAAACCGGACCTCCTGAGACGACGTACAACTTGTCATTGACACCAAAAACAGGGTGGCAATAGTCACAAACCGCTTCATGACGGATCCGTCGAGCGCTGGAGCAGCGCAGCGTTGACCGTCGCAGTGTCGCGGAACTGGGCGACGCGCGGTCGTTCCGTCGAGCTGGTCAAGCCGTGGGAAGTCGGCCGGGTCATGCCGCTCCTTGTCGGCACATCGCAGTCGTCAGCAGGCCATACCGCCCGCGTTCCAGCGTCGTGATCATGCATCAACCCCTAAGCAGGACAACGGTGTCAATGGTGACAGAGGTCGCACACGATCGGCTGCGTGCGCCGCTGTTGGGTAGGGACGATGTCGACTGCCACATCACCCGCGACACACTCACCCAGGCCACCTTGGCTACTTGGTCGGCGCCAGCACCACGCGATGCTAGCCCGCAGCAGGCGGTGCGATACGTCGAGCTGCGGTGACTGGCTCTCGCGCTGTGCGCGACCCCGGCCACGTGCCCAAGGCCAACCGCAGGCAGCTGTAGGTTGGCCTTGCCCGTGGGAGGCGACCCTGCCTCGAAATCGGCAGGTCACGTACCTTGCGGTTTAGGTTCTGCAAACAGCTCGTGGACTTCCCCTACGTCTTTGCCGCGCCCGGTGACCTGAGCCCAATGCTCGACAACCTTGCCGCGGATTGACCGGAACCATCTTTAGAGGCCATCTCATGCCGGCTTCGCTGCCTCACCAGCGGGCCAGGACGCGGCAGGGCCCCCCGGAGCCCTGTTCCCAGGGCACGATCCCCACCACCGCTTCTGCCCCGCGCGGTGGCATCTGCCCGAGCCTGGCGAGGTTCTCCAGGCCATAGCGGTCGACCCCGAGAAGTCGCCTGTGGACGGGAAAGGCGGTCAACGCCCCGATGTCCAGGCTCAGCGTGTCGACTCCGAGGGCGAGGATGCCACGTTGCTCCAGCAGCCACTCGACGGCCTCTAGGCCAAACCCCGGGAAGTGCAGCCTGCCATCCGGACCCGGGTTGCGGTACGCGGCCGGGTCATGCACCCGTCGCTCCCATCCCGAGTACATACATACGACGGCGCGGTTCGGGATGCGGCCGTGGCGGCGCTCGTAGTCGCGCAAGTCACCGACTTCCACCATCGCGTCGGTATCTTGCTCGGCCCGGCCGGAAATGTCGATCACCGCGATGGGGGCGAACATCTCCTCCGGGTCAAGCTCGGGGACCAACCGACCGCCGGGCACAGCGTGTCCCGGCGCGTCCAGGTGGGTGCCCATGTGCTCTGCAAACGACCAAGCCTGGACGTAGAAGCCGGTGTCCTCGATCGTGGCAACCGTGCGTCGACCGGGGGGCCACCAGCATAGACAGGAAAGCCGGCTCGAAAAACGTGGGTCAAATCCCGCACCTCCCCGCCCCGACGGGACGCGGCCTGGGCGCAGGCAGCCGGCATGGTCACGGTGGCTGCCGCGACGGCGGCGCCGACCAGTGTGGCTCGCCGGGCCGTCGGGACGGGCCGGGGTGGCGTCGGCTTCCTGGTGCACAGCGTGAAACGTCCCCGACAGACACATGGATAGATCTTTTCACAGGGAAGCTGGTGCGTGGACAGCTTCAGTGCGCAGCTGCAGCCGCTAGCCATGCCGCAGGTACCAGTCACCCCGGAGGACTTGCACACTAACCACACGCCTGCTACTCCACGGCGTGAAGCCGTTCAAGCAGGAAGAGACTCGTCCTGAACTGCCATGCCCAGCACGGATAGCGACGCGAAGTTCTGCCCGTGGTCCTTCGGATCGAGCAGGTTCCACATCGCGCCCGAAACCCATCTGCCTACCGCACGCCGCGGTCCAACCCCGGCCCCGCCGCTTGTGCCGGCGCGCGGATATCGTCACAAGATGGCCATGGCATGCAGCGCCGGAGCGCTGCTGTTTCGCATCACTTCGTCGGGTCACGTTGAAGTGCTGCTCGGCCACATGGGTGGGCCGTTTCACGCACACCGCGACGATGGCGCGTGGTCGATTCCTAAAGGCGAGTACACCGCGGATGAGGATCCCCGGATGGCGGCGGCCCGGGAGTTCGAGGAGGAGCTGGGTGCACCGCTTCCGGCCGGTCGGGAGATTGAACTGGGTACGATCCGCCTGCCCACCGGCAAGCGGCTCATTGTCTACGCCGTCGAGTCCGACTTCGACGCCAGGCAGGCCCGGAGCAATACCTTCGAGTTGGAGTGGCCGCCGGGATCCGGCCAAATCCGCAACTTCCCCGAGATGGATCGGGCCGAGTGGTTCGACTGCTCTGCAGCCCGGGTCAAGCTAGCGCGCGGCCAGGCGCAGTTCCTCGACCGGCTGCTCGCCGCGCTCTGCGATGATCAGGCCAGCTGACCCCTCAGCGGGGCGGTGAACCCGTGCCGAAACAAGCTCGCGCAGCCGACCTACCACGGCCCGGGCGAGCACGGTTAGCGCGTTAACTCCGATCCTCGGTGGCGACCGCGGCCGCTGGTGTGAGAGCAGGCCGGGGCTTTCGGCAGGCTCGAGGATGCTAGTAATGAGGTTTCAGCAAGTCGGTCAGGTTGCCACCGCGACCCGTATCGGCCGGGTTCCCGGTATGGCGCAGCAAGCCACTCGCTGCCCTCACGCAGTTGATCTGAGCGCAAGTCTTGCACGCCGGGAGCGGCGGCCAACACCGCTGGTACCCTATTTGAAAACTCGACGACTACGCCAAGTGCGCCGACTGCGCCTCAATCCCCCCGGCTATGTCACCAGTCGAGACCTCATACACCTAGCGGGCGTCCCTTACCGGCACGTCGATTACTGGTTCGAAAGCTACCTGCATCCAACATGCCAGCCAGGGCAGGGGCTATCACCGATTGTTCTCCCGCAGAAGAGGTGGAAGTCGCAGCGAAGATGGCAGTATCCGTTGCAGCCGGCATTGCACCAGCCGCGGTGCGCCACGCAGCCTGCAACGGAGGTCAATTAACACCCGGCGCGCGTGTTGTGATAGAACCGGCACGTAAGGACGGTCCAGTCGCATGTCGTGACTGGACTTAGTTGTTCCCGAGGAGGAACTTGGCATGGCGCAGAAGATTATCCGTGAGTTCGTCGATGACATTGACGGTTCACCTGCCGAGCGGACGTTCTCGTTCGCTGTCGATGGAGTCTCCTACGAGATCGACCTGTCCACGCAGAACATTGCGGAGTTCAAGTCCGCTATCGGTGGCTTCATCGAAAGCGCCCGGAAGGTCAAGGGCAGCAGCGGACGTCGGACCCGCAGCACTCCAAGTGGTGGCGCGGTCGGCAGTCCCGTGAGCAAACCCGAGCTGTACGGGAGTGGGCGCGCCAGCACGGCCACAACATCAGCGAGCGGGGCAGGATCCCGGCGTCGATCCAGCAGGCGTTCGACCAAGCGCACGCAGCAGCTTAGTCGTCGATGACCGACGATCGAGGTGAGGTTGCGGCGGCGCCGAGCAGCCTGCCGTAACCCACCTCCACACCCGTCGAGGCAACAGTTTGATACGCCAAACGTGGGAACAGTTGATGGATGCGGCCTCACCGGCAGGCAGCCCGGGGGACCACCCGTGCATGATCCAGACCGGTGTGCATGGTGATGAGACCGTCGATGTCGTGTGCGCTGACGAGTGAAGGCAGCGCCACTCGATGCTTTCGTTGTTGTCGATGACCAACATTGGTCCTAATCGTTCCAATCTTTTTCGAAGTGCCGCCGGCGCGGAGGTACGAGGCTCAGACCATTGGCTTGGGGCTAGACAGGCCTGTCCGTGAATCTGTTCATGGAATTTTGGCTCGGAAAGCACTGTGGTGTGGCGCGAGGTCGCGTTTGGCCTCACCGCACCAGCCAGGGAGCCCACCTCGTGGAGTGGCCGTAGAGAGTGCTGAGTACGCGGGCCAGCGGAGCGATCTTGACGCGCTATGTGCTGATGTATCTCGTTAGAGCTGGCTTTCAGGCGTGTCAATCTTGCTATCGCCCGCGCGGGCAACGATCGCCTCGAGTGCGCGGCAGGCTCGCCAGGGTCAGGTTGACCACAACTCGTTTCAACTGGGTCCCGGGGTCCGCCTGCTCATCCGCCAGCGGGACGCCACTGCAAGCATGCCATGTGGCAGTAACGCACTCTTCTGCCGATGAGCGAGCATTTCTTCGCGTTGATGGCGAGCCATCAACCTGTCACCGCAGCGGCACCCGGGTTGCTGGCGCAGCACGTCCCACAGCGCGGTGATGTGGTCGGCGGCGGTGTTGTCGGGTAGCCCCGGCGTCGCACCTCCGCTTCCTCGCGCCACCGGATACGGCAGCGCGGCGGTTGCCCCTTCCAGCAAGCTGCACAAGCGGGTTCCCCGTCCGGATCCGCACTGAAGCAGGTGCGGCGCTGTGATGTTCACTGGATCGGGACGGTCGCGCTGGCCCGGCCACGTAACCTCGGGTCATGAGTGTCGCCGCCCGGTCGCTGTTGGAGTTCGATCACTCCTACGCCCGCGAACTGCCCGGTTTATCCGTGCCGTGGACGGCAGCATTGGTGCCGGCGCCCGCCCTGCTGATGCTGAACGAGGAACTGGCCACAGAGCTGGGTGCCGATGCCGAGGCGTTGCGGGAGCCGGCCGGTGTTGCGTTGCTCGTCGGCAACGCGGTCCCGGACGGGATGCGCCCCGTCGCGCAGGCCTATGCCGGCCATCAGTTCGGCGGCTACGTGCCCCGGCTGGGAGACGGCCGGGCGCTGCTGCTCGGCGAGCTGATCGATGGTCGTGGGCGCCGTCGCGACCTGCATCTGAAGGGCTCCGGTCGAACCCCGTTGGCCCGGGGTGGGGACGGGAAAGCGGCCGTCGGGCCGATGCTGCGGGAGTACGTGATGGGCGAGGCGATGCACGCGCTGGGTATCCCCACCAGCCGGGCGCTTGCGGTGGTGGCCACCGGCGAGCAGGTCGTACGGGAGACGATGCTGCCCGGTGCGGTGCTCGCGCGGGTGGCGGCGAGCCATTTGCGCGTTGGCACGTTTCAGTACGCCGCCGGGTCCGGCGACCCGGCGCTCATCCGGAAGCTGGCCGACTACGCGATCGCGCGCCACCATCCCGACGCGGCCAAGGCGCAGAACCCCTACCTGGAATTCTATCGGCGCATCATCGACGCGCAGGCATCGCTAGTCGCCCGCTGGATGCTCGTCGGGTTCGTGCACGGCGTCATGAATACCGACAACATGACAATCTCCGGGGAGACCATCGACTACGGCCCCTGCGCGTTCATGGACACCTTCGACCCCGCGACGGTCTTCAGCTCGATCGACCACGGTGGCCGCTACGCCTACGGCAACCAGCCCCAGATCGCGCAGTGGAACCTGGCGCGGCTGGGCGAGACGTTGCTGCCGCTAATCGACGCAAACACCGACGTCGCGGTCGAGGCCGCCACCGACGCGCTGAGCTCATTCGCCCAGCGCTACGAGCGCTACTGGACACGCGGCATGGCCACAAAGCTTGGTCTCGACGCGCCGAACCGACCGCTGATCCAAGACCTGCTGGCGCTGCTGCACACCCAGCGCGTGGACTTCACGCAGTTTTTCCGGGCGCTGTCGTCGCACCTATGCGGACGCCCGGCGCGATCCCTGTTCACCGAGCCAGAGGCATTCGACGCGTGGGCTGGGCGCTGGCAGGCCCTGCTGCCACGGGACCGAAACGCCGTAACGGCAGCCATGGACCAGGTCAACCCAATCTACATCCCGCGCAACCATCACGTGGAAGAGGCGCTAACCGCCGCCACCGACGGTGACATCGCGCCGTTCCACCGCCTCATCGAGGTCGTTGCCCGTCCGTTCATCCAGCGTCCAGGCTTGGAGCACTACGCCGAACCGGCACCCACCAGCTGCGGTCCCCACGTCACCTACTGCGGCACCTAAGAGTGACTTCCCTGTAGGCGGTCTGCGTCATCACCAGATCAAGGTGGAATGGCTGTACCCAGTCAACGCAGCGCAGCTACTGACGGCGTCACAGTAACGTGACCGATCACCGGCTCAGCGCCAAGGGTGCAATCCGTTGCTACGCATAATCGACTACGCGACAACGAATGAGATCATGTCACGCACGGCGATTGCCGGATACAACATCCGCTTCTGCCGCTGTGCGCGCGCTGAACGCCGGGCATGAGCGGCTATGGATGCGTCCGGCCGGCGTTGCCTTCGTAGCGCGTCGCGTGGGTAAGGTCTAGCGGCCACCGGCGATGTGCGAGGCGCTTGACACTACTGTTGAGGCTCAAGCCATGGGCACCGAGGGAGGCGGCGGCGGCGCCTTGGCGGTAGGCGGTGATCAGCTCGGCGATGTTGCCTTCATCGAGGCGCTTGCGCAGGTTGCACGGACGCTTCGCGCTCGGTCTCGGGGCACAGACGCCCTGTGACCTAAACTCCTGATGGCAACGACACTGCAGGTGACACTCGTCCTCAAAGATCAAAGCCGTCAAGACGAGAAGGTCTGACCCGATGGAGCCAGTCGAGTCGACCGGGATGCTGTCTAGTGGTCACTTTTGGCATCTCGTCCATGAACCGCAGACGGGCCTGCACACCCTTACGATCACGACCCCGACCGGACAGACCTGGGGCCCGACAACCATGACCAGTGACGATCTCCGCCGGTTCGCGCACACCTTGGTGGCCACGACAAAGGGCGGTGAGACGGGCGAGCCGACGCCGGGCATGGTGGTGACCGAGGACTCGATCATCATGATGGAGCCCGTGAGATGCGATGACGACGGCGATGAGCAGTCTTGACCGGCTCGGTGATGTCGCGCTCATCGTTGCGGTCGCGCAGGCTCCACGGACGCTTCGCGCTCGGCCTCGGGGCACCCACCGGGCTGATGAGCGCAGCGGTGTGTCAAAGCCGCAGGTCAGCAGCTTGCATCGAGTGCGAGTAAGCGGCAAGTACTCCACCGAGAACGCCCGGGTCGATGGCTTGGGCATTCATGCTTTTCTGGCGTGCGAGTCCCCTTCTCTTGCCGCCACGGAAGAGAGTCGCGATCCGCATCCCGCTCGCGCCGCAGGAGCGGACGATGGCCGACCATGCTTGATCTGCGGGTGATCTTCAAGGACATGCCGACGTGCCTGCGAGGAACATTTCCTGTCACAGCTGTTGATAATCGACGTGCCATCATTCGTGAATGCGAATGGGTGTAGTGGTGTCAGTGTCAGCGTTGCTCAGGTAGTGACACGGCTGCGGCGTCGAACGCGCCGCGGGGCACAATTCGCTCGACGGCATAGATCGTGACTGGGCCGTTTGGTCCGTCGTGGCGGGCTCGGTAGTAGCAGATCCGGTATTCGCCGATGCGCAGCCGGAACCATCCGGGTGTCGCGCCGGCAATGGCCTTGATGTCGAGGTTGGGAGCGTCCTCAGCGAGCCGACGCAGGCCGGCGACAATGCGATTGCGCTCGGGGCCGGGGCCGATCCGCTTCAGGTCCTTCTTGGCTGCCCGTTCAATCCTGATCTCAGGCACTCGTTGCGCCCGAGTTGTCCTCGGCGTCCAGTTCGGCGATCACGTCATTGAGCGGCTGCCCGTACTCACCGCGGGCGAAGCGCTCCTCGGCTGCTTTCCGGCCGGCGGCGAACTCCGGAGAATGAGCGAGTACGTAGTCGTAGAACTCCTCGGCGTCGATCGCGGAGAGCACCGCGATCGGGCGTCCGCGTCGCGTGACGATGACGGGCTGCCCGCCCTGCTCCAGCTGGTCGAGCACGGCGGACGCTCGGTTGGCGAGGTCACGCACGCCTACAGTCTCCATCCAGCCGCCTCCGAAGTAGGCACGAACGAGGTACCACACAAGAAGGTACCCGCCAGACTGGAATCGTATCAGCGGGAAGCACCGTGGGCCCCAGACCGGCCAGATCGCGCTCATCTGCCGATGAGAGGATGTTGGCGAGCTGAGCTGACCGGCGGTACGGACGCGCGGTGGGCCCTACATGACCGGGGATCTCGCAGATCAGCGGCAGATAGCATCTCTCGGCATCCGCTGATAAGTCTGTTAAATTGACTATAGATTTGTTAGATTTGTTCGCCTCGTTGACCTCGCTCGGCAGCGGATTGTCGTTTCACCATGCAGCGAGCCACCCAACGGTCGGTCGGGTGAACCGAGAGGCTCCTCTGGAGATCAGTCACCTCGAGGCTCGTCGCACCATCGGACGATCTGGCAGGAACATCATGATCGCGCAGTCGGCGACGTGCCCGCCTCCGAACGGGAGGAGTTCCTTCAAGCCGCACAAGCCGAGTTAGAACGGCTGGAGCGTTGCCGGTCGGCACATGCAAGGCAGGACGATCACAGCGCGATCGGTGCGGACATCCTGTTCCAGCTGTATATCGGCACCGACCAGAAACAGATGCCGCGCGTACGCGCCTCGCCGTCGACGTTTCGGGAGCGAATTCTTCAAGGTCATGCCGCTTGCCGCGGATCTTGATGTGGTCACTGGTCCAACGGAAACCACGGGCCCGGCCGCGAGGACTTGGTGGCGCAGTGCCGCCCACGCATCTCGTACCGACGCGATCGGCAGGGCTCGTCTAAAATCCAGGTGCTCTGCAGATTGCCGGGCTGATCAAGCTGGACAGGGCAGTTGTCTTGATTCGCTGGAGCATACTTGAGCTGTGACAACAGGTACCAGGCGCGGGCAGAACCCGGTAGGAGTTGACTTTTTCATCAGTCATTCCGGGCGGGACCAGGCGTGGGCGGAATGGGTGGCTTGGCACTTGGTGGAGGTTGGGTACACCGTGGAGCTGGACTGCTGGGACTGGGCGGCAGGGGACAACTTTCTCGCAAGAATGCTCCGGGCGGTGACGGCCGCGAACCGCGTGGTGGCCCTGTTCTCTTCGGCATACTTCGAGGAGATCCGTTACACCGCCAACGAGTGGACCTCAGCCCTGGTTAAGAACGATCAGGGTGGGCACCGGTTGATGCCGGTGCAGGTCGAGTCCTGCGTGGTGCCGTCGTTGTTCCGCCCGCTGCTGCGTGTCGAGCTGTTTGATGTGGACGAACATGAGGCGGCGCGCCGGCTGCTTGCCGCAGCACGAGGTCCGGTACGCCCCGACGGCAAACCAGAGTTTCCTGGCAGTGGACGAGTGGGCGCTCTAACCGGCCAGGGAGAATCGGGCCCGCGGCTGCCGGGAGCAGCTGACGGGCCACGACGTCGTCGAGGCCGGTCCGCAGCAGCCAGCCGACAAGCCGCCGCAGACACTGGCCCGCATGGACGACGCCGCCGACCGGCTGGCCGGCTACGGCCGGCAGGGGTTTGTCATGTGTGGGCTGCGGGGTTGGCTGGTGCGCGGCGATCTGCCCGGCGGACAGTAGCCGTCGTGTGTCTTTTTGGGGTATCTCCAGCAGCTCGGAGATCTGCTGCACTGTGTGACCGACGTGGCTAATTTGCCACACCGCTATGGCCTGCCGCAGGCGGATCTGCTTGATGTCGTTCTGTGCGGCCACGCGGACCTGCTCAATCTGCTGTTCCAGGGCAAGATAAGCGTGCAGGGCGGTCTCGATCCGGCGTTCAGCGTCTCGCTGTGCCTGTAGGTAATCGACGTTGCGCCTGCGCGGCCGATCCAGTCGCACGGCCGCCTCGGTGGGCTGCCGTGCTCGCCGGCGTTTAGCGGCGGCGCGAGCCTCGGTCATCCGAACCCCCTCATTGCTGACGGTTACCAACTGGTGGCGGGACCCTACCCCGGGTCAGCCACCGACCGTTTGGGGCTGCAGACTCGCTGAGTGTCGTGTGTGATCGATGACAACAACAGCTGAATTGCTGTCAGGATCGATCACCGGGAGGCGCTGGAAGCCAGCGGCCTTTAAGGCGTTGATGACGTCGTCGGAGCTGTCGGTTGGCAGGGCGAGCATGCAGAAGCGGGGGATCGCGACAAACGTGATGTGTCGCTCCTCGGCTTCCTGTGCGCTGACCGCCTGTCCAAGCAGGACCCACGGACTTACCGGTATCGAGCCCCGCGCACCCCACAGGCTTGCAGCCGAGGGCCCTCGCGCCGGACGCCGCTACGTCGCCGTCTGCGGCGCGCAGGTGCTCCCCGCTGGAGGACTTTCATCCAGGATGGCGAGAACAAACCCGCCCAGAGCCCGCCGTGATCACTGGGTTTGCTGCAGGACGGCCTGCGCGGGTGTGCTGCCCCCCCGCCCACATGGCGGCATTGACACCGCAGAGCAGAACGGGCACCGTCAACTGAAACGTGACCAAATTGTTATACAGACCACGCGACCTGAGCGGTCACCCCGCAGGCTGTCGCGC
>JALZHU010000404.1 GCA_030860695.1 Actinomycetota bacterium
ATCTACGAGGTGCCCTTTCGACGACGGGTATCGGGGCGTCAGCAACTCCGATCTTCCCAGGCCAAAGGGCACTTCCCCTCTTATGACACGCCCTCGGTCACAATCCGCACGGTGGATCCAGGCTGACCGATCGTGATGGCCACCGATCGGGCCAGTTGGTAGACTTCGGATGCTTGACGGAAGGCTTCGGCGACCGCCTGGTGGCGTGTATGGCACGCTCAGCGTCAACAATAAGACCGGGCAATACCTGTAGTACCTCGGTGTACCTGGTCGGCGAAGTGAACCAGGCCTGCCAGGCTGCGTTAACCCGCTTGGTTAGCGCAGGAAGGTCAGGCAGTGTCGCTGGCTCGGTCAAACCAATGGAGCGGTATGTAATAAGTGCCCGCTCAATCTCAGCCAGCCGGGAGTTGATCGGCTCCTCGTGGTTCTCGCTTGGTGCTTCGCCGATGAGCGCGGAGGTGCGCACGCCCAGCACCTTGGCCAGCTTGCGCAAGACAGGCAGCGAGGGCGTCTTGGTTCCGGCCTCGATCATCTCCAGGTAGCGCGCGGTGATTCCGGCATGCGTGGCTACGTTGACCGTGCTCTTCTTGTGGTCGATGCGGTACAGGCGGATGAGCTGGCCCACTGGCATGTCGGGCAAGGGGGGATTCCTCCGGGTGCTTGACGGATCTTCATCTCCCATGTTAACGGCCCCAAAGAACCACGCGACCACAGAGTGTGATCAGGGCGCTGAGCCGCGGAAACGTGCCACTGTGTGGTAAGATTGGCAGTGTCCGGAGGATGCATAGCAAGGTAATCGACTAGGCGGTCACAACGCCGCCTCCGCGGGGAGAAGTGCGTTGGCGGTCATGTTCCCTTTCTCGGATCGAAGGCCGAATCCCTCCGCAGCGCCTCGAACAGCTCCCGCTCCCGCGGCGCCAGCTTCCGCGGCACCATGATCTTCACCTCGGCATAAAGGTCACCTGGTGTTCCCCGCGGGTTGGGCATGCCTTCCCCGCGCAATCGCAACCGGCGACCTGTCGAGGATCCCGCCGGCACGCGCACCTTGGCCTCCCCACCCGGGGTGGGCACCGGGACGCTGGCCCCCAGCGCCGCCTCCCACGGTGCCAACGGCAGATCCACCGAGATATCGCGCCCGTTGACCCGGTAGCGCGGGTGTGGCGCGATCCGCACCACTAGATACAAATCCCCGGGCGTGCCGCCGCCTGAGCCCTGCCCACCCCGGCCAACCAGGCGGATGCGTTGCCCATCGGTGACTCCGGGAGGAATGACCACTTCGAAACTGGTGGGCTCGTCTGCTCCGGACAGGGTGATGCGACGGGTGCCGCCGCGGTAAGCGTCCTCGACCGACAGCTCGAGTTCCGCCTCCTGATCAGCTCCCGAAATTGGCCCGGATGCGCCACGCGAACCGAAAAGATCGCTGAACAAGTCGTCGATGTTGATGCCGCCAGCGCTAAATCTCCCGCCGCGGTCGGAGCCCACCCAGTAAAAGCTACGTTCATCTTTGGGGCGAAGCTCGACCTGCCGGAATGGAGATGCGGTCATTCAGATCGAGGATGATCCACACAGCCCGATCTCACGCGGGCGGTTGTGTCCGAAGGGCTCGGTCAGCAAGCAGTTGGTGACCGGCCCGCGGACCTCTACGTGCCGCTGCGTGCCGGGACCGATATCGCGTTCCTTGGCGGGGTGATCAATCACATCCTGTCCAACGAGCTCGACTTCCGCGAATACGTGGTCGCCTACACCAACGCCTCGTTCCTCGTCAGCGAGGGCTACCGGGACACCGAAGACCTCGACGGCCTGTTCAGCGGCTACGACGAGGCCAAGGCGGCCTATGACCCGGCGACATGGCACTACGAGGGCGCCTCGGCGGCCCCTTCGCAGGGGACCAGCACCACGCGGAGGCCAAGGAAACCTCGGCCGCCTACCAGCACGGTTCGGGCGGGCCGTGGTCGAGGGCGCCACCGGCGGGATAGCGGCGGGTCTACGGCCTGCCTCCCGACCCGGTCGTGCCGACGCGCGACCTGCCCGCAATGTGGAAGTACGCCGGGATGGCCGCGTCGGCGTTCCTCGCCGCCGCGGTCGCGGTGTTCGCGAGAGGCGGTTGCTGATGGCCGTACCGCGCGCCGAGTTCCGTTCCTACTACGGAAGGCCGGTGCTCAAGCCGCCGGTGTGGGAGTGGAAGGTTCCCGCGTACCTGTTCACCGGAGGCCTGTCCGCCGGTTTAGCGGTGCTTGGCGCGGGTGCCGACCTGACCGGTCGGCCGGCGCTGCGTCGAGTGGGCCGCATCGGTTCCCTGGTGACCCTGCTCGTCAGCGTCTACCTGCTGGTCGCCGACCTCGGGCGGCCCGAGCGCTTCCATCACATGCTGCGGGTGGCCAAGCCGACCTCACCCGCAGTCGCCTCCTACACCGCGCTGCTGCTGTCCCAGACCGCCGCGCCCGCCTGGCATGAGGCGCACCCGCACCTGCCCGTTCGTCTTCACCGGCTCAGCCGCCGCCAGCGCGGGCGGGCTTGCGATGGTACTGACGCCGGTCGAGGAGGCAGGGCCGACGCGAATGTCCGCCTGGTACGGCGGCATCAGCGAACTCGTCGCCTCGAAGCTGATGGAAAACCGGCTCGGTCTGTTGGATAGCGATGTCGCTCATGCCCGTAGGTCAGCCTGAGGGACCGATTTGGACCTGTGATGGCCAAGCCAGGCATCGCCCGTGCTTGCAACTGTGGACGTGTCCACCCCGACCCACCCAGGCCACAGTTCGGGCGTTCCGGCCACCTAGGACCGGTCCTGGACACGATCGAGGAGGTTGACGTGGCTGACCAGCGTACCGACACCGATGTCATCGACGAGCTGACAACCGACCACCGCGAGGCGCTTGAACTGCTCGACCGCATCATGTCGAGCACCGACCCGGAGGAGCGCCGGGAACTCGCCGACACCGTGATCAGTGAGATCGTCCGGCACTCGGTGTCAGATACCCCGCCATGCGCGAGCACCTGCCCGACGGCGAGGAGGCCATCGCACACGACACCGAAGAACACAAGCAGCTCGAAGAGATCATGAAGCAGCTCGAGGGAGTTCGAGCGTCCGACCCAAAATTCGACACCCTGGTACGCGACCTCACCGACAAGCTGCGCGACCACGCCCACGATGAGGAGAACGAGCATTTTCCCCAGCTCCGCATGAGGGCGCCGCGCGACGAACTCATCAAGATGCGAGAGAAGGTCGACACCGCTAAGAAGGTGGCGCCCACCCGCCCACATCCGGCAGCTCCCAACAACCAGCTATTCCACAAGCTCGTCGGCCCCGGCGTTGGTCTGGTAGATCGGTTGCGCGACAAGCTCACCAGCCGCCCTCGCGGCTGAGCGTGTCAAGCCGGCGAGCCGGTAGCGGGCTTGCTCCTGGCCCGTTACCGCGACGGGGGCGGTCGACGTCGCGCCGCCTGGAGAATGGCCTCGCGCTCGGCGCGGACGCCGGCGATCATGGTGTCATGACCGGCGCGTGGGCTTCTGGTACCGGACCACCGATGTTGTCTGGTGACGACGGGACAATCGCTCTGGTCGAGGGGTCGACGTTCTGCCTGTCCTCGGCCACCGGTGACATCCTGCCGGACCGTCCGCAGGGTTTGATGCCCCTATGGATGTCAAGCCGCTGAGGCTGGCGTAGTGCATTGAACTGTGGGCTTGATGAGCTGGTAGATCTCACGAGCGACGTAGCGTTTGAGGCAGCGGATCGCTTCACGGTTTGT
>JALZHU010000127.1 GCA_030860695.1 Actinomycetota bacterium
GTCCGGGACCGGCTTGGCGCGCGCAGCGGGGAGCACGGATCGAGCCGCGGGCACGGGCGGCTGCTGCTGCCAGCCAGCCGCCCGGCGGCGGTGGCGGTACAGATGCCGCGTCACGACCAACGCAGCCGCTCCGACCAGCATGAACGACGCGAGGGTCATCACCGTGGTGATCAGCGCCATGACGAACAGGGCGCTCCCGGCCATGAGAGCTACATAGAGCAGCACCAGCAGCGGACCCAACGGTCCCCGTGCCCGGCGGGGGCGGCGGTCATGGTGGCGCCGCAGTCTGCCCATGGTCGCATCCCTTCCGTGCACCACATCTCCTTGATACCCCTCCGGCCGCTCACGCGGGAGTCCCTGGCCCGCCGGGTCCTCGTCGATCTCCCGGTAGCAGTCATCACTTGGGATGATGCATTCGGCGCACCCGGCCGGAGATCCCGGCCACGTGGCCGTGTGGAAGGAGCTGGCACATGTTCCGCAAGGTGCTGGTCGCCAACCGCGGGGAGATTGCGATCCGGGCGTTTCGCGCCGCCTACGAACTGGGTTGCCAGACGGTCGCGGTGTTCCCCTACGAGGACCGCAACTCCGAGCACCGGCTCAAGGCCAACGAGGCCTACCAGATCGGCGAGCGAGGTCATCCCGTCCGGGCGTACCTCTCGGTGCAGGAGATCATCCGGGCTGCCCAGCGCACCGGGGCCGATGCGGTCTACCCTGGTTACGGCTTCCTGTCGGAGAACCCGAAACTGGCCATGGCCTGCCAGCAGGCCGGCATCACCTTCGTCGGGCCGCCTCCTGCTGTGCTAGCGCTGGCGGGTAACAAGTCGCGGGCGGTGGTTGCCGCGCGTGAAGCCGGAGTGCCGGTGCTGGCGTCCTGCGCCCCGTCCGCCGACATCGACCAACTGATGGCTGCCGCCGACGAGATCGGGTTCCCGGTCTTCGTCAAGGCCGTTGCCGGGGGCGGTGGGCGCGGCATGCGCAGGGTTACCGCGCGTCGCAGCCTGCGGGATGCGCTGGAGGCCGCCAGCCGTGAGGCGGAGTCGACCTTCGGTGACCCGACCGTGTTCCTGGAGCGGGCTGTTATCGACCCCCGGCACATCGAGGCGCAGATCCTCGCCGACCCAAACGGGGACGTGATTCACCTTTACGAGCGGGATTGTTCAGTGCAGCGGCGGCACCAGAAGGTGGTGGAGGTGGCCCCCGCGCCGAATCTGGACCCCGATCTGCGAGAGCGGATCTGCGCCGACGCGATGACCTTCGCCCGGCGGGTCGGCTACGTCAACGCGGGCACCGTGGAGTTCCTCGTCGACCGCGACGGCCGCCATGTGTTCATTGAGATGAACCCACGCATCCAGGTCGAGCACACGGTGACCGAGGAGATCACCGATATTGACCTGGTCAGCGCCCAGCTGCGGATTGCGGCCGGGGAGACGCTGGCCGACCTCGGATTGTCCCAAGACACCATCGTGCCGCACGGCGCGGCGCTGCAATGCCGGATCACCACCGAGGATCCGGCCAACGAGTTCCGCCCGGACATCGGAACGGTCACCGCGTACCGCTCGGCCAGTGGGCCCGGGGTCCGGCTGGACGGCGGCACCATGTACCCGGGTGCCCAGATCAGCGCACACTTTGACTCCCTGCTGGTCAAGGTGACCTGCCGGGGGCGCGACTTCGCCACCGCGGTGCGCCGGGCCCGCCGGGCGCTTGCCGAGTTCCGGATCCGTGGAGTGGCCACCAACATCCCGTTCCTGCTCGCGCTGCTCGACGAACCGGACTTCGTGGGGGGCGAGGTCACCACCTCGTTTATCGAGGAGCGGCCGCACCTGCTCACCGCCCGGCGGTCCGCGGATCGCGGCACCCGGTTGCTGACCTACCTCGGGGAGGTGACGGTGAACCGGCCGTACGGCGATCCGCCCGACCTGGTTGATCCGGTGAGCAAGCTGCCGGTGCTTAACCTGGAGGTCCGGCCGCCTACCGGATCCCGGCAGCAGCTCCTCGCGCTGGGCCCGGAGGGGTTCGCGTGCTGGTTACGGGCCCGCACCAGCGTGGGCGTCACCGAGACCACCTTCCGGGACGCGCACCAGTCGTTGCTGGCGACCCGGGTACGCACCAGTGACCTGGTTGCCGTGGCGCCCTACGTCGCCCGGATGACGCCACAACTGCTATCCCTGGAGTGCTGGGGTGGCGCGACCTACGACGTGGCCTTGCGCTTCCTCGCCGAGGATCCGTGGGAGCGGCTGGCCGCGTTGCGCGAGGTGGTGCCCAACCTGTGCCTGCAGATGCTGCTGCGCGGGCGCAACACTGTCGGCTACACGCCTTACCCGACCGAGGTGACCACCGCCTTCGTTGAGCAGGCCGCCGAGACCGGGTTGGATATTTTCCGGATCTTCGACGCGCTCAACGACGTGTCACAGATGCGCCCGGCCATCGACGCGGTGCGTGAGACCGGTTGGGCCGTCGCCGAGGTAGCGCTGTGCTACACCGCCGATCTGTCTGACCCCGCTGAGAAGCTGTACACGCTGGACTACTACCTGCGGCTGGCCGAACAGATCGTCCAGGCCGGCGCGCACGTGCTGGCCATCAAGGACATGGCCGGCCTGCTGCGTCCCCCGGCGGCCCGGACGCTGGTGGCAGCGCTGCGCAGCCGGTTCGATCTCCCCGTGCACCTGCACACCCACGACACCCCCGGCGGGCAGCTCGCCACCCTCCTCGCGGCGATCGATGCCGGGGTGGATGCGGTCGACGCGGCGACAGCGTCTATGGCCGGTACCACCTCGCAGCCGGCGCTGTCCGCGCTGGTCGCCGCCACCGACCACACCGAGCGCGACACCGGGCTGGATCTGCAGGCGGTCTGTGATCTGGAGCCCTACTGGGAGCTGGTACGCAAGGTCTACGCGCCCTTCGAGTCGGGCCTGGCCTCGCCCACCGGGCGGGTCTACCACCATGAGATTCCCGGCGGCCAGCTGTCCAACCTGCGCCAACAGGCTGTGGCGCTGGGCCTGGACGACCGTTTCGAGCAGATCGAGGACGCCTACGCGGCGGCCGACCGGATGCTCGGGCGGCTGGTGAAGGTGACCCCGTCATCCAAGGTCGTTGGGGACCTGGCCCTGCACCTGGTCGGCGCCGGTGTCGAGCCGAAGGACTTCGAGGCCGACCCCGCCCGGTTCGACATCCCCGACTCGGTGATCGGATTCCTGCACGGCGAGCTTGGTGTTCCCCCGGGTGGGTGGCCCGAGCCCTTACGCAGCAAGGCGCTGGCGGGCCGCAGCGCGCCGCGGGGAAACGCGGAATTGTCCCCGCAGGATCGTCAGGGCCTGAAGGAGGATCGGGCGCGCACCCTGAACCGGCTGCTGTTTGCCGGTCCGGCGGCAGAATTCGAGGGGCACCGGGAGACCTACGGGGACACTTCGGTGCTGCCCAGCAAGGAATTCTTCTACGGGCTGCGCCCCGGTGAGGAGCACGCTGTGGATCTTGATCCAGGAGTGCGATTACTGATCCAGCTGCTGGCGATCGGTGACGCCGACGAGCGTGGCATGCGCACCGTGATGTGCACGCTCAACGGGCAGTTGCGCCCCCTGCAGGTGCGGGACCGCTCCGTTGCCTCGACGGTCCCGGTGGCTGAGAAGGCCGACAGGTCCAACGGCAACCAGGTCTCAGCGCCGTTCGCTGGCGTGGTCACCCTGCAGGTGGCTGAAGGAGACACCATCTCCGCGGGCCAGCCGGTGGCCACCATCGAGGCGATGAAGATGGAAGCCGGAATCACTGCACCCAAGAGCGGCACGGTGGCCCGGCTGGCGATCAACACCGTGCAGCAGGTAGAGGGCGGCGACCTGATCCTGGAACTGCGTTCCCCGTAACCAATTGCAGGATGTCGCTGATGGATTTTTAATGCGGCAAATATCACGGCCGCTGAACTAGCGAAGTGCTTCGATCCCGAGAAGCAACATCATTTAGTAGCGAGCGGTTGGCCATCGCGGGCTTTGTTGCCGTCAAGTGGTCCCGAATTACCGGCGACGATCACCTTGGCAAGCTGAGCGCGCGACCGGATCCCTAGCTTGTGATAGATGTTCGACAGATGAAACTCGATCGTCTTCGTGGAGAGAAAAAGTTGTGCAGCGGCCTCCACGTTGGTGGCTCCGTCCGCCACGATCAGCGCGACTTGCAGCTCCTGCGGGGTGAGTTGTGTTGAACGTTCCCGGTCAGGTTGTGAAGCGAGTCCGGTAGCGCGGAGCTCGGCCTCCGTCCGCTGGGTCCACGATCTCGCACCCAGCCGGGTGAATGTGCCGAGTGCGTCGGTGAGAACCTGCCTGGCCTCCGACATGCGACGGTGGCGCCGCAGGAATTCACCGAAGCACAGCTGGCTGCGGGCCTGCTCGAATGGCTGCTGGGCCCGCTCGTGCCACCGCAGGGCTTCGGTGAAAGCGCTGTACCCCCGATCGTCCCCCTGCTCGTCATTGCCGTAAAGCAGGCCGTTACAGCGGGCGACGACAGCGCGTTCGGTCGGCCGACCGGTCTTCTCGGCTTCTTGGACGAGCAGATCGAAGGCACGCTGGGCACGGTGCGGTTCGCCCGCACGGACGTGCGCCTCGACGAGGTCGCCCGCCCAGCTGAGCAGCACCGGGTTGCCGAGCCGGCGGGCGTAGGCGAACTCGGCGAAGGCGGAGAGGTACTCGGCCGCCGAGGCCGGACGACCCTCGCCCAGCTCAAGCATGCCCATTGCCCGGGCCGCCCGAGCCTCAAAGATCAGCGCCCCGGACGGCGCCGCCAGTTCGACGACCCTGGCGGCGTGCTCCCGGCAACCGGCTGCGTTGCCAAGGGTCGCTTCGAAGGTGGCCAGGACAATCAGAGCGTTCAGCAGTTCGGTCAACCAGCCGGTCTCCTCGGCGAGGCTTACTGCGGCGTGCGCGTGGGCTAACCCCGCCACCCAGTCACCGTCGCGCCAGCAAGCGCTGGCCAGCCACGACAGCTGAAAAGGCAGCAGACCGACGGCGCCTGCTGAACGTGTGATCTGGACCGCGGACTCAAGCCAGCGGCGCGCCGACGCAGGTTCCTCCACCGACGCGTAGGTGTTCGCGGCGATGACGAAGAGCTGGTCGGTTGACAGCGGGTCATGCTGCGCCAGGTGCTCCTCGCACCAGGCGAGCA
Source organism: Actinomycetota bacterium (assembly GCA_030860695.1). Lineage (GTDB taxonomy): Bacteria > Actinomycetota > Actinomycetes > Mycobacteriales > Pseudonocardiaceae. The sequence continues at coordinate 5,143 of JALZHU010000127.1, forward strand.
CATCACGTGCCAGTGCGGTTTCCCCGTCGAGGGCCAGGGTAAGGGCCTCCACCAGCACCACCGGCAGACGGTTCTCAGGCGGCAGGTGCCGCACCAGATGAGCCGCCCGGCGCGCCATGTCCACAGCCAGACGCTGATCGCCGAGTGTGACGCTTGCCAGGGCCGCCTGGCTGCGCATGAGGGCTGACGAAGCGGGTTCGGCGCTCTCGGTTCGATCGGCCAGGGCGAGGAGTTCATTGCGTGCCTCGACCGGTTGGCCGCACCACATCTGAATGCCGCATTGTAGGTGCTGGGCTGTGGTGATCGAGCGCTCGTCGTCCGTCTCGGCCAGCACGAGCTCAAGCAGCGTCGCGGTGGCCTCGACCATCCCGGCCGCCTGGCTGGTCAACGCCGCTTTGAGGAGCCGCTGTGTCCGTGCCGGGCCGACCGGGCTCAATCGCGCCGCATGTTCAAACAGCGCAAAGGCCGTAACGTGGTTCTGCCGAGCGGCGGCATGCCTGGCCGCGGCGGTCAGCTGATGCGCGATGTCCTCGTGGGGGCCGGGGGTCGCGGCTGCGAGGTGGAAGGCGTGCCGCTCTACCGCGCCCGGAGTGCGCCGCTGGCCGTAGACGGCCGCCAGCGCCCTGTGTGCCGTGCGTTTGCGCCTCGGAGCGGCCGCATGATAGACCGCGCTGCGGACAAGCGGGTGGTGGAAGCGGACACCGCTGGTGTCCTGTACGAGCAGACCGGCGTCCTCGGCCGCGTCGAGGTCACCTCGGTCGAGACCATGCTGGGCCAGCGCATCGTCCACCGCGTCGTCTGCCGAGCCCGCGACCGCGATCAGCAGGACAGCGCGGCGGGTCTTTTCGGGCAGGCTGGCCATCCGTCGCTCATAGGCACGGACGAGCCGCGTGCTGAGGTGCACGGGCTCGATCGGCAACTTCGATGAGCTGGTAGCTGGCAGGTCCAGCAGCGCCAGCGGGTTACCGGCTGTTGCCTCCCACATCGCGCGAGACAGCCCACCCCGGGTGGCGAGCAGCTGTCTGGCTGCCGCGAAGTCCAGACCAATCAGCGGCATCTCCGGTAGCGCGGCCAACCACCGCTGCGCGGCGGGCGAGATGTCGACCGCACAACGAGCTGTGAGAACGACCGCTATGCGTTCCGCGCGCATCCGGCGGATCGAGAACACCAGGGCTTCCAGCGAAGGAAGATCGAGCAGATGCGCGTCATCCACCGCGATGAACAACGGTTGGTCATTGGCCGAGTTCGCCAGCAGGGTGAGCGTGGCGGCAGCCACGCCGAGCCGGTCACCGTGCACGGCCGGACCCAGATCCAGAGCGGCCTTCAACGCCGACGCCTGTGCAGGGGGAAGCTCCGGCAATCCGTGGACGAGTGGTCCGAGGAGTACAGACAGGGCAGCATACGGTATGTCGGTTTCGGCCTCGTGCCCGTGGACGCGGACGATCCGTAGATCGTTGGCACATTCGGCAGCGGCGTTAAGGAGCCGGGTCTTTCCTATGCCCGGATCGCCGCGGATGACTAGAGCTTCGGGATTGCCCTGCGTGGCGTTCGCCAACACGATTCGGAGCCGCTCCAGCTCATGGTCGCGTCCGACCAGCATGGCTGGAGCCTAACGCGGTCGGTGAGCGGGAATGGAGTGCTTTTCGGCAACGATCTTCTGTACCAAAGGCGTAATTTTCTTTTTCAGGGTTGTACGGCCTGCGCGGTCAGCGCAGGTGCCTGTCGCCTCGACGCCGAGCCTCTGGGGTCGTCGTACCACTGTGGGCCGATGAGATCGGATGCGGTGCAGCGGCATCATGGGCACCGTGGTCCGAATCGTCGCGGGAGTGGCAAGGGGGCGGCGGCTGGTCGTCCCCTCGTGCGGCACCAGGCCGACATCGGACCGGGTCAGGGAAGCGATGTTCAGCGCGCTGCAGGCACGTCGGGACCTCGACGGCACCCGGGTGCTCGACCTTTACGCCGGATCCGGCGCACTGGGGTTGGAGGCGCTGTCCCGAGGGGCGGCGCACGTCCGGTTCGTGGAATCCGATCGGCGGGCGGCCGCCGTGCTGCGCCGCAACGTCGAGGTGCTGGGGTTGGGCGGGCAGGACGGCAACGCAGCGGAGGTAACCACCGCAGATGTGGCCGTGGTGTTGCGTGGTGAGCCGGGTCAACCCTACGACCTGGTGCTCGCCGACCCGCCTTACACGCTGGACAACGGTGCTCTGGCCGGTGTGTTGAGTGCCTTGGTCAGCGGGGGCTGGCTGGCACCGGCAGCGCTGCTGGTGGTGGAGCGTTCGACGAAGGCACTCATGCCGGCGTGGCCGGATGGCGTGGTTGCTCTCACGCATCGGCGGTATGGCGATACCGCGGTGTACTACGGTTGCGCGCCATGAGGCGCGCGGTATGCCCCGGCTCTTATGATCCCGCCACTAATGGTCACCTGGACATCATCGAGCGCGCCGCGCGCCAATTCGACGAGGTCGTGGTGGCCGTTCTGATCAACAAGACCAAGCGCTGCTTGTTTGAGGTCTCCGACCGCATGGCGATGCTTAAAGAGACTACCGGGCACCTGCCGAATGTCCGCGTCGACTCCTGGCATGGGTTGCTCGTGGACTACTGCACAGCCAACGGGATCACGACGATTGTCAAGGGCCTGCGTGCAGTCAGTGACTTCGACTATGAGTTGCAAATGGCCCAGCTGAACTACCAGCTGTCCGGAGTGGACACAATGTTCATGCCGAGCAAACCTCATTACAGTTTCCTGTCCAGCTCGATAGTCAAGGAGGTGGCCACCTATGGTGGCGACGTCAGCCACCTGCTGCCGGCCACGGTGCACCGGCGCCTGATCAACCGGCTCGCCGAGCAGCGCCACTGATGGGGCGGACACGCCGTGACCCGCGCGCTCCCGCATCTGAGCTGCCAGACCGGCCAGACTGGCAGCTGTGGATGGTGACCGCAAGGAGGGGCCGGTGTATCGGGTTTTCGAGGGACTCGATGAGCTCGTGACCATTGTCGAGGAGGCTCGGGGGTTGCCGATGACCTCTAGCTGTGTGGTGCCCCGCGGAGATGTGCTTGAGCTACTCGACGACATCCGCGATGCGATTCCCACGGAGCTCGATGATGCTCAGGACGTGCTGGACCATCGAGACGAGCTGGTGGAAACCGCACGGCAGGAGGCACAACGCCAGCGCGATGAAGCTCGCGCTGAGACAGAACGGATGGTCACCGAGGCCCGCGATGAGGCTGCGCGTCTGGTCGCCGAGGCCCGCACCCGCGCTGAGTCAATGGTCGCCGACGCGCAAGCCGAGGCTGATCGCATTGCGGCCACCGGGCGTCATGAGTACCAGGAGCTCACCGGGCGCGCTGAAGCCGAGGCGGAACGAATGACAGCGGCCGGGAGGGCGGCTTACGAGCGGGCCGTCGCCGACGGCCGTGCCGAGCAGAGCCGGCTTGTCGAGCAAACCCAGGTAGTGCAGGCGGCCCGGGCTGACGCCGCCCGAATCCACGACGAGGTGACCACCGAGGTGCACCGACTACGCTCGGAATGCGACGCCTATGTCCAAAGCACTCTCGCGGATTTGGAGAACCTGCTCAACCACACCTTGCGCACCATCGGGCGCAGCCGCACCCCGCACGGCGTGCCGGTGTCCGCAGGGTCCAGCGATTATCGCGGCTGAGCCCATCGTTGTCGGCGTCCGGGTCCCCTCGCCTACCCTGGAGTCTTGATGCCGCCCAACGCCGCTCTTGCTCGTCCCGACCCATCTGTGCCATGGGTGATCGACACCCGTGACCTGGGCAGACGTCCCGGGGCAATGCGCTGCTATCACCGGGACGTTCAGCTGCTGGTCGGCTGGGGGATGGACGTGATCGGGATTCCTCCCGGAGATGAGGTATCCCTGGACGTGCGGCTGGAGTCGGTCGTGGAGGGTGTGCTCGTGTCGGGCACGGTATCGGCGCCGGTCACGGGGCAGTGCGCCCGATGCCTGGATCCGTTGGCGGACCGGCTTGAGGTCGGGCTGATTGAGCTGTTCGCCTACCCGGACACGGCGACCGATGACAGCACAGACCCCGACGAGGTCAGCCGGGTCGTCGACGGCCTGATCGACCTCGAGCCGGTGGTTCGCGACGCGGTGCTGCTGGCGCTACCGCAGGCGCCGCTTTGCCACCAGGACTGCCCCGGACTGTGTCCTGAGTGCGGCGGCAAGCGGGCGGAACTCGGTACGGATCACCGGCATGAGACGATGGACCCGCGCTGGGCCGCACTGAAGGAGCGGTTGCGCGGAAGCGAAGAGGAGAACGAGTAACGTGGCCGTCCCCAAGCGCAGGATGTCGCGGTCGAACACCCGCTCGCGGCGGGCCCAGTGGAAGACCACCGCGCCAACTCTCGCGGAGTGTTCGAATCGGGCCTGCCGGCGGCCGAAACCCCCGCACATGCTCTGCCCGTACTGCGGGAAATACGACGGCCGCCAGGTCGCCCCGCCGGCCTGACTCCACGACGCGACGTACCCTTGGGGGCCCGATCGTCGCGGGGCCACCGATTAGATCTGACCCCGCTGCTCACCGCGCTCGGCGTCGAAATCGACGCAGAGCTAGTCACTCTTGCGCTTACCCACCGCTCCTATGCCTACGAAAGCGGTGGCCTTGAACCCAATGAGCGCTTGGAGTTCCTCGGCGACGCCGTGCTGGGTGTGGTCGTCACCGATCACCTGTTTCGTACTCACCCCGACCTGCCTGAGGGCCAGCTTGCCAAGCTGCGCGCCAGCGTGGTGAATATGCATGCGCTGGCTGGTGTAGCCCGTGGACTAGGTACCCGTGGCCTGGGCGAGTACCTGCTACTAGGTCGGGGGGAAGAGCTCACCGGCGGTCGGAACAAGTCCAGCATCCTGGCCGATACGGTTGAGGCGCTGATCGGCGCGGTATACCTGCAGCACGGTATGGACGTAGCCCGCAGCATGGTGCACCGGCTGTTCGACCCGCTGCTGGTGATGGCTCCACTGCTGGGCGCCGGTCTGGACTGGAAGACCAGCCTCCAGGAACTCACCGCCAGCCGCGAGCTGGGTGTGCCGGAGTACCGGATTACTGAGGACGGGCCCGACCATCTCAAGGAGTTCACCGCGACCGCCGTGATAGCCGGGGTGGACCAGGGAACCGGGCAGGGCCGGACCAAGAAAGAAGCCGAGCAGCGGGCCGCCGAGGCTGCCTGGCGCTCGCTGTCCGAGCTGGCCAGCGGGAGCGCCCCGCCGGCGGGGTAGTGCAGCGTGCCGGAGCTGCCCGAGGTCGAGGTCGTCCGGCTCGGCCTCGCTGAACACATCACCGGGCGCACAGTAGCCGCCGTCGAGGTTCGTCATCCTCGCTCGGTACGCCGCCACCTGCCTGGTGAGCTGGATTTCGTCGCCCGGCTGGCAGGCAGGCAGATCGGAGCCGCCCGGCGTCGCGGCAAATACCTCTGGCTGGATCTAGACGGCGGGGAGGCGTTGCTGGCTCACCTCGGGATGAGCGGGCAAATGCGCATCCAGCCTCCTGGTGCCCCTGACGAAACGCACCTGCGTGTTCGGCTGCAGTTTGCCGATGGTGGGCCCGAGCTGCGCTTCATCGATCAGCGCACCTTCGGTGGCCTCTCAGTGGAGGATGTGGTCGACGACCTGCCCATCCCGGTGGCGCATATCGCGCGAGACCCGATGGACCCATGCTTCGATCCTGATACGGTGATCGACGGGATCCGGGCGCGGCGCACCGGCCTCAAACGCGCGTTGCTGGACCAGACCCTGGTGTCCGGGATCGGCAACATCTACGCCGACGAGGCGCTGTGGCGCGCTCGCCTGCACTGGGCGCGGCCCACCGCGACGCTGGCCCGGGCTCAAGGCCATACTGTGCTGGTGGCCGTCACGGAGGTGATGACCGAGGCACTAGCCGCCGGCGGCACCTCCTTCGACGCGCTGTACGTCAACATCAACGGTGCCTCCGGCTACTTCGACCGCTCGCTGGCCGTCTACGGGCAGGACGGCAAGCCGTGCCCGCGATGCGGCACTCCGATCCGGCGCGACTCCTTCATGAACCGCTCCTCCTACACCTGCCCACGTTGCCAGCCCCGCCCCCGTCACCCGCATCCGTGAACACGCAATTATCACTTGTTTTAAACGGGGGAGCAGTTCCTGACACGATCGTCGACCCGTCTTCGCTATTATCCCTGAGTTCTGTCAGAGGAAACGGTGCCGCCAGCATCGGCTGCTCGTCCAGCTACCCAAGCCCGCACTTCCGCTAGACTCAACTTTCGTCCCACATTCTCAAAAACACGCCACCACACCACGTCCAGGCTCTGACCCATGCCAAGATTCAATGCCTGATGGACAGTGCATCTTCGCTGTCTGCGCCAAAATTGCCACGTCCACGTCGGCCGGCTACAAATTTGACACTGCCCACGTTTGTTGACCTGGTGTTGTCGAAGCAGCGCGACAGCTATCGCCAAGAGCCGCACCGTCTGCTCTTCAAGCGCGGCCGGCGCCTTTGGTGCATCGCTGCTGAGCCACTCGACCAGCTTCTCAAGCTCTTCCAGAAACAGCCGAGATCGTGTCTCCCAAACGTTCTCATGGTCTCCAGTCGGGCTCAACGGTGTGCGCTGGAAGGGAAATCGACCCGTTGACAACGTCCCCATCAATAACCGCGCCTTCCATCCCGTCCGCCCGGCGCTTGAACCGTTGCCCTCCGCCGATAAGACGCTGTGCGTAGTGTCGCTGTTCGGCAACGCTGGCGCTTCCGTCCATAATGCGCAGAGCCAACGGCGCCATATCACGGTTCAGCCGTGCTAACTCAGTCAACAACTCGCGATCTTCGCGGATCACGGCTGCGCCGCCGTCCCGAACATGAGGCCTACGGAGGGAATCGCGGCCTTGCTTGCTCGTTGCTCGCTCCCGACCGCCGCGCCGAGCGCCTGCCGCAGAGGCACCGCATCCTCGGCACTGACGTAGGCGGATGGTTCACCTTGCGGACGCATGGTGCCCGCGTCCGTGCTTGCCTCGGTTACGCACCTGTCGGATCCGCTTCCGTGCTTGTCTTGCTGGCTAGTGGTTGGCACCCAGAGCCGGGCGCTCGACCGTCCCGACCCTGGGGCCTGAGCGCAAGCCTGCTCGGCGCAGGGTCTTGCGGGAATGATCTGTTGGTGCCCTGGCGGTGCATTTCTGGCGCAGGTGCCCGGGACTACGCTGCCTGCAATGTTCCTGATCGAGGGGTGCGGTGCTCGTGACCACTGTGTACCGCTGGACCGGTCGTGAAGCCAAGCTGCTCCGACAGGCACTGCGACTGAGCGTCCGCGACTTCGCCGCTCGTCTCGGGGTCGGCGTGCGAACGGTCAACAAGTGGGAAGCCCGTCAGGCGGACATCACCCCGCTGCCGCACATGCAACAAGTGCTGGACACCGCCCTCGCGCAAGCTTCCGACGAGGCGAAGGCCCGATTCGCCGATGGCGCGCTACTGAAGCGCCATGACGAGCTGGCCGTCACCAAGCACGAGTACGCCGCGTCGCAGTCGGAATCCCACCAGGCGGACCGTCTTGCACCACCGAGCACCTGCGCAGCGGGCAAGCCGCGACCTTCGCAGTCGCTGGATCGGACGCGCCTGGTGAGGTCGACGACGCTGGGTGCGACCTGGTGCTCTCTGCGGCGTGGAACCATCGAGGTACCGTCAAGGCGTCAGTCGCGCTGAGCGGTGGTGGTAGCCCAGTGAAGCGTCGGCGTTTCGCCTTCCTGACCGGAGCGGCCTTGACGGTCCCGGCGCACCAATGGCTGATCCATGATCCGGAGCCGGTCGTGTCAGGGCTGTCGGGCGGTCGGGTCTCAGGGGCGTTGACCGATCAGTTACCGGCCATGATCACCACGCTGCGGACGATGGATGATGCGGCCGGTGGCGGCACCGTGCTCTCGCTGGCACAGCAGGCCTTTGGTTGGGTTGCGGGGTTGCTCGACCAGGCGTCCTACGACGAGCGCACCGGCCGGAGATTGCATGTCGCGCTGGCAGAGCTTGGCCAACTGACTGGCTGGCTCGCCCACGACGCGGGACAACCTGGGCTGGGGCAGCGCTACCACGTCGCCGCCGTGCGTGCAGCACACAGCGCTGATGACCGACCCCTGGGCGCCCACGTCCTTGGTTGCATGGCCGAGCAGGCGGTCCATCACGGTCAGCCCGCCGAGGCCGTCACGCTCATCGATACCGCTGTGGTCGGGATCCGCGGTTGGGAGACGCCCCGTCTGCTGGCCGAGTTGTCCATGTGGAAGGCCTATGCCCTGGCCACCCTGCAGGATGGATCGGCGTGCGTGGCGGCCGTCGCCCAGGCGCGCGCGCAGGTCGAGCAGTTCGGGCCGGAAAGTGATCCACGCTGGCTGTACTGGGTGACTCCGGCAGAAATCACGGCCGGTGTGGGCCACTGTCTGCTGCAGCTGGGTCAGCCTGGTCAAGCGGCGGTGCTGCTCGATGATGGAATCGCTTTGTTCGACGAGTCCTTCGCGCGGGACCGGCAGATTTATCTGACCCATCTCGCTAATGCTCTGGCTCGACCAGGCAAGCAGCGTGACTTGGATGCAGCCGCGGATCGAGGGCTGGCGGCGGTGCGCCTGGCCGAGAGTCTGACCTCGACTCGCAGCACCGACTGTCTCCGTGATCTTTATGTGCGGATGCAGCCGCACGCGTCAGTCCCAGCCGTAGCCGACTTCCTGGAACGGGCGCGGGGTGTTCTGGCGGAGTAGGTGACTCAGTCCAGAAACGCAGGGAGTTCCCAGTGGATTTCACGATTCATCACGCCGCCATCAGTGCAATCGACATGGCAGAATCCGTAGCGTTCTATGAACAGTTCGGATTCAGGGTCATGGTGCACTGGAAAGACCCAAGCGGCGAGCTGGAGATCGCACATCTCAAGCTCGGCGCAAACTACTTGGAGATCTTCTGGTATCGGGATCAGGTACCCGCACCCGAGACTGCGGCATCCCTGGCGACAGATCTGCCCCGGATCGGCGTCAAACTTTTTGCCCTCAAAGTCGACTCGGTATACGAAGCTAAGAATTTCGTCGAAAACCGCGGCATTGCATCGAACGTCGAGGTTCAGCAAGGCGGGACTGGCGTGACTTACTTCTTTATCAAGGATCCGAGCGGAATTCTGGTCGAGTTTCTAGAAGATAAGCGTGGATTTTAGCCGCCGGATACGACCCGAGGCGCTAACTTTCGTTAACTCGAAATTACGAGGGGCGGGGCGACCTGGGCCTGCGCGGCCTCACCGTCGAGGTAATCATTGGAGCAGTAGGGTATGTAAATGACCTGTTGGTGCCCTGGCGATGCGCTCCTGGCGTGGTTGCCCGGTACTACGCTGCCTGCAATGTTCCTGATCGAGGGGTGCGGCGCTCGTGACCACTGTGTACCGCTGGACTGGTCGTGAAGCCAAGCTGCTCCGACAGGCACTGCGACTGAGCGTCCGCGACTTCGCCGCTCGTCTCGGGGTCGGCGTGCGAACGGTCAACAAGTGGGAAGCCCGTCAGGCGGACATCACTCCGCTGCCGCACATGCAAGAGGTACTAGTGTAGTGTTTCATTATTGATTTTGCACTTGCTGGAGGGCGACTCGTCCGCGGGCGACCTTGGCGAGGATTTGCTCTGCGGTGGCAGTCCAGATGAATGGTTTCGGGTTGTCGTTGTTGGCTTT
>JALZHU010000128.1 GCA_030860695.1 Actinomycetota bacterium
ATAGTCTGAACCTGCAACGGCCGCCATGTATTCTCGTTGATCCTCACAAATCACGTGAATACCGCAAGGTGGCCGTTGCTCATGTCAGCGACACGCCACTCAATCGCGGACTTCTGAATAACGCTCCATGTCAATAAATGCACGGGTCCGCCCAGGGGTACGGATCGGATCGATTGCCTGTGCGACAAACAGTCGAGTCTCGCGGGGCTGGCCCAGGTCTCGGAAACAATGCGCGGCCTCTCCCGCAAGTTCCCAAACATCAAAGTAGCTGATCCAGTCGGGGTCCTCGCTCGGATTGCTCTGGTCAAGTGCTTGTTCTGCTCGATGAAGCACTGCTGCGCAACCGCGTGCATCCCCGATGCTCGCGAGCGCTCGCGCCTCCATAGCGAGCAACATTGCGCCAACAGTTGCCGAGGCCTTCCCGACGGTGGTCGCCTGAGCGGCTCGCGCAAACTGAATGGCCTCACTGAAGTTACCGAGGTAGTTAGCTTGATGACTCAGGTTCGACAGAATCTGAGCACCCATCAAGCGATCGTTCGCCTCCCGCGCCAGACGCAAACCTTGTACGAAATAGCACTGAGCGACGCCGTGCCGGCCAGCGTCATACGCACTCCAAGCGAGCACTTCAGCCGCATCGGCAGCAGCACTCATGACCTCACGACGAATCACTTCAGGATAACGCTGCCGCAACGCGGGAACAATCTCTGTGTTCCAGTACATCAGCAGCAGCTTCCGCGTGTGTCCGCCCCCGAACTGAAAATCCAGGTCCATGAAATACCTGACGGTCGCACGAATTCGCCCTGCTATATCCGCACCCGAGGTAGCTAGCGAACCAGCGTATTTAATACGCTGCGGCTCCGCGAACAGGTATCCGGTGATGACGCTGGGGGCCGCCGCCGGCACCCACGTCAACGCAGCCAGCGCGGGACTGTCTGAGAGATCAGCGGACGTGAGGGTGGCCAGCAGATCAACGGCCCGTTCAGAGCAGGGTGCGTACTGCACGCCATCCTCAACGAGGTCACCCTTGGCTCCCTCTCCCACCGAGTCGAACCCGATCTCTGCACACGTGACCTTCCGATTCAGCTTCGCGCCCAGTGCTGCGGCGATACACCAAATGGTGTCGTGATGGGGCCGCACTCCATCAAGCCACCGCCGCACCGAGACGTGGTCGGGGGAGATGTCACGTCCGATCTTCGCCGCCTCAGCGCGAACACGGATGGCCAAGCCCTTGTTACTCACCCCAGCTTGCTGCATGACCGCTGCTAGCAGCCGGTTCGGCTCTCGTTTGGCGCCCACCTCAGGCCATCACCTCCAAGGTAGTAAAGCACCCTGTGCACATCCCGCGTGCACGCATGCACCCTCTGTGCACACTGCCGCACCTCCGCCCTGACGCGGTTTCCTTTCCCCATGGATGACGCCAGCGAAGAACAAGCCCGACTCAGACGGACTCGGTGGTGCGCCACGCGATAGCGGCACACGCATCACAACGTCAACGATTCCCCGGCCCGGCGGTCAAGTGCCTGCCAGCAACCCCGCCGGGCCGGGTCTCCCCAACACCCACCATGAGTAATCGAGGAGATCGGAATGATACAGGTGCAAACCTGTGTGAGTGTCCACGGTGACCAGTGCGAACAGGCCCTCGGCAGCCCCGCGTACCCCGCATACAAGGTGCATTTCCACACCGAAAACGCCGCGAGGAACGCAGCCATCGCCGACGGGTGGCGGATCGGTTCCGATGGGCAGTGGTGGTGCTCGGTCTGCGCGCCTGCACTGATTTGCCAGACCGAGGGGCACCAGTTCAACGCATGGCGGCACCCGGTCACCGCTGACAGGCACCCGGCGCCGAGTGAGTACCGGTATTGCCGCCGGTGCTGTGTGCTGGAGTCCCGTCCGGCGACCCGGGACGAGGGTGAGTCCCGATGAACCAGACGTCTGTTGTTCCGGTGCTGGTTGTGGTCATGGCATTGGCCGGGTTAGGAGTGCTGGCCGCGTTTCGCAGCGGCGCGCGCAGTACATACCAGGTTGCTCGGCACACCCAGGAAGTGACTCAGATGGGCGGCAATCTGGTCCGGGCATTGGGCATTGCCGCCGTGATCGTGGCCATGCAATGGGCGGTGGTCTTGTTCACCTCCGACCCCCGCGCCTGGGCCGTGGCATTGGGGGTACCGGCGTTGTTCGCCGGCGCTGCGATCGCCCGCCTGTTCTCCGTCACCGAGATCATCCATACCCCGACCCACAGGAGGGGTCGGCAATGACCGCGCACCTACCACAGCCACCAAAACACAACCCGCCCCGCTCGCCAACACCCACCACAGATGCAGCGCTGACACCGGCACCTCCGGTGCTGGACGGCGAGTTGCCCCCCCAGGAAGACAACGCCGCGGTCGCCACCCGCTTATCCAGTCAAGACCGATTACCGGCGCAGGTGGTGCTGCTGGCGCGAGCCGTAGCCCGTTCGCCACAGACCGCACGGCTCAACGCGATGGTGGCGTACCGGCTGCGGCAAGCACCTCGGGACGCTGCGCGGCTGTGCTGGTTTTTCCTTCGTGGACACGCCCGGTGGATCGCCAAGGCATGGTGCTGGGCTACCCACGGTGACTTGCGTGCTGACGCTCGGGCCGCCCGGCTGGCCGGGGACCGGGAAGCTCGCCGCGAGGCGCAAGAGCTCATCCGCGCCGACGCGGCCGTCCGCTGGGCCAAACTCGGCATCGCGGCCCACCGCAGCGCGGTCACCGGGCTGCTGTTCGCCCTCCTCGCTGGTGTCCTCGCGATCGTCCACGCCCAGGTTCCTCGGGAGCAGATGCCGCCTTGGTTGGACACACTATTCACGGTGCTCGGACTGCTCGGTGCCCTGCTGCCCTGGCTGCTCAAGGTGGCACTACTCGGGTGGCTGGTCGCCACGATCTGGGAAGGCCGCGACCGCAGTCCCGGCGCCGGCTTCCTCACCCACCCAGATCGGGATAACACCGACTCCTGGATTGACGAGCGGATGATCACCACCGCACTGGCCAGTCTGAACATCGCACCCTTGAACCGGTTCTTCAAGGACGGGGGCCAGTTGGTTTACACCATCCCCGCCCGCCGAGACGGCAACGGCACTGCCGTCCAGGTGCGGATGCCCCTAGGTACCAAGGCCTCTGATGTCATCGCCCGCAAAGAACTACTGGCCGCGAATCTGGGTCGGCTGGAAGTCGAGACCTGGCCCGCGGTTGGCCCGCAAGCCAACATCCTTGATTTGTGGATCGCCGACCAAGGCGCCCTGGACGCGCCAGCACCCCCCTGGCCACTGCTGCACAAAGGCGCCGTCGATGTTTACGACGGGGTGCCCTGGGGGGTGACCATCCGTGGCGAACCCATCATCGCACCGCTGATCGGCACCAACTGGCTGTTCGGCGCCTTAGCTGGGCAGGGCAAGACCGCCACCATGCGGCTACTCGCCCTTGGGGTCGCGCTCGACCCGACCGCAGAGCTTCGGATCGTGAACTTCAAACCCTCCGGGGACTGGAACGCCTTCGCCCCCCGCGCCAGCGTGCTCCTGGTGGGCATGAGCACCGAGGTCACCACCGTCTGCGCCGACCAACTCGACTGGCTCGTCCAGGACATGCAGCGACGCGCCGAAACCCTCGAACACCACGCACCAGGCGCCAACAAGGTGCCCAAACACCTCGCCGCCCGCAAAGACCTCGGACTGCACCCACTATTCCTGTTCGTTGACGAAGTGCACATCCTCTTCGGCGACGAGCAGGTCGGCGGCAAAACCGGTCGCGCCAGCGTAGCGATGAAAACACTGCTCAATATGGCCCGCGCCTTCAACATCCACCTGCTCATCGCTACCCAACGCCCCGAAGACCGCACCCTGCCCGCCGAAATCCGCGACCGGTTCGGCATGCGCGTCTGCCTGCACGTGGGCAACGAAGCCACCAACGACATGATCCTGGGCAAACCGGCCTTCGCCGACGGCGGCCGGGCCACCGACCTGCGCTACAACATCGACCGCGGCACCTGCGTGGTCAACAGCGGCTTTGGCACCAACAACAAATACACCGTGGTCCGCACCTATTACGTTTCCGCGCACGACCCGGAAACCCACACCCTCGACCAAGTCACCCCCATCATCACCCGCGCCATGCACCTACTCACCAAACACGGCCGCACCATCCACCCGCAGGAAAACACCGGCGAACCGGAACAGACCGACCACCTAGCCGATATCCAGCACGTGCTCCACGGCCAGCTCCGTATGCGAACCCAAATCGTGCTCACCCGGCTGGCCGAACTCAACCCAACCGTCTACGAGGGCTGGAGTTTCACCGACCTCAAAACCACCCTGGCTCAGCACGGCATCAAGATCGGCAAATCCCACGGAAACAGCGTGATCCGCGCCCACGACGTCACCCAAGCACTCACCCAACGTGGCAACAACCGCAGCCGAAAGGGTGGTGAGGATGCGGGGAACTAAACCGGGGAAGCACCCGGCGGCCGGGGAAGTTTCCCCACCCCTCCCCCGACCGAGCTTCCCCCATCTGACCAGCATCAACACCCCTTGGGGAAGCGGCGGCCACACGCCCCAACTACCAGCAAATACCCCAAGAACCAGAGTCGGCGAGCCATCCGCCAACTCCCTCCTCAACCGCACTCCCACAGTCGACTCAACTGCTCAAAGTAACAACACGAGCACAACCATTTCACCCCACGAGAGACAATCCCCCCTGGCCCCGAACAGCCGACAAACCGGCCGAGCGGATATTGACCCCCGGCCCGCACCCACCCCACCCATCCACCGGAGCCCGTGCTTACCGCACAGCGCCCCCAACCTGACAACCTGACCGCGTACATCGAACGCCTCGTTGCCCAAGCCCCACCACTGACCGACAGCCAACGAGCTGCACTACGGGCCATCCTCACCACCCATAAGCGATCACACAGGCCATAGAACCCCACCGAGCATCCGACCAAATCACTAACAACTATTTCCCCCAAAATTGCAAGTATTGGTGTCCCCGCCGGGCACGGTGCCGGGACACATCTCTGGATTTACGCAACAAATGAACATCTGCACAATGGTTTTGAGGCCACACGGTTGATACAGCCTCGTGTAAGCCCTTCAGCCCGTCGCAGACCGTGCAAACATCACCCCTGATTGCCGTCCTTCGTAAACGCCTTTCGTTAAGTTAGCTGGTTTTCCATCCGATGTGGACCGCCGTGGGGTCGAAATATGTTCCGTCTGGGCGTCTGCCCGGGCTGGTGGGGAGCACGGTGACGGTGAGGAGTTTGGTGAGTACGGCGCGGCGGCGGCCGAGGTCGAGTCCGTCGGAACGGTCTGGTGTGGTGCCATACCAGATCTCTGCCACGCGGGGGTGTCCGGCGAGCCCGATCAATGGGTTGATGGTGGCAGCGGTGGCCAAGGTGTCCTCGATGTCGCTCAGGCGGGCGCGGAGCTTGTCGGTTCCGGTACGGAGTTGAGCCAGGGTGATAGCGCCCTCGGCGAAGGCTGCGGACAGGTCGGTGAGGCGCTGGCCGATGGCGGCAGCTTCGGTGTGCAGCGCGGTAGTGTCCAAGTCGCGCTCGGCGGGTTCGGTGAACAATTCGGTGGCGTCGGGACATTGCAGGCGCGCCACGACCAGTCGCTCGACATAGTCGTCCAACTGTTGCGCGGCCCTGGTGACGTGCCCGCTTTGGCGGGTGTTGTCCCGGGCGTTGCATCGGTAAGCGGGCTGGCGTTTCCCACCTCCGGAGTGGGACACGCGTAGCGCGGGTTTGCCGCAGATGCCGCACACATACAGTCCGCTGCCCAGCCATTTGACCCGGTTGCCGCTAGTGGTTCGCCGCTCAGGGTTGCTGAGGATGGACACCACTGCCCGCCAGGTGGTCTCCGGCACGATGGCAGGCCACACGGCGGGGAAGGTCTCATCTCCGTAGCTGGTGAGCCCGGCGTTACGGGGTCGGCGCAGCATGTCCCGCACCGCGACGGAGGTCCACTGCCGGTCCCAGGCGGTGCGGTGGCCCGCCTCGTTGAGCTCGCGTACAACGCTGCGCAGACTGGCGCCAGCGACGATGGCCTCGCTGGCCTGGGCGATCGCGGCGGCCTCGGTCGATCGGATCGTGGTGCCATCGACTTCGAACCCGAACGGTCGGCACCCGCCCTGCCAGCGGCCCTGCACGGCAGCCTGGCGACGCGCCGCGCGGACCCGTTCACCCTTGTGTTCACTTTCAAACCGCGCCCACGCGCATAACGTGCGGGCCACCGCCCGGCCGGAAGGAGTTGCTAGATCCAGCGGACCCGCCTTTACCGAGTGCGTCACCACCCCCCGCCGCTCAGCAAGATCAATATAAGTCTCTAACTCTCTGGGGGTGCGATGCAGCCGGTCGGTGTGCCATGTGGTGACTACCCGGGCCCAGCCGACGTCGAGATCAGCCAGCATCGCCAGATAGTCCGGCCGCGGCTTGCCTGTGAACGCAGACAGATCATTGTCTGCATACACTCCTGCCAAGCGCAGACCAAGCTGGGAGAACAACGCGCACTGATCCTCCAGTTGACGCTCCACGCCTAGCCCGGCGCCCTCTCGGTCCTCGGAGATCCGCGCATACATCACCCCAGGCATCCCAGAAGCCTCGGCCAAAGACCGAAGGCGCGCCAACAACCCAGCAGACAGCTTCAGGCTTGGCAGTCGTAGTCGGCTCATGAGCCAAGTGTGTCACGTAGAAGGACTCGTAAAGACCACCCTGCTCGCTGCATTGCTGCGCTGCGTGCCCGCAGGCGAGCGGATCGTATGCGTGGAAGAAGCGCCTGAGCTAGCTCCTGGACACCCGCATGTCGTCCGGTTGACCACACGGCAGCCCAACGTTGAGGGCGCCGGCGAGGTGACACTGCGCGACCTCGTGCGCCAGGCGCTGCGGATGCGCCCGGATCGGCTCGTGGTCGGAGAGGTGCGCGGCGCCGAAGTATGCGAGCTGCTTGCCGCGCTCAACACCGGGCACCAGGGGGGTGCCGGAACCCTGCACGCGAATTCCCCGGCTGAGGTGCCTGCCCGGCTGGAGGCGCTGGCTGCGCTGGGTGGCATGCCGCGCCACGCGTTGCACAGCCAGCTCGCCGCCGCGGTGCACGTGGTGCTTCACGTGGTGCGGCGTGACGGGGCACGTGGAGTAGCCGAGGTGGGCGTGTTGGAGCGCGACGACGACTTGGTTCGCGTTCTCCCGGCCTGGCAAGACGGGCGGTGGGGACCGGGGCAGCGGCGGCTGCGCGACCTGCTCGAGGGGCGGAGCGGGGGTGTGGCGTGCTAAGCCTGGCGGTAGCCGCATTAGCGGCCGGGACACTGTGCTGGCCGGCTGAGGTGGGCCGCAGCCGACTTCCCGGGCTGCACCGCCGCTGGCTACGGCCCCAGGCGGTGGCGGTCGGGAGGAGCTGGGCCACACGGCGTTTCGGCCGGCTGCTGGTAGGCCTGGCCGCAGGGGTGGGTGCACTGCTGGCCGGCCCAGGTGGCGTGCTGGCTGCCGCCATGGTGACCGGCACGGCCACCGCACGCTGGCGGGCTGGCCAGGATCGCCGGGCTGCGGCTGCGGCGGCTACCGGGCTATCCGATGCCCTCGGGATGCTGGTGGCGGAACTGCGCGCCGGAGCTCATCCCGGCGACGCGGTCAGGGCGGCCGCCGACACACACGCCGATAGGCCTTCAAACGTGTCCCCTGAAATGCCTACTGAGGTTGTGCGGGCACTGTCCACGGCGGCTGCGGCAGCTCGCCTTGGCGGCGACGTCCCGGCGGTGCTGCGCACGGCCGGCCCGGCGCACCTGCGCGCATGGCTAGGCCGGCTCGCTGATGCGTGGTCCCTCGCCGACCGCTACGGGATTCCGCTGGCAGACCTGCTCGAGGCGGTCCGCTCCGATACCGAGCAACGGGTGCGCTTCGCGGCTGATGTACAGGCCCGGCTCGCGGGCCCCCGGGCGACCGCAGCGGTGCTGGCTGGGCTGCCGCTGCTCGGGCTCGCCCTGGGCCATGCGGTGGGTGCCGCTCCGTTGCAGGTGCTGCGCGAGACCCCGGCGGGTCAGGTTCTGCTGGTGGCCGGCACTGGTCTGGCCTGCATAGGAGTGCTGTGGAGTGCGCGGCTAGTGTCCAGGGCGGTGCCGGCATGACAACGCAGGCACTGGCGATGCTGCTGGTGGCCGCGGCGCTGGTGGCGGCGCCCGGTCCGGCAGGTCCCCGGCTGAGGTTGCCGCAGCCGGTCGCGGCGGCCCGTGCAGACCTAGCACCACGAAACGCCCGCGCGGACACTGACGGCGAGCCGCTGGCACTGGCCGGAGCATGGGAGTTGCTCGCAGCCTGCCTGCGGGCCGGCGTGCCCGTCCCAGTGGCGGTGCAAGCAGTCGCCGAGGACCTCGACGCTCCGGCTGGACCTGCGTTGCGCCGGACCGCGGGACTGCTCGCCCTGGGCGCTGACCCCACGCAGGCCTGGCAGCCCGCGCTGGAGTGCCCCGTGACGGTACGGCTGGCAAGGGCTGCCCGGCGCAGTGGTCGCAGCGGCATCGCACTCGCCGAGTCGCTCACCCGGCTGGCCGCGGAGACGCGAGCCGGCGCCCGGGAGCAATTCGAAGCCCGAGCGCAACGTGCCGGGGTACTCATCGCGGCTCCACTCGGGCTGTGCTTCCTGCCCGCCTTCCTCGCAATCGGCGTTGTACCGGTGTTGATCGGACTGGCCACTGGGCTGATGCAGCAGTGGTGAGACAAATGTTCGCTAACAGACAGGTGTTAATCAAACAGACAGGAGTTGGCTGATGGTGACCGAACGCAGCACAGTGACGCGGCGATGGCGGCGGCTGGTACTCACCCGACTGGCCGGTGCAACGGGCGGCGAGGCGGGCATGAGCACTGCCGAGTACGCGATTGGGACGATCGCCGCCGCGGCCTTCGCGGTTGTGCTCTACAAGGTGGTCACCGAGTAGCGATACGCACTGTCGAGCTGTTGGGTGGCCCACCAAAACACTAGAGCGGCCCCACCCTGTGTTCTCACCACAAAAGTGGGGCCTCGACGACGAGAGGCCGTCGCCGTGACTGAAATCCTGCCACCCACCGCAACCACCACCAGCGACGACTGGGCACAGGCCGCTGACGCCGCCCTCGCCGCCTTCACCCAGTTTTATCAGCGTCTCACCGAGCTTGATCAGCAGCTCGCGGAATTCCAAACGCGCCTTAACGCGGTCGCGGCTGACCTTGAAGCCGATCGGCGCGCCCGCCGGTCGCGGTGCGAGTGACGGTGGACAGCGACCTCCCCACCCGCGCGGACCTGATGGTGCAGGTATGGGACCTGACGGAGGAAGTGGAGCACCTCCGTGACGAGAACCAGTGCTTGAGGCAGGAACTGAAGTTGATCAGCAGCTCCATCAAGAAAGGTGAGTAGCGCTCTCTGGTAACACCAGCGGCCGGCCCGGTCGTTGGTGAGGCATGAAGAAGAGTTACCAGGAGTGCTGCGAAATCGCAGAAAACGACCTGCGCGGAGCCGGACAGGCGACGGACAGCGACGAGGCACGCAATTTGGTTGCCAGTGCGCAGGTCTGGGCGACGCTTGCGCTCGCCGAGGCCATCCGTGAGAGCGTCGCTGCTCTTAACCGGTGACCGCAGTACGGCTCGGCGCAAAGCGACCCCACCGGGGTGCCGGGTGGCTAAGGCTCGCTCGGCTACCTTCTCAGCCGGTGACCGCCTATCAAATCCTCACCAGGGAGGGCGGGAATGTTGTTCAAGCGGGCCACCCGACCGGTTGTTGCGCTGGTCGCTGCCGCGGCCGTCGCTGGCTGCGCCCCGCAGGGACGGAACCGGGGAACAGGGCATGGCAACCCCAACCGACCGACGGCCTACAGCCAGGGCAGTCCACACCCGGGCCCTACCGGCGGGAGGAGTTCGGCAACGGATGGACGCAGGTCCGCGGCAACTGCGACACCCGGGAGGTCGTCCTCGAAACCACCGCCGGCCCTAACGCAGTCGACTTCGACGGTGATGGATGCGCTGACGACGCACCGTTCCTCGACGTCTACACCGGTCTGGTCATCAACCCCAACGACGCCGACGTGGACCACGTCGTCAGCCTCGCTGATGCGTGGCGTTCCGGGGCCTGGGAGTGGACCCGTGCGCAGCGGATCCGTTTCGCCAACGACCAAGGCAACCTGATAGCCACCCTCACCAGCGTCAACCGCGATAAAGGTGACGACGACCCCACCCAGTGGGCACCGCCTGACCCGGCCGGCAGGTGCGCCTACGCCCGGATCTACCGAGCCGCTAAGCAACGGTGGGCGCTCACATTGACTCCGGCGCAGGATCAGGCTCTAGCGGGCTTGCAGGTAGGTTGCCCGGTCCAGTAGGAGTGGACTAGCGAACGGCCGGGGCCTCCGAGGCACCCCTGCTGGTCCCGGTCAGCAGATCAACTTCCGTGGGGGCGGTGCTGCGTTAAGCCTCGGTCGGCTGCTCGCTCGACTCGTCCTCGCGCACCACGTACAGCCAGCCTTCTTCCTCCTCGGGAAGCTGCGCAGCGCGGGTAGTCCACCCCTTTGGCAAGACGACGCGAGGGGAACCCGAGGCCACGCGCGCCCCATCAAATCTTGTATTACCGGCCAGTTTTGCCCCGTTAAAGTCCACAGCCCCGGCGAACTCCACAGTGGCAAATTCTGCAAATCCTGCAAACTTTGCCTCGGTGAATGCCGCGCTGCCGGTGAACGTCGCTTCGCCAAATAACACACCCGCGGCAAAGTTCGTGCCACGGAACAACGCGTCCTCGGTGAACTTCGCCCTAGCGAACCAAGCGAGCCCAGCGAACTCCGCATCGCGGAAATACGCGTCCTTGGTGAACTCCGCACCGATGAACTCGGCGTCTTCGATGAACCTCGCCTTACTGAAGTATGCAGTCCCGGTAAACTTCGCCCCCCAAAACGTCGCCCACCGTACGTGGCAGGCGATAAAAGAGAACTCGTGCAGATACGCCTCAGTCAGGTCCAACCCGATGTCGGCCCAGAAGACTGCCGCCACATCAGGGTTGAGGTGAGCGGTCAGGATGCGCTGGGCCGTCAGCCGGACTTGCAGTTCCTGGCGGCGTTGCTCGTAGCGGCGATGCGCGTCCTCGGGAGCGTCCTCACCCGGTGCTTGATCGTCCGGTGGGGTAAAGGGCATCCGGAGATAGGCGCAGATCACATCGACGATAGTTTGCCGCTGAGCGGGGTTGTTTTGCGCTAGACGTTCCAGCGCGTGCAGGCCGCCGAGCCGGACCGGGGCCTTCTCGGCGCCGAGCTGATCGACCGCGCGGGTGTACAGCTCGGTGATGCGCTGTTCGGCGGCGTCCCGTTCGGTGGCTGCGGCGACTTCACGCTGGTGCTCCAAGGTCAGCTCGGTGGACCGCTGTCGGCGGGCAGCCAGCAGGAGCGCTGCGAAGCCACCGGCGCCGACTATCAGGGTTCCTGCGGTGCGTATCGCGTCCAGCTCCACAGCGGGACCGGCACCGGCATAGCGCCACAGCAGCACGGTCCAGGCGGCTGCGCCAATTCCGAGCACGATCACGGCACCCAGCGCGATCGCCCGGTTCGATAGTGGCCGGGCCGGCCGGTGTTCTCGCGGCCTCCCACGACTGCTCATGTTTGGTACATCTCATGTTTGGTACATCGGCCTGCATTGCTCAAGCATCACGGACACACTCTCGTCCTATTCCGCGATCGGCGGCGCCGACGACGGGCAAGGATCCTCATGGTCTCCCTGCCCTGTTCTCCAACGCCGCTACCCGGGTGGCGAGCGATTCGAGGTCGCCCACCGTCGCGGACCGCCGCTTGTCCCGCTCGGCACGGGCGGCGTTCTTGTGCGGGCAGTCGCTCGTTTCGAGGGGCACTGGGGTCCCGGGGTGGACTCGGCGTACGCGATCAGCAGGGGTTGCCCATCAGTCGGTGGGGTGTTGCCTGACCACACGTTGTGTCCGCAGGTCCGGCAGGACACCGAATACGCGACGGCCTGATCAGGGGGGACGGGTCTGGTCATGGTCGCCTCCGTAGCCAGGTCAGGGCGATATGCGCTTCCCCACCGAAGGGGCCTTCCAGGTTCGCCGCTGCCCCGGTGTCGTGGAACACCCCGACGTGCACGTAATCCCCCCCGGAGGGGATGTTCACCACACCTGCGACGTTCAGGGTGGTCGCCCCGCCGACGTCATCCTGATCAACGGTCGAGCCGAACCGGGTAGAGGTGCCGACCGTGGTGCCGGTGGCCAGCCACATGTGCCGCACGTGGTCCGAGGTTTGCCACCGGGTGGTGGCATCAACGATCCACAGCCCCTCGGTGAGGTGAAAGTATTGATTGTTCGTCCCGCCCGGGGTGACTGAGCTGCTGGTGTACGCCCCGGTGGGGAACTCCACCCGGGTGTCGGTGACGTTGGGAATGGACTGGGTACCCGACCGCCGTTCGTACCGGGCATCGACCCCGGACCCGTGGGTGTGCGCGCCGAGTCGGGCCAAGATGGTGGCCACCGCGTCCTCGAATGAGCGGCGCAGGTCCGCGACCACCTTCTCGATCAGGTCAAACCGTCTCTGGTCAGGCATCAGGTGAACTCGATCCGGAATCGCTTCTTACCGTCCTCGTCCACATCCACCGTGAGCTTCGCTATCCGCGGGGTGAGGGTCTGCAACCCTAGACCAGCATCGAACGAATAGGTGCACGTGTCCCCGACATGAAAACCGTGAATGTCCGCGCCGGTCTTAGGAATGATGGTCACCCCGGGTTGAAGCATGAACGCCGACCGCGCCGCGAGATAGGCGTCGGCGTGTCCGTCGAGGGTGGCCTGGACACTCACCCCGTCAAATGTCGCGCTGTTCCAGGACCGGCCGTAGGCGGATTGCACACCAGCGGTTGAGCGTGCGCTGTAGAGGGTCGTGTTCGTGCCACCGGACGTGGCCGCGCTGCCCGTGGCGGACACATCGGACACCAGGTCATCCGGGGCGACGCTGATCGCGATGTTCGCTGAATCAATATTCCGGGCGTCAAAGAACAAGCTGGCGGACAGGTCAGTTCCGCTCTGGGGGTAGGCCAGCACCAGTTTCCGGGTCGTCGGGTCCACGCGGGTGTCGAACCCATTACTCACCGCTCCCAATTCTTGGAGTCGCTGCCCAATATTATGCAATTCATTCCGTAGATAGGTCCTATCGCGGGTCACCCCGGACGTGCCGACCGTTGAGGTGTCGATGCCGTAGTGGCCGTAGCTCAACCCCTGCCAGTGATCCACGAGGTTCTTCACGATGGTGAATTGATCCGTCGCGGTATACGTGAGATCCGACGTCACCCCCATACGCCAGGTATAGCCCAGCAACCCGACACAGCCCAGGTTCACCGATTGGTCTTGCACGGCGAGAGTTTGGATCTCCCCTGCCCAATCGAGAATGCTGTCGGTATAAACCCAAACCTCAGAGGGGAAGCTGTCCAAGTCAGCCAACCTGGTTTTGACCGCCGATGACAGTGACCGAATCGGGCACCCCACCATCGCTGAGCCCGGCCGGTTCAATTCATGGGTGTAGGACAGCTTCTCGAACACCAGCCGATCGACCACGGTCAACGTCGGTGATGTTGCCGCAGCCGGCACCCGCGCGACGAGCACAATCTCCCACGCGGTCATCGCGGGCGGTTACTTCCCTGATCGATGTCTTGGCGAGGTTTGCGCTTGTTGGGGTCCTCGACCACGGTGTCGTCACCCATGCCGAGCGCGTCTTTCAGGTCGGTCAGCGAGACACCCGCCGCCGTGGCGAGCTTCTGGAGGGCCTGGTCCCGCCGCCGTCCCTGGGCCTCGATCTCCTCGCGTACCCGGTCGTGTTCGGTCTTGCGGTGTTGCCGGTCGAGTTGTTCGTTCTCCGACAGTTCCCGCCGGATCAGGGTTCCCGTTGAGCAGTCCACGAGCACTGCCTCATTGTCGGCCACTTTGTTACCCCATTCCATACAGACTGATCCTGGTGCCTGCGGCGAAACTCCCCGTAGCGGGGAAGAATTGCAGTGACGTGATCGGCGCGGTGTCGTTGTAATTGTGACTGGCCGCGTTCCACACCACTGGGTAAACACCGGTGTCCAAATACGCGCAACGACAAACGAATAACTTTTCGCTGGTGTTGTTCGTGTAGTCAGCGACCACAAACTCACTGGTAGAGGGGTTGACGTTGCCGATAATGCCGACCTCCATCGAGGTCAGGGTCACCAGCCGACCCGCTGACACGGTGGTGTTCAGCGCGTACAGGACCTGGGATTCGTAATCCGCGGAGCTTAACCCGTTCTGGCGGCATTTGATCTGTTGGAATGCCACCGGTGACGACAGCGCTCGAATAACACAATGCAGGTGCTTGTGTGTTTGGGGGATCGAGCCGAACGTGATACTGGCCGCTGATGAGGCGAGCACGGTCTCACCGAGCAGCGTGTAGGCCGGTGCTGCCCACTTCACGCCGCGGGCCTCCGCGGACGCTGCGGTGAGCACGTGCCCATCGGTGCCGACCGGGTGTCGAGCGAACGTGTCGGCCGCCGAGGCGACGATGAGGTCGCCCTTCGCATCGGCCAGGGTCTTCGATACACCACCGGTGTCGCCTGCGGTGCGTAGGTCGGTGATGTTCGCGTTGGTGATCGAGGTAGCCGCGGCGGCCACGGTGATCC
>JALZHU010000405.1 GCA_030860695.1 Actinomycetota bacterium
GCTGTGCGCAGCACGGCGACTTCATGACGCAGCACCAGGAGCTCGACATCCTTAGACGCCGACGACCGGCCGAGCAACACCAGCAGGTGCAGAAGCCGGAGGAAGATCAGATACAGCAGACGCAACGACACGGCACACGATCATGCCCAGACGGCCGAGCACCCGGATCCCCCAGCTCAGAGACGCAGGCCGACTTCTGGAACCCCACAGGACGATGCGAGATGTGCCAGCGCACCGGCGAGGTGGAGCCCACCACGTCGCCAAGCTCGCCCACCTCGGCAAACCCGGGCAGCCACAGCCACCATGGGCCGAACTCATGGCACGAAAGCGCCGAAAGACCCTAGTAGTCTGCGCTAACTGCCACGACTTCATCCATCACCGGCAACCAACCGCGACACCCAACACGGAGTAGTCACCGGAGAGCTGGACGATCGGAAACGATCATATCCGGTTCGGGAGGGAGCCGTCAGGAGCAGGACCACGCAAGTGGCACCTCGCCTGACGGCCTACCTCGCGCTACGGGCTCTCCTACCGAGACGTGGAAGAGCTACTCGCCGAACGCGGTGTCGAGGTAGATCACGTGACCGTCTATCGCTGGGTGCAGCGGTTCACGCCCCTGCTTATCGACGCCGCCCGGCCATGCCGGCACGTCCCGGGAGATCGCTGGTTCACCGACGAGACCTACGTCAAGGTCGCCGGGCAGTGGCGCTACGTGTATCGGGCGATCGACCAGTTCGGACAGGTCATCAACAAACCCGTTTGGCGCTCTGTCATCTCCGCCGTTGTGTATCAGGCAGCTCACGAGCGGCCTCATATTGGTGTGCTCTAGATCAATCAAGTGCTACAGGGAAAGGCGAAGCGCAGTGCCGGATATGGTGGGCAAGGATCTGCCGGCTGTCTTGGACATCGTCTACACGTTTGACCGAGACCAAGACAGCGGGATGCCTGGCCACGTGCAAGTCCAGCTGAGCGATCGGGTGGGCTGCGAGTCGGTCGCCTCCAGGCATGCCGACCCCATCAATCGGCGGCTTCTGAGTACTGCCGTCGAGCTGGCCCACAAGGACATCACCGGCCGAGCAGGCTTTCGAATTGCGACCCTCAGCACCCGGGATTCGACCGCTTATTGCTCCAGTCGGGCGCTTCGGTTGCCTGGTCAGACCTTGCCAGACTGCCTAAGCGCACCGCCTGGCCCGTCCTGCTCCACTATTCCACCCTAATCTTGAGAGTGACTCATGACCTCCACACTAAATATCCAGAACGCCGCGCTCGGCTTTGCGCAGGCGCCTGTCGACCTCTCCGCCGCCGGCCAGGACGCGTTCGCCCCGAGGGTCGCGGTCGATGGGCAGGGCAACGCGGTCGCCGTTTGGGACCGCTTCAACGGCACCAACACCATCGTGCAAGCCGCCGCGCGCCCGGCTGGCGGGGCATGGCAGGCCCCCATCAACCTCTCCGCCCCCGGCCAGGACGCGAGCATCCCGCAGGTCGCGGTCAATGCGCAGGGCAACGCAGTCGCCATCTGGCGGCGCGGCACCACCTTCAACGCCATCGTGCAGGCCGCGGCGCGCCCGGCCGGCGGGGCGTGGCAGGCCCCCATCAACCTCTCCGCCCCCGGCCAGGACGCGAGCATCCCGCAGGTCGCGGTCGATGCGCAGGGCAACGCGGTCGCCGTCTGGCGGCGCTTCAACGGCACCAACGACATCGTGCAGGCCGCGGTGCGCCTGGCTGGCGGGGCGTGGCAGGCCCCGGTCAACCTCTCCGCCCCCGGCCAGGACGCGAGCATCCCGCAGGTCGCGGTCGATGCGCAGGGCAACGCGGTCGCCGTCTGGCAGCGCTTCACCACCTTCAACGCCATCGTGCAGGCCGCGGCGCGCCCGGCCGGCGGGGCGTGGCAGGCCCCCATCACCCTCTCCCTCTCCGCCGTCGGCCAGAACGCGTTCAACCCGCAGGTCGCGGTCGATGGGCAGGGCAACGCGGTCGCCGTCTGGCAGCGCAACACCGACAACTTCACCCCCAACGGCTTCGTGCAGGCCACGGTGCGCCCGGCCGGCGGGGCGTGGCAGGCTCCCATCAACCTCTCCGCCTCCGACCAGCCCGCGTACGAGCCGCAGGTCGCGGTCGATGGGCAGGGCAACGCAGTCGTCGTCTGGCACCGCTCCAACGGCACCCACCGGATCGTGCAAGCCGCGACCAGTGTATGACCGCTGTTACTCTCGCCATCAGCCCCACCTCGGGCGTGACTAAAGTGGTCGGTGCCGGAAGTACGTGGCTGTGTCGTTCAGGTGGCCAGGCGCTGTTGCGTACGCGGATCCCCGCGAGCGGGCAGGTTGGGCTGATGCGTCGTCGCCCTGCCCGAGTTCCCGCGCCGAGGTCTAGCTTCGCCGGTTTCCGGTTCCCACCGGAGGTGATCGTGGTGGCGGTGCGTTGGTACTTGCCTGCGCCACGAGGCGCCTCGTCATATCCCCGGCGCAGCTGGGAGGAACTCGAAGGGAGGTTCTTGGGTCCGATGGCTTACCTGGACGCGAAAGCGCGAGGGAACAGTAGCCTGCCCAGAAAAGCAACGGTCGTGTTCAGGCGTATGAAACGAGGTGTTGCGGGACCCGTGCGATATGGCTAAATTGCGCCGCGAGGCGCTCTGTCGTATTCCTGACGCAGTCGGGAAGGACTCGGAGGGACGTTCTTGAATCGAATGGCTTACCTCGACTCGAAAGGGTATTGAGGGACAAGAGCATGCCAGGAAAGCGGCGACTGTGTCCAGACGTCGGGAGCGGTGTGCCGCGCGATTCGTGCGATACGGTGAAAGCACAGCCATGGTCGAGGCCATCGAAATCCACCCCGGCCTCGACCCGGACCGGGCCAGCTTCACCACCGCCCTGCACGGCCGCCCGCGACCAGCTCGTCACCGCCCAAGGCATCGACCCCGACCCCACCACCGCCGCTGGTGTCGAACAGCTCGGAATGATCGGCCGGGCCGTGCTGGCCACCCTCCTGCCGGCACGGCGGCTGCGCTACAGCAACCGCAACGTCAAATGCACCACCTCCCGCTACCACGCCCGCGACGACGGGCGCCCCGCGCACTCGACCAGCATCATCACCATCGACATCGCCGTGCACACCCCGCAGACGATGCCCTCGAGTCAGTCTCGGCACCCCTTCCCCCACCGCACGCCCACGCCGAGCAAGCCAAGCACCCCGGTGCCGACCCGGCGCCAGCTGGTCACCGCGATCCTGCTCAGCGAGCCCCGCCGCGACTGGCACGGCTTCGAACTCGCCGACAAACTGCGGATCAAGCGCACAACATGCTGACCCAGCTATCTGAATGGGCCCGCCTGGGCTTCATCCGCCGTACCGGCACCGGCACCTACGCCCTCGACACCCCACCCCCGAACTGGCCCCCCGACTACCTCGCCGACCAACTCACCGACCGCTCTCCCGGCGTAGTGACCGATCTGGACAGCGGCGAGGAACGCGGCAAGGTGCCGCGCCCACAGCGCAGCAACAACGAACAACCTTGCACCGGGACAAGCGCCATCCACACTCACCACACCCCGAGAAGCGACACGCCCACCACCTCCTGGACGTGATCACCGGATCGCTAACTCCGCGGCATTGCTAGCGCGATGCCGCTGCGCGGCACCCTGGACCTGCGAGCCTAATGAAAGCTAACCGGGTCGGCCCAGGCAGACTCCGTCCCGGTGGCCGTCGGTGGGTGAGCACTCC
>JALZHU010000129.1 GCA_030860695.1 Actinomycetota bacterium
GGAAACCTCTTGATATCAGCGGGAGGGACCGTTGCCCTGGCGACACGCCGAGCCGTGATCAAGCAGATATCGGGCTATTCTCAGAGTAACTCATTTTCTCATTTTAGAGGTGTTTTGAATAAAGCTCACGACTGTTAGCGCTCTTCTTTCGGAAGTTGGTGTCGCCCCGCAACGCCTGCGGCGAGTGATCGTAACGTTTCGGGCGTATCCGATACGCGTCGGTGGACTATCTGGCCCTATAGGTCAAGAACTCACTTGGGAGACAGTCGCCAAACGTGCCGATCTTCCTGAATATAGCCTGTCGGCTGTCGAAGTAGGCTCTGTATCCGGCAATACGCGCCGGGTGGCTGAATTTTCGTGGACTCAGTTGAGGAGGTCCACTCTGCTCAACGGGGCAACTGATATTGCCTTGACTTTTCTGGACTACTTCGATAGCGCCAATAAAGTTGCGTGTAGGTTTGAACAGCTGACTCGCGAAACAATCCGATTTATCGAAGAAGTCGAGTTTGTCACAAGCGCCCCGGTCTCGTTAATCTCTGCGCGCTTCGACGGAAGAGGTTTGATCGACAGGAGGCAATGGTGGTAAAGTGCGTCATAACTTCGTTAACGATATAGGAGATTATGCCAAGTACGCATTACTCAGAGCCTTCTGCTCCGGCGGAGCCCTGAAGATGCGTCTTGGCGTCATCTGGTATTTAACGGTTCACCCAGAAGTCAATGGCGATGGGCGGCGACGCGCCCACTTGTCACGTGAGGGATGGGACGGCCTTGACCCGGAGCTGCTCGGGAAGATGCGAGGTGTCGAGACAAGTCTTCGAAGCCAGCGCGAGCTGCATTTGTCGCTCATAGAGAAATCAGGAATCCTGCCGTATGAAACGGTATTCTTTTCGGAGCCTTTGCCCAATGTGACAGGACCGCCGCATAAAAGATTTAGTGAGCGGACATCGTGGTTTACGAGAGCACAAGAAGCTGTTCGAGGTTGCGAGTTAGTCTTCCTGGATCCGGATAACGGGCTTGAGGTTCGATCGATTGGTCCCTCCTCCCGACTTGCGGGAAAATACACAATGGTGGCTGAGATAGATTCTCTGCTTTCGGCCGGGGCTGGAGTCATATTTTACCAACATTGCGATCGGTCCCCATGGCGTGCGCAGCGCGCGCGTATTCTGAATCAGATTGTATCAGGAGTCAATCAGCGGGACGTAACGATTCGATCCGTGCGTTTCGGAGCCTTTGGCTCACGAGCATTCTTTTGCGTTTCGGCCGGGCAGGACATCACGCAGAAATTGAACGAAGGTTTGCGGAGATTCGAGGAACGCATCTCTACCTGGGAGGGATTCCACCTTTTTCTTGTCGAATAGCTACGACCTAGTTTTGGCGAGAAAGACTTACTTGATGTTGTAACACCGCCGCAACATTAGGTGGCGAATAACGTTCAGACTTCAATACTTTACCGTCGGCTCTGATGATCGACTTACCATTACAGTCTAGCTTACTCATATTGGATCGATGAACCTCGCTGAGTACGCAGTCCAAATCTATTCCATAGGTCAACGCGGTGCCATACACTACGTAGGTAATGTCTGCCAAGGCGTCGGCTATCCCGACCAGGTCGCGGGCATGTGTTGCGGTAACTAGTTCGCTGAACTCTTCTTCGAGTAGCGAGATTCGCAGCTCTTCTAGAGATCGTTCCACATTGAGGGAAGGCTGTGCCTGACGTGGGAGATTAAACGCTGCATGGAACTCCGCCACGGCAGCCGCAACGTCGCTTCGCCTGAAACCCGCGATAGGCTTATGGTTGTCCGAGTCGGTGGTCTGCGGATAGCTAAAGGAAAGCACGCGTAGCTCACATGGGACGGCCTGGTGTTGTGGAGTCAGTCCATTGCCCAGGCACGAGCTTTTCTGATTTGCGCTCTGGCCATGCTTCACAGTGAATGAATCTCCTTGTCGCGTCTAGGATTCATATTGTCAGATCTCAGCGCAAACACGATTGAGCAAGAGTCTCCTTGCGGTGTGATCGGGACGGGCGGAAGTCGCGTACGGTAGCGCGCCAGTCATGTGGAGCGCTACGTGTACAACACACCGAAGAGTTGTGAATAATACTGCAATTCAGGCTGACCGCGCTGTGGATGGCGCCGCTGGCCGGAGTCAAATGCCCAGCTTGATCCTGTGGATAACAGCAGGGGGCAGCTGTGGACTAGCGGCAGGGATAAAACCACCCGACCCGATGGTCTCACCGGCTCGTCGATGCCCCGGAGCACCTTAGCGAGGAGGTGAGTTCAGGCT
The DNA here is from genome assembly GCA_030860695.1 of Actinomycetota bacterium. Lineage (GTDB taxonomy): Bacteria > Actinomycetota > Actinomycetes > Mycobacteriales > Pseudonocardiaceae. Next base: position 2,284 of record JALZHU010000129.1, read on the forward strand.
ACGCGGCGCACTCCTTCCCGCCGCGGACGGTCACGGCGGCGACGGCTGGGCACCGACGGGTGTCTGTCACATCTGCGGGCGCTGGGTCGTCCTCTCTAATGGAGGCCCGTAAACAGGTGGGTCTTGATGGAGGCCCGTAACAGGTGGGCTGAGGTGGAGGAGAGATCACCATGCCCCGTGTCCCCGGAGTGCCCACGCATGCGGCCGGCTGGCTTGGCCGGTTGGCCTACCGCATCGCTCGCTACCGCTTCGGGGCCGTACCCGAACCGATCACGGTGATGCTGCACCACCGTCCAGTGTTCTGGGCCTATGCGCTCGGGGAGCTGGGCAATGAGAAGGCGATGCGGCGGCTGCCGGCAAGCCTGCGGGAACTGGTCGTGTACCGGGTGGCAACCCAGGTGGGCTGCTCGTGGTGTGTGGATTTCGGCACGATGCTGCTGCAACGGCACCACGGTCTGGACATCGAGCGGTTGCGCGAGCTTGGCAACTACCAGACGTCGCCGGCGTTCACTCCCACCGAGCGCCGGGCGTTGGCCTACGCCGACGCGATGACTGCGCTGCCGACCACGGTCACTGACGAGATGGTCGCTGAACTGGACGCCGAGCTTGGGCACGATGGCCTGGTGGAGTTGACCTACGCGATCGCCGTGGAGAATCACCGGGCCCGGTTCAACCATGCCCTCGGCATCACTGACCAGGGGTTCACCTCAGGCGAGGCCTGCCTTGTGCCACCTCGTTCGTGAGCGGGCGGGCCACCAGCGCGCCAAAAAGCAGACTGATGGTGGCCCACATGACCAATTGGGTGCCCAGCGAGGCGACCCGGAAGTTCCACAGCACCGTAGCTGGGAACCCATCAGGGACCTCGTTGATGGTCGGCAGCAGGAACTGCGCCACAGCTATGGCCACGACGAAGGCCGCGCCTGCGACCAGCGCGGCGTTCCAGGCGCCCAGGCTCGGCGTGAGCCGCCGGCCAACATAGGTCGCCGCGACCGCCAACACGACCGACAACAGCACCATCCCGAAGTACATCGCGGTGCGCTCGTTGATCGTGTCGTGACTGCCGACCGATGGCGGGTTGGCGGGGTATTTCAGGAATGGCACAAGAAAGACCACTAGATAACCACCCAGCGCCAGGACGGCGGAAGTGGCCCGCGCGGACAGCTGGCCAACGCGGCCGTAGGCGATGGCGAATGCCAAGCTGAATAAGCCACCGAATGCAACGGCGTATACCAGCACGGCGGTGGCCAGCCCGATGGTGCTCTGCACTGCCCGGCTGACCAACTCCGGCTCCGGAGTTTCGCCCGTGGTGGCCTGTGAGGCCGACTCGAAGACGATCGCACTACCGACCGACGGCTCGCCGACGATGTAGGCGAAGGCCAGCGCGAGCAGCCCGGCCACTAGACCGGAGAGCATGCCGCGCACCAACAACACCCTCATCATGCTGGTGCCTGGCTTCAGTGGCAGGGGAAGCCGAGCAGGTGCCGACCGTCATGCAGGAACTCGTGCACATAGTGGCCCGAGATGATTGACATCGCGCCCTGTTCGGCGCCGACGAGATACAGCAACAATAACCCGAGGACGCCCATGAAGATTGCCCAGGGCAGGATCTCATGAAGTGGAATGCGGATCGGAATCGGCGCGGGAACGGACATGACGCTCACGGTGATACCTCCCTGGGTTGACGCGACCCACTAGATGGCGATCACGACGGCGGAGTGTCTGACTCACGAGACCCAAGGTGGATGTCGTTCACAGTGGCGCGACCGCGCCGGGCTTACACCGGCTTACTCCACACCGTCGATCACGTGACGGTAGACATGGGTTAACAGCAGCGTCAATCGGCTGTCTCGGTACAGCCGCTCAGCGGGGATGGAGGCGCCCGAGTAGTTCGGTCGGCACGACTCGCACCTTGAACGGCCGGTGTGCCTCGAAGGCCTCGTCGCTGACCACCCGGGCCACCTCTTCATACCGGCCGTCGGCGTTGAGCTCGAGGACTAGCAGGTCGGGCACGTCGGGATCGAGCACCCAATAGCTGGGCGTGCCCATCCGCTGATAGTGGGCGCGCTTGAGGTTGAGATCGATCAGCCGACCGCTGGGGGAAAGCACCTCGACGGCCAGCACGGGCGCAGTGGGGAGATTCTTGTCGGTGAGCTCGTCGAATCGGGCGACCAGGACGTCGGGTTGCACCTCGTTGGAGATATCAGTCTGGACGGCAAACGGCGCGGCGATGACGTACAGATCGTCGGGGCAGGCATCGTCGAGCACGCGGTACAGCCGCAGTCCGACGGTCTGGTGCCGCAGACCAGGCGCCGGGCTCACGAGAAGCCCCCCGTCGATGAGCTCGTAGCGGCGGCCGTCGTCGGGCATCCCTTCCAGGTCGTGGATTGTGAAGGGATTGCTGGCGCTGACGCTCATGCTGGTCATGGTCCCCTCCTCGGGTCGGGTCTGCCAAACAGTGCCACGAGGGACTGACATTTCCAGGCCACTCACAGGCCGAAGGTGCGGCCGATCTTGTCTGGGTTGACCACGTCGTAGATCGCCGCCACCTTCCCGTCGCGGATCGCGAAGCACGACACCCGGCCGGCGATTGCTGGACGCCTCGCATCGCCGGGCCAGGGTGGGATGACCATTCCCAGGTCCCCATTGACCAGTACCAGCTGAGCAGCGCCGATCCGCTCGGCGCCATAACGTTTCAGCAAGCCGAGGATGAACCTGGCCACCTTGTCGGCGCCGCGGAGCGGCCGGCGCGCGGTGCGCTCCTTGCCGCCACCATCGCCGATCACCGTGACATCGGGATGCAGCAGGCCGACCAGGGTGGCGAGGTCACCACCGGCAAGAGCGGCGAGGAACGCGTCGAGCACGCGGCGCTGCTCGGCCAGAGCCACCCGGGCCGGCGGGTCGGCCGACGCGACAGTGCGCCGCGCCCGGGATGCGTGCTGCCGAGCGGTCGGCACCGAGCAGCCGAGCACGTCAGCGATCTCGCTGAATGGGACGCTCAACGCGTCGTGCAGCACGAAGGCAACGCGCTGCTCGGGGGTCAGCCGCTCCAGCACGACCAGTGCGGCCATCCGCACCCCATCGTCGCGAACCACCTCGTCCAGCGGGTCCACCGGGCCGTGCAACCGGGTCACCAGCGGCTCGGGCAGCCACGGCCCGATGTAGCGCTCGCGCTGCACTGCCGCCGACCGTAGCCGGTCCAGGCACAGCCGGCTGACCACGGTGGTTAGCCAGCCGCGTGGGTTGCGGATCGCCGCCTGGTCGGCATCGGGCAGCCGGGCCAGCCGCAGCCACGCCTCGTGCACCGCGTCTTCTGCATCGGCTAGAGACCCGGTGAGCCGGTAGGCGACCCCGAGCAGGTGATTGCGGTGCTCCTCAACGACGTCCGTCCCAGCCTGCACCAGTTTGACCCTAGACTCGGCGCCCGTGGTTGGACGGATCCGGGACGCTGACATCGCGGAGGTCCGCGAGCGTAACCGGATTGACGAGGTGGTCGGCGAGTACGTCGCGCTGCGCCGGGCAGGTGCGGATTCGCTCAAGGGGCTATGTCCCTTCCACGATGAGAAGACCTCATCATTTAACGTCCGCCCTGGGCACGGCACCTTCCACTGCTTCGGCTGCGGCGAAGGCGGATCCGTAGTCGACTTCATGATGAAAATCGAGCACCTGGGCTTCGTTGAGGCTGTGGAGCGGCTGGCTGACCGGGTCGGGGTCCAGTTGACCTATACCGGCGGTGGCTCCTCGGTGCAGCGTGACCGCGGCACCCGATCCCGGCTGGTCGAGGTGAACAGGCTGGCGCAGGAGTTCTACGCCGAGCAGTTGAGCTCGGCCGAGGCGCGGCCGGCCCGGGAGTTCCTCATGCAGCGCGGGTTCACCGAGGAGGCGGCGGGTACGTTCGGTTGTGGCTTCGCCCCGTCGGGCTGGGACCAGCTCACCAAGCACCTGTTGGGCCGCGGATTTTCGCTAGAGGAGCTGGTCAAGGCTGGGGTGTCCCGGGAGGGCCAGCGTGGGCCCATGGACCGCTTCCACCGCAGGCTGCTGTGGCCGATCCGGGACCTGGGCGGGGACGTGGTGGGCTTCGGCGCCCGACGGCTGTTCGACGACGATCGCAATGAGGCGAAGTACCTCAACACCGCTGAGACGCCGCTATACCGCAAGTCGCAGGTGCTTTTCGGACTCGACTTGGCCAAGCGGGAAATCGCTCGGCGCCGTCAGGTCGTCGTGGTCGAGGGCTACACCGACGTGATGGCGATGCACCTGTCCGGGGTGCCCACCGCGGTGGCGTCCTGCGGTACCGCGTTCGGCGTGGAGCACATTTCCGTGCTGCGCAGGCTGCTCATGGACGACGACGCCATGCGCGGTGAGGTGATCTTCACCTTCGACGGCGACGAGGCCGGGCAGAAGGCGGCGCTCAAGGCGTTCGACGACGAGCAGCGTTTCGCGGCGCAGACCTTCATCGCGATCGCACCGGACGGGATGGACCCCTGTGAGTTGCGCCAGGTCAAGGGCGACGCCGCGGTGCGCGACCTGGTGGCCCGCCGCCAGCCGCTGTTCACCTTTGCGGTGCGGAGCCTGCTCGCCGAGCACGATTTGGACACTGCGGAGGGCCAGGTCGAAGCGCTGCGACGGGCAGTGCCGTTGGTCGCCAGGATCAGGGACCCGGCACTGCGTGATCGGTACGCGACGCAGCTGGCGCACTGGAGCGGCTGGATGGGTGACGAGGCCACGGTGGTCCGGCGGGTCCGGGAAGCCGCGGGTGAGGGACCCCGACGACGTGGCGGGCGCTCACGGAACACGTTTTCGGTGGACAACGGCACAGATCTTCCCCCGCGGGACGATGTGCGGCTGCAGGCTCAGCGTGAGGTGCTCAAGGCGGTGCTGCAGGAGCCCGCGATGACCGGCCCGGTGTATGACACGCTGCCTACCGAAGCATTCACTCACCCTGCTTACGCGCAGGTGCACGCGGCGGTGCTGGCCGCGGGTGGCACTGCTGCGGGAATGTCTGGTCCGGAGTGGATCGACGCGGTCGCTGCGCACTGCCTCCAGCGATCACTGGTCACCGAGCTCGCCGTGGAAACATTGCGGGCTAAAGGCGGTGCGGAGGACGACGCGCGCTACGTCGGAAGCCTGCTCGCCTGTCTGCAGGCCACCGTTGTCGGGCAGCAGGTCGCCGAGATCAAGTCACGGTTGCAACGGATCTCACCGCTAGATGATCCGGACTCCTACCACCGGCTCTTCGGTGACCTGGTGGCCTTGGAGCAGTACTACCGGGCGCTTCGAGAACAGGCCGTGGGGGCGCAGGAGTGAGTGTATGGGGACGGTTGTTGCGGGGCTTTGCCGCGGGCTGTGACCTGCCGACGGGATTTGCCGGCGCACTGGAGCCCGCTGAGCGGGTCGTCACGGTGGGGAAGTTGGCAAGTGGCGAGCATCTGGTGTTGACCCAGCTCGGGCTGTGGGTGCCGGAGAGCGCCGGGGTCCGTCGTATCGGTTGGCACCTGGTGAGCAAGGCAGTGTGGGACCGCAGCGCCCTGGTGATCACCGAGGCCGTCAGCACCAGCACGGTGGGCGAGGTCGTGTTGTTGTCCGATCTGCCGCCGCGCCGTTTTGCACTCGCCAGTCCCGGCAAGGTCCCCGAGGTGGTGCGCCAGCGGGTGACCAGCTCTGTTAGGTCCAGCCAGCATTGCGAGCTCCCCGGCGGTGGAGCGTGGTTCGTGCAGCGCCGGGTTCCCGGTCGGGATGGCGTGGTGCTGCAGGTGCGTGCCGATCCGGGCACTGAGCCCGGCGCGTTGGACGCGATGGTCAGCGAGATTGCGGCGCGCTTGTCGCAGCTGGCACCACCCGGCTAGTTTCGGGTGCGGACACTGAGGAGGTCACGGCGGTGTGGGATCCGGAGACCTACCTCGCATTTGGCGATCACCGGGCCCGGCCCTTCCACGACCTGCTGGCCCGGGTAGGCGCCCGCGACCCGGCTCTGGTGGTGGATCTCGGCTGCGGGCCGGGCACCCTTACGCGGTTATTGGCTAAGCGGTGGCCAACGGCCAACGTGATGGCCCTGGACAGCTCACCGGAGATGGTGCAGGCCGCGCGCGAACGGGGAATCCACGCCGAGTTGTGGGACGTTCGTCGTTGGTCGCCCGCTCCCGGTACCGGTCTGGTCGTGTGCAACGCCGTATTGCAGTGGGTGCCCGATCACGCAGAGCTGCTGCGCCAGTGGATGCGGGAACTAGCGCCTGGGGGATGGTTGGCCTTGCAGGTGCCGGGGAACTTCAGTGCGCCGTCACACGTCGAGACAGCCCGGCTCGCCGCCGAGCCTCGCTGGCGTGACCTGCTCGACCTCAGGGGGACCTGTCCGGTACTCGAACCCGCTGGGTACGCCGCGGTGCTGGCCCCTGGAGCTGCGGAGCTGGACGTCTGGGAGACCACTTACCTGCACCGGCTGACCGGCGCTGACCCGGTGCTCGAATGGATCACCGGAACCGCCCTTCGGCCGGTCCGGGCGGCGTTGTCAGTGGCGGAGTGGACGGCGTTCCGGCAGGAACTCGCCCCACGGCTGAGGGCTGCCTACCCGGCGGGTGCCGACGGGGTGACCTGGTTCCCGTTTCGCCGGATCTTCGCCGTTGCGCAGGCCGGATAGCCGATCGCGACGGCTGCCGGCTACTGGCCGTGCTGCGGGGTTCGCCCGGACGTTGGTGATCTTGGCGCTGACCACGCCAGCCGCACCCTGCACCGTGGGATGGTCGACGACCTGGCGGCACATGCGTATGGTCTGTTCGTAGCGCTCCCGACCGGCCCGCGAGCCGAGCACGTACCCGATTGCGCCACCCAGCAGGAAGCCCCACATGGTCCACCTCGTCTCGCGCCCTGGTGTTCCCGATTGATTCTGCCAGCATGTAGGGCACCGCACGGGTGTTGCGCATGGTGCGCTAGGGTGGTTCCTGTTCCGGCCGGTCCGCCAGACGGATCGGCACCCCGGCACCTTCCCCCATAGCTCAATTGGCAGAGCATGCGACTGTTAATCGCAGGGTTGTTGGTTCGAGTCCAACTGGGGGAGCCAAAACCTGAGGTCAGCCGGTTTCGTTAGGGTGGTTGCTAAGATCCACCCCCAGGTTCACAGCACCGCTCCTTCGCCGTGTCCCTGGTCTGCGCTTACGATCAGCGCTGCCGCATCAGGCCTGCCGATGATTTCCAGTACCCGGGCCGCGTCCTCCGAGGCGATCTTGCGTCCCATGTAGGAGTCCTGGGTGAGCGACACCTAAGAATGCCCCAGCTGGTCGGCGATCTTCCGGGCGCTCACCCCTGCTTCATCCAGCAACGTGGCTGCTGTCTTGCGGAATACGTGCGAGGTTACCACGGGTAGCCCAGCCGGGCGAAGACATCCCGCAAGTCGGCCTGGGTGTTACTCGGGTCCCGGAGCAGCCCCGCCGGTGAAGTGAACACCACACCCCATTCGTTTGGGATGGCCTCAGCCTGGCGGCGATGCAACATCTCCACCACCCACGATGGCAGCCGAAGCTTTCGGTACCCGGCACGACTCTTCGGCTTGAGCTTAATTTGCAGACCTTGGCCTTTGATCCGAACAACGGTGCCACGGATCTCCACCGTTCCCGCATCGAGGTCGAGCGCATCCCAGGTGATCGCGGAGTTCTCCCCAATGCGCTTGTCGGTCGCCAGCATCATGTCAACGAAGTCGAGCAGATCCCAATCCCGGGCCTTCTGATCATCCGCGAGCTTCACCCGCAGGTCATAGACCTGCGCCAAGGTGAGAGCGACCGCGCTTTTCTTCTCTCCGTGCTTGATCCGAGTCGTATCGCGAACCGGATTGGTACGGATCGCGTCGTGACGAGCAGCCAGACCCAGCACCCCGTTTAGCACTGTCTTGGCCCTCTTCGCGGACCCTGCGCCATGGTGATTGGCCGTTGCCGTCAGGAAGCGATCTACCCGGCCCACGGTCACCTCTCGCAGTCGCAGATCACCGAGGGCCGTCATGATCCACCCTGCGGTGGCGTCATAGAGGGCCTCAGTGCCCGGCGACTTCTCCCCAGCCGCCACTTCGGCACGCAGATCCACCAACCACACCCGCACGACTTCCGCGAGTCTGGTTTCGCTGGTGATCTCTGCGTTGGCTTCAACGCGATGACGATCCCGGACCGCCTCACGCAGCCGGATCTTGGCCTTCGCCTCCGACAACCCGAACCGTTCTAACTCACGGACCTTGCCGTCGTAGTCTCGCACCAGGCAGCGAGCGTGGAACCCGCCCTGCACGGGGTAGATCCGTACCTCACCGGCTGTACCCACAGGTAACGGTGGCCGACCCACTGATTCCTCCTATCTCACCTCGTCCGACTCGTGAAACCAATTGATAACGTCATCAGGGTCGTAGCGCACATAGCGACCCACACGGCGACTCTTCGGACCGTAATTCTGCTGCCGCCACTGATAGAGCGTCTTGATTGGGACACCCAGATACCCTGCTACGTCCTGCACGCCCCACAATCGGGCTTTTGTTTGCATCTCTTATCCCGCATCGGTGGATATTTTATGCGAAATTCCATTTATATTTAGCGGTTTGGCATTGCTCGCGGATTTGGATAGTTGCTGGATTCCTCTCCGATTCTCTGATGTCGTGGCGTCATACGGCGTCGCGGGCGGCTTGTCGTTGTTCACGAGCTCGGACGGCGGCGGAGAGGGCGAGGGTGGTGTCTCCGGTAGTGAGGTAGCCAACTCCGGCGAATGTCCAGTGCGAGACAACGAGGGTGGTGTCGGTGTCGTCGAGTAGTTCGCGGACGTGTTCGGCGGCTTGGCGTTGGCGGTAGGTGCGGCGTTCGCGGCGGATGGCACCGAGGGTGGTGGAGTAGCGGCGGCTTTTGGAGGCGAAATGTCCTCGAAAGCCAAGCATGTGAACCCATCGGCGCAACCCGTCATAAGCGGGGTGTTCGCCGAGCTGCCAGGCTACGCGAACTAGCTGGTTGACGTGATGGGGGACGTCGAGGAGTGAGAGCGCTTCAGGGGTGATGCGGTGTTCGCCGAGGCCGAAGTCTTCGGCGCTTTTGGTGGCGTATTTGGCGATGTAGCGCGCCGCATGCTCGGGAGTCAGCTCACCGGCCGGGCCACCGTTGACGGTCTGGGTGTCGAGTTGCGTCCCGAAACGCAGCACCAGATCAGGCCCGCCAGGCATCTCGACGGTGAGCCGCACGTGTCCAGCGGCCTGGTGAATCGCCTCAATCAGCCCGGCCGCATCGATGCTGAGTTGTGGTGGCTGGTAATCCTCCCCCGGGCCGTCGAGGCGAATGAGTGCGTGGAAGTGGACCACGCCGCGGCGCTGGAATTCCGCGACCTTGACAAACGACACCCGGCAGCGCCGGGCGAACTCAGCCGCAGTCAGACCCGCCGCCCGGGCCAGTGCGCGGCGCAGGGTGATGGTGAATCGGCGCCAGAGTTCGGGGGCGTGCCAGTTGAAAGCGATATGCCCGGGATAGTCGTAGCAGTCCGGACAGATCGGGTGCCCGAGTCGTGGGTCATCCTCGGCGTGGATCGCGGTGCACCAGCTTGGCCGCCCGTGCTGGCACAGTCGTGGTGTACCACGGGCGGGCCGGCATCGGGTGGACCCGCCGGGTCGGTCGGCGTGGGTGGTGTGCACCGGCCCGAACCCGGGTGCGGTCAGGGTGGCGAACACCAGCGGGTGGGATCGGATGGATTCTGGGACGCCCTTGCGGCCACCAGCGGCACCGGCGTAGAGCAGTTGCCACATGTCGCCGGCGTATTCATGCGAGCAGGACGGGCACACCGCCGCCCGCCGGTTCCCGCACCGGATGAGCAGTACCCGGTCCGGTTCCGTGTCCGTCGAGTAGGCGACCCGGCCGCCGGTGGCAGATCGGTGCTCGACGTGCCCACGGAGCCGGACCGGACGGGAGCAGTGCCCACAGTGGGTAAGTTGCTCGGCCCATCGGTCGAAGTCGGGCCGCCCGGCTCTGTTGACAATCTCCTGCACTGTGCGTGGCGGGAGGGTTGTTGGGGTCATCGTCATGCCCCGGGTGTGTCGAGAACGGGGCTGCCGGTAGTAATGGGTTCGCCCGCCGCCCAGGTGCGCAGCTCTGCCAGGGACACGGTGCGGCGTTGGCCGGGTGTGAGGTCGGCGAACCGGATCGGGTTGTGATCCTTCGCGCCGCCATACACGGTCAGCGTGACAGCGCCCGCCGGGCCGGTCAGGGTGCTGGCGAGGGACAGGTGCACGCGCTCGCCCTCGGTGGCCGCCACGCCGTCACGGTGATCGCGGGCAGGGTGTCGATCCAGGCCAGCAAGGCAGCCGCGAGGTCGGGCACGGTGTCCGGGCGCAGCTGTGCTGCGACCTCCGAGTGCCCCCACCGGGTTGTCACGGTCAGGAACACGGGTTCCGGCAAGGCGTGGTTATCGAGGTGAGCCGCGAGTAGTTCCGCCGCCTGCACGAAGGTCATGCCGGTGGGGGTGGTGGTCATACCGCGCCTCCGCGGGTCGATCCAGGGATGGATGTAGTGGAAAGGGCAAGGACGGCGGGTTCATGGGTGGAGGGGCTGGTGACAAAGGCTTCGAGTTGTTTGATCGTGTGGTCGGGGACCCAGCCGGCGCGGATGCGCAGGGGTTCGCGGATTCCTTCGCCAAAGACGTAGCCGACACCGGCTTCGGTGTCGGTGATCCGGTTGGCCCAGGCGCCGCGCTCGTAGGCCTGGTCCCCGAGCACCATCCCCACGTGCGATTTGGCGGAGACCCGCAGGCAGATCCAGCGGGGGAACAGCTCCCGGACGGGGACGGTGTCCTTGGTAGGTTCTTGGACGTAGCCACGGACCGTGAAGCCCAGGGCTCGGCCTTGGGTGGTGAGCAGCGCGATCCGTTCGGTGATCGCTTCCCGGGTCTTGCGGTCGGTGTATTTGGTGAGCGCTCCGATTTCGTCGAACTCCAGCAGTACCAGTGGGTGATCACGGGTGATCGGCACTACTCGTACGCGGCCGGCGAAGGTGGCCTTGCGCTCCTGGATTGTCTCGATCAGGTCATCGAGCACCGCGAGTGCTTCACCACCGGTGACGGCGTAGCGGTGGAAGATCCGCCGCCCATAGGCCAACTCCATGCCCTTCGGGTCAATCCCGGACACCCGGACGAGGCCATCTCTGATGGCAGGGGCGATAGAGACCAGGGGACACCAGGTCACTGAGTTCTTGCCCGCCCCGGTCTCACCCGCAGTCAGGGTGTGGCCCCCGGCGAGCGGGATGTACCAATCCTGGCCGTACTCGGTGCGCCCGGCCCAGACTCGCGGCAGATCCACCGCCTCACCCGGGATATCGGCCAGGGTGTCCAGATCCGGGCAGACCACTGGGTCGGCGAGCAGGTTGCGGCGCTGAAAATCGATCGAGACCACGTTCGGGGACAGCTCCCGCACCTGACAGCGCGCCACCCCACGGGCCGAGGCCAGTGCCCGGGTGGCCTCGCCGAAGTCTTCGGGTTTCTGGCCGGGCAGGAGCCGCACCCGGACCAGGTCCCACGACGCGCCCGAGCGCACTCCGAGCACCTTGGGTAATTGGGCAGGCGCCGGACGCCGACTGCGGCCCAGAGCGCGCCCGAGCGGAGTGAGTGTCACCACGACCGGTGTCGTGTCCTGTTTGATGCCTAGGCCGCAGGCGTGCAACCAGTCGGGCAGCTTGGGGGAGTACACCGTCCAGCGCAGCCCCCAGGCCCGCAGATGCCGACCCGCCCACGCATCGAAGGACCTCAGGTCAACCAGCCGCCACCCGGCGAGCAACGCCGTAAGCACACCGGCGGTGGGGGCCAGCGACCTCCAGCCCCACCAGTGCCACCAGGCCAAGACCGCCACGACGGTCAGGCTGGTTCGCCAATGGATGAGCGCCTGGCGCAGCGTCCAGCGCACGGCCTTGATCACCAGCCACAGGGCGAACACCACAGCTGCCGCAGCCGCTAACGCTTCCGCGATCTTGATTAGCGCGAGACCGATCTTGGCTGGCACCCACACGACCACACCCAGCGCGGCACCGCCCGCAATCACCACGGCAATCGTCTGCGCGTCCATCAGCGACTACACTTCTGGCCGTGGTGGTTTTCCGTGCGTATCTTCACTGCTGTTCACTCCTGATTGAGGTGAACCGCGCAGCAGCGGGAGAGGTTGGTAGCCGAGAATTCCGCTGCTGGGCCTATGTTTGTGTTCCGCAATGGGGGGTGCGCCATAACCGCGCGATTCCCGGGGCGGCCCGGCCGGTCTTGGTTTCCAGGCCCGACC
>JALZHU010000406.1 GCA_030860695.1 Actinomycetota bacterium
GCCACCAGCCACCAGCCACCAGCCACCAGCCACCAGCCACCAGCCAGGATTAGCCGGATAACCCACGACCACGGGGAAAGTGGAGCGTTTTCATAAAACATTCCGCCGCGAATTCCTCGACCACGCCGAACCCTTCGAGACCCTGCTCGCGGCGCAGGCGGCGGTGGACACTTGGGTCAGCGGCTACAACTGCGACCGTCCTCACCAGGCGCTGGACATGGGTTACCCCGCCGAGCGGTTCGCCCCCAGCCAACAGGCGCGTACGGCGGCCGAGGACCTGCTGCCGCTGCGGCTACCGGCCACCCTCCAGTCCGCTGGCTCACCGCCAGCCCGGCCATCCCCAGCTCGGCCACGCCTGCCCCCGTCGAGCCGGTGGAGTCGATCGAGACGGTTCGTGAGGACGCCGATACCCCCTTGCGCCGGTGGTCTATCACGGCGGCCCGGTGGAGTTCGATCGGGTGGTGCCGGCCTCGGGCAACCTGGCCGTGGCCGGCAAACAGTTTTGGCTCGGGCCTGCCCGCGCCGGGGTCACCGTCACCTTCTGGGCCGATCACGATGTGATCCACCTGAGCATCGCCGGTGTGCGGGTCAAAACCGTGCGCTCGCACCTGTCCACCACCGACCTGGCCGCCCTGGCTGCCACCGGGGGCCGCCCCGCCGGCCCCTCACCGCTACCGCCAGCCCACCCCGGCGCCGCCCTGGAAGTCGATCGCCCCGTCTCCCAGGGAGGCCTGGTCTCCCTCGGTCCCTACCGGCTGCTCGCCGCGGAAATCCTCGCTGGTCGCCGGGTAAGTATCCGCATCGAGGCCGCCACGCTGATGTTTTTCGATCCGGAGACTCGCGAGCTGTTGCGCACCCGACCCAACCCGCTGAGCTACGACCAGGCCCGCAAGCTGCGCGGTGCTCGCCCCGCCGGCCCACCACCCCACCCGCGCCTGGAGCCGGTCACCGTGCAACGGCGGCCCTCCGCCACCGGGGTCATCATGGTCGCCGGGCAAAAACTCGCCCTTGGGCGCACCCACGCCCACACCGTCGTGACCGTCCACGTCGCCGAACACACCATCACCGTCGAGTTCCCCGACGGCGCTCAACGCACCTTCTCCCGCACCACTACCAAACCTGTCCGCAGCTACAAAGCCCAACACCCCCGCACACCCCACACCAATGACCAACCGGCCGCGGGCACATGACACGCCTGGTCACGCCGCTCGGACGGCGCAGTCTACGGGTCGGCCCCTCCAGCCTCCAGGGTGCTGCGCATCGCTCACGCGACCGCCTGCGGCGGCCCTGGACCCTGGAGCCCCTGCCGACCCTGCGGCAGGATCACCACAGGGCAGGCCACCGCCTGCCCAGACCCCACGCGCCGCCCGAGCTCACCCCCGAACCCAGGCGGTCCGTGAACCCACAACGACCTACGTTTCCTAGCCCCAACGTCAAGCATCACCCGGGACTAAAACGTCAAGCGTCAGGTGGGACCAGACAGCGCACGGGACAGCGCACGGGTCAGCGGTCGCTCCCCATCTGTTGCCCGCGCTGCGGTGGGTTGATATGCCAATCCGCTGAGGGTGGGGGGTCTCCCTCGCGGCGCAGGTATCGCCCTACCCGGTGGGGCAAGGCTCGGCGTAGCCGACCGCGCTAGCGGCTTGGCCTTGCGGCATCGGGTAGCCATCGGTGCGCCGTGAGGGAGACCCCCACCCGTACTTGTACTTGTACTCGTGCGGCCTCCCGAAGCGGTCGCCGGGTCCAGGGCAGCGCCCTGGCCGCCGGAGGCCCCCTCGGTCTGCCGCATTGGTCGGGTCAGAGGGAGACGGGACTAGCGAGTGCCGTCGCGACGGACTAGCTGGCGGACCTTCTCCTGAGCGTGTCCCGCCGGTTTGATCAGTTCATGCCGAGGGTCTCGGTAGCCAGCGTCGCCGTCGGAACGGCAGGGAGTGGGTGATCTCGATGGTTAACCCACGCTCGTTCCTGGACCTGCTCGCTGCGACGGTGGACCTCGCGACGGCGCGCTCGGTGCTACGGGAGCTCGTCAGGCTGGCCGATCAGGCGCCCGGACTCACCAAGGAGCAGCGGCGGTTTCGGCTGCTCATGCTGGCCGCATACGCCACACCCCGGTTACTCGCTGTCCCCCCGATCCCCGGCTGGCCGCCGGTCGAACCAGGCCCCCGACTCGGCTCCCGGCGGCTAGCCGGCATCACATGACACCGTGCAGAGTATGCCGACGGGCTGCTGCCCCGTGGCGGGATGCGCAGGGCGCTCCTATCCCGGTGCGGATGCGATTCGGGGGAGACCGCGCTGACCAGTATCCGGCCATACCTGGTGCGGATCCTCCCCGAGGAGGTGCGGGGAGATGAGTGCTGAGAGCCCGCAGCTGCGGGCGGCGAAGCGGCTGCTGGATCTCGCCAAGCGCCAAGGGTTTGCCTTTCAGCGGGTCGCGCCGGGGGAGGATGGGCCGTTGTTCGCGCGGCGAGAGACCATCGACTATCGCGACGAGATCTATCTCGGCGGGTTCGGTGACTCTTGCCACGCCACCCGGGCCCGCAAGTCGTCGCTGATCGTGCCGGGGGGCCTACCGGTCACCATGCGCGTGTTCGGCGACGCGCTGACCGTGCTGCACACCGTGGTATCCGACTGGCCCCTCACCTGACCCCCGTCCTGTCCTGACAACCCTGATGCGTTCTATGTGCGCTTCCAGGGCAGAGATCAGGCAATCAGCGTGCCACCTCGGCTCATGCACCTGTTCCCTCAGTAACAAAGCGCCCTGTTAAGCGGCGAGAGCGCCCAGGCATTTATCAAGGAGACGTAGTGCTCTCGGGCTGATCGGGCGGGCTGCGGCGTCACGGAAGGCACGGAGGCGGGCGGCGCCGGTCGCGTAAGGGAGACGTTGGAGAAGGTCGGCGGCCTGTGTGGCGCGTCGGCACGATTCGGAAAAGTTGTTGCGTCGTAATTCGACGGTAGCGAGGTCGATCAGAATCAGCACGCGTGGCCGTCGTGCGGCGGGGCTAAGTTGGTCGAGTGCTGAGGTAAGGGTCTTGGATGCGTTGCTGTAGTCGCCGGCCCGTAAGAGGACGCGGCCGCGGGCGGCGGTCAGCTGAGCGCCGCTGCGGTGCAACAACGTAGGAGCAGGTCGTCCGCCTGGCTGATCAAGGGCAGTATGAGCGCGCTCTAGAGCCTCGCGCGCCATGGTGTGGCCGCCCCGGTCGGCGTGGATAGTGGCCTCGATGGTGGCCAGCCAGGATGCGATTGCCGGGGTGGATCGGGCGCGCTCGCCCGCTGCGGTGAGATGGTCGAGCGCGGTGGTCGTCATGCCTTCATTGATAGCGAGCTGAGCGGCATGTCCGTGGGCGATGGCGATGAGTTGATCGTCACCTGCCTCGCGAGCGGTGTCGAGAGCCAAGCTGTAGTAGGCGCGGGCTGACATGGTGTTGCCCATGTCATCCCCGGCGAGCCGACCGGCGAGGATCGCGACATCGGCCAGGTTGCGCAGTAGCCGACGCCGCTGGTTGTCCTCTGGGTCTGGACTGAGCTTGTCTTGAACCATTCGGACGTGGGCGGCGACTGAGGTGAGGAGTGCTGCGGGGTCGGCGGTCTCGTATAGACATCCCACGGGTGTAAGTTGTCAAGAAACTTCTTGTTGATCTTGTTCTAGTGTGGGCCAGGCGGTGGCTTCGTCGTAGGTGGTGCGGGTGCGCAGACAGCCATGGAGGATGCCGACAAG
>JALZHU010000407.1 GCA_030860695.1 Actinomycetota bacterium
GGCCGGAGCGGGAATGGGCCCGCGGTGGGGCGACGGACCAGGTCGCTGCCGCAGGCCCCGCCAGCCGCCGGTGGCGTGACCCGCTAGCTGGCGGTATCGCGGGGCTTGCCGTCTTCGCCACCGTGTGGGGGTTCCTGTCCCAACCCGCCCAGGTGCCCAGCGTCGCCGCCGAGCACGTCCGGCTCACGCCGGCCGCCCACGGTGGCGACGTCGTGACCGTGATCGTCGCTGACTTTCGTGGCCTGGACACACTCGGCGAGATCACCGTGCTGCTCGTCGCGGTGGTCGGGGTGGCGGCCCTGCTGCGGCGTGGGAGGCTGTGGTGAGACGGGGTACCCCGGACCAGGTCCCGGATGCGATCGTGCGGGTTGTGGCCCGGCTGCTGCTGGGGCCGAGCCTCGTCGTCGCGGCCGCATTGATCGTCAAGGGCTATGCCGAGGTCGGCGACGGCTTCGCGGCCGGAGTGATCGTCGCACTGGCGATCGCGCTGGCCTATGTTGCGCTGGGGGCCGCGGGCGCCGAGGCGGCCCTGCCGGAATTGCGCCACGCCCCAAAGCTGGCCATTGGCGGGCTGCTGCTCGCGCTCGCGAGCGGTTTCTTCCCCCTGGTGCTCGGTGATCCGCTGTTCAGCCACCGTCCGGCGCCCAGTGAGCACGTCGTTACGGTCGGCACGCTGGAGTTGTTCACCCCGCTGATCTTCGACTTTGGGCTCTTCCTCCTTGTCGCTGGCGTGTTGACGGCGTTGCTGCACCAGCTCACCCATCCCGACGACGAGGAGGCCTCTTGATTCTCGCGTTCGCTCTTGCTGCTGCCGCCTTGTTCGGTATCGGGGCGTTCCTGTTACTCAAGGGCGATCTCATCCGGGTCGTCGCCGGTATCATGCTGATCTCGCAGTGCGCCGTCGTGACGATCATCGGGTCCAGCCTGTCCCGCGGGCGGGCGCCCATCGCGGTGCAGCCCGGTCAGCCCGTCAGCGACCCGCTGCCCCAGGCGCTGGCGCTAACGGCGCTGGTCATCGGGCTGGCCACGGTGGCGCTGTTGCTCGCCCTGGTGCACCGCGTCGTCGTGGTCTTCCGGACCGCCGAGCGCGACGAGCTGGCCGCGGGTGAGGCGGCGTACGAGGCCGGCCTGGAGCGCGAGCGGCAGGCCGACCAGGACGAGGCCGCCTGATGCTGTCGGTGGCCTTGGTCCTGCCCTGGGCATCGGGGGTGCTGCTCGTCGCGCTGGACGGGCGGCGGCGTGTGGTCGCCTGGCTCGCCGTGGCGGCGCTCGCAGCGAGCCTGGCCGTGCTGGCCGTGCTCACCGTCGACGTGCTGTCCGGCGGCAGCCAGCAGGTTGTCACCGGCGGCTGGCCCGCCGGGGTGGGCATCGTGCTGAGGGCCGACGCGCTGGGCGTCGCCTTCGCGCTGCTATCGGTTCTCGTGCTGCTGGCCGCGGCCGCCAACGAGGCGATCGCCGGTATTCGGGAGCGGACGTTCCCGGGGCTTGTGGTCCTGCTCGCGGGCGGGCTGACTGGCCTATTTCTCACCGGTGACGTGTTCAAATTCTACGTCTTCTTCGAGCTGGCCATGACCGCCTCATACGTGCTCACCACCTACGGCGGGCAGCGGCGCCAGCTGCGGGCGGCGCTGGTGTTCACCGCGGTCAACCTGCTGGGCTCGTTCATCTTCCTGCTCTCCGTCACCGGCACCTACCGGGTTACCGGCACTCTGGCGATGGACGACGTGGCCGAGCGGATAGTTGTCGTCGACCCCAACGCGGCGCTCCTCGTCGCGACCGGCTTTTTCATCGCGTTTAGCGTCAAGCTCGGGCTGTTCCCGTTCCACTTCTGGCTGCCGACGGTCTACGCCGGGGCCCGGCCCGCCGTCGCTGCAATCCTCAGCGGCGCCGTGGCGAACATCGGCGCCTACGGCCTGCTGCGCTTCGGCGCCGGGATGTTCCCCGCCCAGCTGCGACTGGGCGCCACCGCGCTCGTTGTCCTCGGCGCCGCCTCGATCATCTACGGCGGGGTGCTGGCGGTGGCCCGCGGTGACGCCGCTGAGATGCTCGCCTACTCCGCGATCGGCCAGGTCGGGTACGTGCTGGTCGCCGTCGGGGTCGGAGGGCCGGTGGGGCTGGCGGCCGCGGTGCTCTACAGCGTGGTCAACTCGCTGAATAAGACGCTGCTGTTCCTGGCCTCCGGCATCCGGGGTGCGTTGGTCGCTGGCGCGTTCGCGGTGGGGGCACTCAGCGTGGCGGGGGTGCCACCGGCGGCGGGGTTCATCGGCAAGCTGGAGATGTTCCGTACCGGTATCGCCGCCGGCAGCGCCAGCCTCATCGTCCTGCTGGTCGTGGGCAGCGCGCTCTCGCTGGTCTACCTGTTCCAGGTCTACCAGCACCGCTTCTGGCGTGCGGACCCGTCCACGGTCGGTGCGGTGAGCCCACTGTCACTGCGGGCGCTGACGGCGGCGCTGGCGCTGCTCGTGCTCGCCACGGGGCTGTGGCCCGAGCCGCTGCTGGCGCTCAGTGGCAGCGCCGTGGAGGCTCTGCTGACCAGGAGGTTTGGATGACCACTCTGCTGCTTCGTGTCGCCGCGCTTACCGCTGTCTACCTTTTGGTGCTGACCAGCCTGGACCCCGGCGATGTCCTCACCGGGATCGCCCTGTCGACGCTGCTCGTCGCCGCTGGCCGGCGGATCCACCCACTCGGCCCACCGCCCGAGATTGCGCTGCTGCGCCGGCTCGCCGGCGTACCCGCCCTGGTCGCCGGCACGCTCGTCGACCTCGCGCGAGGCACCTGGGAGACCGTCGACGGCTGCCTGGGCCGGCGCCCCCCGGCGCCGGGGTTGGTCACCGTCCCCATCGCCCCCTGCGGACCCTCGTCGGCCGCAGCCTGGGGCATCCGCGTCGGGATCACACCCAACACCATCGTCGTCGAGATCGACGAGGATCAGGGCCGCTTACTGCTGCACGTGCTCAACGCCTCCGACCCGGACGCCGTCCGCGCCGCCCAGCACGACTCCTACGAGCGGCACCAGCGCCGGGTCTTCCCCTGACCGCCGTGCCCACCATCGTCCTCGTCCCCGCTCTGATCTGGGTGACGCTGCTGCTCGTGGCCGGCGGCCTGGCGCTGATTCGCGCCCGCGACGTGCTCCAGCGTGTCATCGCCCTCGATCTACTGGCGGTGCTCGTCGTCGCGCTGCTGGCCCTACTGTCCTACCTTCGCAATGAGGGCTACTACCTGGACGCTGCGGTGGCGCTCGCCCTGCTGTCCTTCGTCGCCACCGTAGCGGCGGCGCGGTACCTGGCATCGGGAGGCCCGTTCGGATGATCTCAGTCCTGCTCGACATCATCGGCATCGGCCTGCTGCTGATCGTCCTGACACTCCTGACGATCAGCCTCTACGGCGTCCTGCGGCTGCCCGACACCTACAGCCAGCTACATGCCCAGGGTCTGGCCACCGGGCCCGGCGTAATCGCGGTCCTCGCGTCCTCGGTCGCGACCGAAAACGCCGCGATCATCACCTTCGCGGTGCTCGGGATCGTCTTCATGGTGCTCACCTCGCCGGTGTCCAGCCACGCGATCGCCCGCGCCAACCACCACCGCCGCCTCCGAAGAGAGTCAAACTGATCCGAAAATTATGTCGGGGACGGCGTGCTTCATTACCCGGCGGAGCGTGAGCGGAGCCGGGTTGGTGTGAAGGTGACGTGTTTGCTGGCGGTGGGTCAGG
>JALZHU010000130.1 GCA_030860695.1 Actinomycetota bacterium
CGCCGGGGGAGATCGAGGAGGGGTTGCGGAGGCTCGGGAAGGGGTTGAGCTGAGGGTTGTCGCCTAGCGGGCCGCTGCGTAGGTGGTGAAGGCGGCCCAGGTGGCGGGGGTTACCTGGAGGGTGGGGCCGGTGGGGTTCTTGGAGTCGCGGACGGCGCGGGCACCGCCGTTGAGGTCGGCGACCTCCACGCAGCTGTAGTTGGCGTTGCTGCGGCTGCTCTTGCGCCAGGTGACGCTCGACAGCTCGGTTGTGCTCACTTCTTTAACTCCCTTGCGATGTAAGTGATCAGCTCCTGGGAAGCCCTTTCGTCTAGAGACGACTCCCAGATGTTGGTGAACGCGGTGTCGTAGCGGTAGATCTCATGCGGCTTGTCCAGGAACAGCGCTCCGGTGAAGCTCTCGACGTAGACCGTGGGTGGTTCGGTCTCCTGGCCGTTGCCGTTGAGCGGGAACCGCAGGATCTGGAAGGGCCCCGACAAGACGCCGTGGTGCAGTCCGGCGGCGAACGGCATCACCTTGATCGACACGGTGGGCAGCTCGCTGACTTCTACCAGCCGCTCCAACTGGCGCGCCATCACTTTTTCTCCCCCAATGGGGCGGTGCAGGACGGCTTCGTTGAGCACTACCTCAAAGACAGGGGGGTCGGTGACCCGGGTAAGCAGCGTTTGTCGGGCGATGCGGACCTGGACCCCCTGCTCGATCGCCGCATCGTCCACCCCAGGATTGCCGGCCCGGATCACCGTGCGGGCGTAGTCCTCGGTCTGGAACAGGCCGGGCACCAACTCTGACTCGTACCAGGCGAACCGGGATGCGGCCTCCTCCAGGCCGATGTAGACGTTGAAGCCTTCCGGGATGGCATCGCCGTAGGAGTGCCACCAGCCGCGCGCCTTGGTCTCCTTGGCCAGCCCCATGAGCGCCTCGGTGACGTCAGGCAGCGCACCGTAGATACGGCACATCATCTCGACGTCGAGGCTGCGCAGCGACGTCTGACCAGTCTCGACCCGCCAGATCTTGGCCACGTCGTGATTACCCTGGATGCCACCACGCGCACGATCGTGATCCTGACCCTGTCGCAGGCAATCGAGCTGGCAGAAGCGCTCAGAGTAGCGGCCACTGTGGATCACTGAGATGAGATCAACGGCGCGTTGCGGAGGTTTGGACCGGCATACCTCAGAAACCGTCTCCCGTGCCGCCGCAACGCGTCAAGGGTGAACCTGAGAGCCACCGCCGCGAAGTCGGCCATGCTCATCACGTCGCTCTTCCGGGCGCCGAACCCAGTCTGGACCGTCGTGCTGGGAGTACTTGCGGTGAGTCTTGGCGTGGCGTTGTGCGTCCGCATGGTGTGCGACCGCACCGATCGGCGCCGCTGATCGTCGGCTGCCTGGTTGGGCACCACATGCGCAGGGTACCCGCCTGGCAGGAGTGGTATCGCTATTGCGGAGGCACCCATGGGCACCTCGTCCCAGCCAGCACAGGATCCCGCGGCGCAGCATGGCGCCGAGGACAAGCAACGGCAGCTCGACTCATTGCGCGTCGAGCCCGCAGGCACCAGCCTGACCACCAATCAGGGCGTCCGGGTGGACCACACCGATGACGCACTGACCGTCGGGGAACGTGGTCCGACCCTGCTGGAGGATTTCCACGCCCGGGAAAAAGTCACCCATTTCGATCACGAGCGGATTCCCGAGCGGGTCGTGCATGCTCGCGGCGCCGGCGCCTACGGCTATTTCCAGCCTTACGACGGGTCGCTGGCCGAATACACTGTCGCACAATTCCTCACCGACCCGTCGGTGCAGACCCCGGTATTTGTGCGGTTTTCCACCGTCGCGGGATCCCGCGGGTCTGCGGACACGGTACGCGATGTGCGGGGATTTGCGACCAAGTTCTACACCGCGCAGGGAAACTACGACCTAGTCGGTAACAACATGCCGGTGTTTTTCATCCAGGACGGCATCAAGTTCCCGACTTCGTGCACGCGGTGAAACCTGAGCCGCACAATGAGATCCCGCAGGCGCAATCCGCGCACGACACCTTCTGGGACTTCGTGTCGCTGCAGCCTGAGGCCCAGCACATGGTCATGTGGCTGATGTCGGACCGGGCGTTGCCGCGCAGCTTCCGGATGATGCAGGGCTTCGGTGTGCACACCTTCCGGTTCGTCAACTCCGAGGGTCGCGGTACCTTCGTGAAATTCCACTGGAAGCCGCTGCTCGGCATCCATTCGTTGGAGTGCGACGAGGCCCAGAAGATCCAGGGCAAGGATCCCGATTTCAATCGCCGGGACTTGTGGGAGGCCATCGACAAAGGCGAGTACCCGGAGTATGAGCTGGGCGTGCAGCTCGTACCGGAGTCCGACGAGTTCGCGTTCGACTTCGACCTGCTGGACGCCACCAAGATTATCCCTGAGGAGCAGGTGCCGGTCCGCCCGGTCGGGCGGATGGTGCTCAACCGCAACCCGGACAACTTCTTCGCCGAGACCGAGCAGGTTGCCTTCCACACCGCCAACGTGGTGCCGGGTATCGATTTCACCAACGACCCGCTGTTGCAGATGCGGAACTTCTCTTATCTCGATACCCAGCTGATTCGCCTGGGCGGGCCGAATTTTCACCACATCCCGGTCAACCGCGCGCTGGCTCAGGTCAGCAACAACCAGCGCGACGGGTTCATGCAGATGCAGGTCCATCAGGGGCGCGCCCCTTACCACAAGAACTCCCTGCAGGGTGGATGCCCGGCGATCGCCGAGGAGAACATTTTCCGGCATTACCAGGAGAAGGTCGACGGTCACAAGATCCGCAAGCGCAGCGAGAGCTTCCAGGACCACTACAGCCAGGCGACGCTGTTCTACAACAGCATGTCCGAGTGGGAGCGTGCGCACATCCTGGCCGCCTACCGGTTCGAGCTGGATAAGTGTGACCACATGCACGTGCGTGAGCGGCAGATTGAGCAGCTCAACCACATCGATCATGAGTTGGCGGTCGCCGTGGCCGAGGGAGTTGGGGTCAAGGCACCCACCGACCCGGGTACGCTTAACCATGGACGCAGCTCGCCCGCGCTGTCCCAGGCCAATACCACGTTTGATTCGGTGCGCTCCCGCAAGGTTGCGATCCTCGTCGCAGACGGGGTGGACGGTAGCGCCACTGCGCTAGCGCAGCAGCTGCGCGAGTGGGGGGCGATGTCCGAGCTTCTCGCCCCGGCCGCGGGCGCGGTCCGCGGTGAGGACGGCGCGGACGTTGCGGTGGATCGGGCGATCAACACCATGGCGTCAGTGCTGTACGACGCGGTTATCGTCCCTGGCGGAAAAGCCAGCGTGGCAGCGCTATCCAGTGACGGTTATGCCGTGCACTTCGTCGCCGAGGCGATCAAACATGCCAAGCCGGTGGGGGGTCTCGGCGCTGGCCGGCAGCTAATCGAGCGAACCGCCAACGGGGCGGCTCAGATCGCCGACGACGACGGTGCGGTACACAATGATCATGGAGTTATCACAGTGGCCACTACCGGACGGCACGGTTCCCCCGGAGTTCCTCGATGAATTCCAGACCGCGCTGGCCCGGCACCGTGCCTGGGATCGCCCCACCGCTGCCGTCCCCGCATAACACCCATCGAGCCAGAGTGATGCTAGGTAACAATGGAGGAGGTAAATCCGTGCTTACCGACCGGATTGTCACCGCACGGTCCTTCCTATGGGCGTACCGGGGTCACCGGAGCACTGTCCCCCCAGAACCAGAGCCCCCGCCGGACCCAGGCCCTGGACCGCTACCCCCACAGCCAGTGCCCCCACAGCCAGTGCCCCCACAGCCAGTGCCCCCGGACCCAGGCCCTGTCCCCACGCCACCACCAGAACCAGAACCCCAGCCGTTCCCGCACGTTATCCCGGGTTTGTGGGCGCAGTCATGTGGGCATCCCGTATCGGCATACCGCGTCGGGAGGGAAGGCTGACGATGGCGGAAACGGCATTGCAGGACGATGAGCTGTGGGCCGAGTTTCACCGGGTGGTGAACATGTCGTCGCGGGAGCTAGCCGACTGGCTTCGCACCTGCTCGGCGGGCCCGGACGCCGAAAGCCTTCCCGACCAGGCGGGCACGCCGACTGACCAGCAGGTATTGCGCATTCTCGGCAAGCGCCGGACCGACCTCAACTCCGACGATCTTGAGGTGATGCGCAGGGTGATCCGACTAGTGCGTGCCCAGCATCGGGGCGATCGGGAGTCTGTCGCGGGCCGGACCGGGTGGCGGCACCGCCTCATGTCGCTGGGCCATGACCCGCTCAAGCCAACGTGAGGCTATCTATTATTCCGGTCCGGGCCTCTCGCCGCGATTGACGATGGACGCGCGCGTATTCAACTCGGGATCGTCGTCGGCGGGCGGCTCTGGATCCTTCCATTCCTCGGCGTGGGTGGGTCCCGTACCGCGGAGCATGCCTTCGACGTCGCGGGCCAGCGCGTCGTCCTTCCGTGGGCCGTGCTTGTCACTGCCTCGTTGCATCGGATCCCTCCATCTCATTGAGTGCTGAACCGGAGCAGCGCGCCGATGCCGTCGGCGAGCTCAGGCTGGCCACTGGAGCGCGGTTCCCCGCCTGCGGTGCTGCCAACGCGGTCCGGACTGATTCCGGCGGCCGGGTGCGGCAGCAGTATCAGATCGGCTCCGCTGCCGGCGACCGCCCGCACTAGTGCCGCGTCCGCGCGGTCCTGGCCGAGCACGGATGCGCCAATTCCGCGCAGCTCATCTTCGGTGAGCGCCAGCTGCAACGGCTCAGGACCGATCCAAACCCGTGCCTCAGAGGAGGGGTCATCCCGCAGTAGTACCGTGCTCACCTGATTGAGCTGCAGTGCGCGGATCACTGGACCAAGGCCAGCAACGCCTAAGCCAGAGGCGCGCCCGCGCTCTTGCTCGAACTGGTCAAGGATATCCTGCGTCCGCTCGGCGGCGCGCTCGGTGGCCAACCGGCGTACCTCGTTGTCAATGGTGTGGTCGGTGGTGCGGTCATCCGGACTCGGGCCCGGTACCTGCTCGGTGATCGCGCGGCTGTGCTCGCCGAGCGCGTCGTGCACCAGGCTGCAGGCCCGCACGTCGCCGGTCAGTACCACCAGTCCGGCACGCAGCGTGGCGACCGCACGGTCGACGTGAGCCGCAAAGCCGCGGGCATTACGGGCCCACACTTCCTCGGTCCGGTGCTGCATGCTGTAGTGGGCCGCGCCGCCGGCGCCGGCCTTGTGCGCCGGATGGCTTTCGCCTTGCCGGGTCACATCGAGCACCTCGCGGCCGGTGCGGTCGAAACCCATGATGGTCGCCGTCGTGCGGCCTAGCCGCACCACCACGTGCGGCACATACTCGGGGAGCTGCGCCAGCAGCGGCAGCAAGTGCGGCAGCGTTGCCCAGCGGGCGAGCTCGCGCCGGGGCGGTCCGGGCAGATCGGCCTCGTGCAGCACCCGGCCATCGGCGGCGAAAACTGCCCGTCCCGCGGCCCCGGACTGGGGATGGGTCGCTGTCGCAGCACCGCCAGCAGCATCGATGGTCTTCTCGTCTGCTCCCTGCTCGCGCAGCTCCGCAGCTAACGCCTCCCAGCGCAGCCGCATCTCATGTGGTGCGCCGCCGCGGTCGCGGCTTACCTCCAGGTAGACCGAGGCGATCGGGCCGGGATGGACGGCCAGCTCGCGGGGGATCTCGGCCAGCACGGCCCCTCCTCGTCAGTCGCATAGTTCTGGGAGACCTAGCTCGGGTACCCGCGTTCGGCGTGCGCTATCCGGCGTCAGGGGGAACGTTCTCGGGCCAGCTGTTTCGCGGCGACTCGTCCGGGTAACCGCAAGCAGGGCACCCAGGCACAAGGAGTGAACGTGACGATGAAGGCAGTGGTATGGCAGGCACCCGGACAGATTGACCTACAGGAGGTGCCCGACGCTCCCGTAGCCTGACCTCGTGTTGATCAAAAGCTGGCGCTTCATCACGCTCGTTCTTGCCGCGCTCCTGGTGGGGACGACCTTCTGCCATCTGCTGGAGTTGCCGGCCAAGATCCAGTACCCCGCATCGCTTTACCTGACGCTCCATCGCACGCTGTATGTGGCTTTCGGGCCACCTGGCCCCGGCCCCTTCATCGAGATCGGCGCGATCCTGGCTGCCGCTGTGCTCGTGTTTCTGGTACGCAGACGACGGCCCGCTGTCTGGCTGACGCTTATCGGAGCGGTATCCCTGGCCGCGGGGCTCGGGGTCTATTTTGCATTCGTCGAGCCGGCGAACGTGGCGATGAAGAGGATGATAATTGATGCGCCGCCGGCGGATTGGACGCGGTGGCGGGAGCAGTGGGAATACGGGCACGCGGCGCGCTTCGTCTTTGATCTGATTGGTTTCAGCGCGCTCGCGCTCTCGGTGATTCTGGAGGCCTCGACCGCCCGGACAACCGAGCGGGCCTCAGCGTCTGTGTCGCCTCCGTAGCCATGGTGCCGCGACCGTGGGAAGCGAACGCCTCGCCCAGGTAGGCACTATCGCCGTGAGTAGGCCAGATCGGATTCGCTGATCCGCTGCTCCGCGAGGTAGTAGAGGGTCGCGCCGGCCTTGAGCGGGGAGTCCCACTTGGGATTCACCACGACACCGTCAGTACTGCGGACGGCGATCAGCGTCGCCCCGTGATGCCTGCCGAAGTGCACCTGGCACTCGCCGAACGTGCTGCCCGAGAGGCTTTCCGGAAGCTGCACCGAATAGGTGTTGCCACGTCCCCCGCTACTCATGAGATCGGCATACACCTGCGTGATCCCGGGGTCGAGGGCTTCTTCGGTCACCAGGTTTGGCATGTACCACTGAACGCACTGGATCCTCGGATTGATGTAACGCAGCTGCTCGCGACGATCCATGTCACGCAGCGCCACCACCATGTGGACCTCCGGATTGGCGTGGTCCACCGCGAGGGCGATCGACAGCGACTCGTTGTCGTCGCGGCCATCGACGATCACCGTGTTTGCTTCAGCCACACGGGCCCGGGTCATCACGTCTACCGTGGTCAGGTCCCCCCGCACAAACTGGACCTCCGCTCGTTCGGGCATTGGGTGCTCGCTGACCTCGTCCCAGGCACACAGCACCAGCGGGCGACCGCCCTCGACGCTCAGCTCTCCGATCATGCGCTTGGTGCGCCCCGCGAAGTAGCCGAGGATGACCGTGTGGCCCCGAACGTCGAGCTGGACGAGACCCTTCATGCGCTTTCCCCTCACGGCTTGGAGGTAGGACGCCAACCGAGTGAACAGGACCGTCAAGGTGACGACGCCGCCGATGATGACGTAGGCGCCGACGACACGTCCGAAAGTGGTTGTCGGGACGAAGTCGCCGTAACCGACCGTTGCCGCGGTGACGAGGAACCACCACCAGTAGTTCTCCGGTCGGGTGATCTCGTTGTCGACGGACTCGACCAACCACATCCCGAGCCAGCTGGTCGCGAACACGACGACGGCGATGGCAAGCGGAAGCCGCCAGCCGTGCAGCCGGGCGTTGATCAGCTTCCAGACGCGGTAGAGCAGGATCGGCACCTGGGATATCCCCGCGTTCTCTCGTGCGGCCGTGTGCCCAAGCTACCGCCACGTTGGAGGGCTACGCTGGGCCGCTCACGGTTGTCCCTGCCGGCCCTTTACGTGTCCGTGTCCGGGTTTGCGCGTGCTCAGTAATCCTTAGCCGAGCGCACGGTCAGCCGACCCAACGCAAACGCTGCCAGCGCCGTGACCAACGCTCCAAGCCCGTAGAAGTAGCCGAGCTGCTCAAGCACCTGCCACCAGGTCGCACCGAACGGCTCCCCGATCGGTGCCCCGGGCCCACCTGCGCGCCACAACTGGCTGATCACTGGTCCGATCGTGAACCAGATCCCGCCGCTCAGGGCGAGCCACGCTCCCAGCCCGCCGCTGGCCCGGTTTGCGCTCGGCCCGAGGATCAGCCCACCGAGGAAAACGGCGACGCCAGGCAGGATGTTCAACCACAGCCGGTCCCACGTGAAGAACCAGGGTTCGGTGACCCCAAACGTGTAGTTGAAGTACGGCCCGATGAACGGGATCACGGCACCCCAGATACCGAGCAGTATGAGCAGGGTGCCGCTTACCGCGCCACGGCTGCGCTGCATCGTCAAGGCGGACCCCTTCCGAACGTCCGACCTGCCGAGCGAAGGCTGTTCTGTCGTCGACATGGCAATCTCCTCCTCAGGGCCACAGGAGAAACGAGGTGATGAGTTCTTCCGGTGAGCCGAGTTCTCCCACTACGAAACGGTTACCCAGCGCCCTCGCGAGCAAACTTGTCGCAGCCGGTCATCGACGATGGCCGCTGTCGGCTGGGCCGTATCGGTTGGATTGGAAAATCGCGAACAGGTACAGCAGGGACGGGATCAGGAACAGGCCACCAATCCCGAGTGCCCACAGGCCGGCGCGCAGCACGGCGGAGTCTGTGGCGGCCTCGTCGACGGTGAGCCCAGGGAGCATCATCGGGTACTGGGCGACTCCCCAACCCCAGATCACCGCGGTAGCGGCGAGTGCGGCGGTGATCCGGACGAGGAGGAACCTGCGCGCGACGAGCAGGGCGAGCGACGTGATCCCGGCGAGGATGCTACCGACAACGAACGGCCACGCCCGGTTCATGAGGTCAGCGAACAGGTCGGCCGCATCCAGCCGGATGATCAGCAGAGCGACGAGCGACAGGGTACCGACGAGCACTCCGGTCAGCAGGGCACGGAGCCGGAAGGCGTCCGCGAGCCGCTCGTCGCCGGCCCGCCTGGCATCGGCGGTGAGGTAGACCGCGGCCAGGTAGGCGGTCATGCCAACGGCCAGCAGTCCGGCAGTGATCGACGTTGGGTTCCACCAGCTCGCCACAATGTCGCCATCGGCGATGTCAGCCGGTACCCGGCGGGTGGCGACGGCGCCGGCGACCGTGCCGAGGAAGAACGGTGTGATAACCGACGAGAATGCAAAAGCGGCACCGAAGAGACGACGCTGCCACAGCTGGTCACTGACCTTGCGAAAGGCGAAGGCAGCACCGCGGGCAATGATGCCCAATGCCGCAAGTGTGAGCGGGATGTACAGCGTTGCGGCGAACGGGGCGAACGCGTCCGGGAATCCTGTCCAGAACAAGGTGATGACAAAGATCAACCATACATGGTTGGCCTCCCATACTGGGCCGATCGAGTGCTCGATCAGCTCGCGCTGCGTGCGTCCCCGGCGGGAGCCACCGGCCAGCAAATCCCATAGGCCGGCACCAAAGTCCGCGCCGCCGAGCAGCGCGTACAGGGTGAGCCCGATCCAGAGCAGGCCGAGGAACGCATCGGCGGCGGTCATCGTAACGTCGGGTGACTGTCGGGCCGGGTGGATTCCTGTGGAGCGACTCCCCGCGCCTGTACCGGACCCAGGCGCGCCAGCCGACGCAAGACGTAGACGGTAGCCACGGTGAGCGCCGTGTAAACCGCGAGGACTGCGATGAGGCCTACGGCGAGACCCGGGTGCGGGTTGACCGCGTCCCTGGTGAGCAAGACGCCGTACACCACCCACGGTTGCCGGCCGACCTCGGTCACGACCCAGCCGGCTTCCATGGCCAGCACTGCTGCCAGCCCCGACACAGCAGCGCAGCGGAGAAACCAGCGCGAATGCGGCAGGTCCCGTCGCCGCAGCCAGCCGATCGCGAACCACCCGCCGAGGGCGACCAAACCTAATCCGATGGCCACCATGAGCTGGAAGCTCAGATGAACCACGTTGACCGGGGGCTGCAGCGCAGGTGGTGCTTGGTCGAGGCCCAACACCACCGCGTCGGGGTCGAAGTGGGTCAAAAGGGACAAGGCGTTGGGGATCTCGATCGCGTACCGCAGCTTCCCGTCGAGATAGATCCCGCCCAGCGACAGCGCTGCACCGGCCTGGGTCTGGGATAAGGCCTCAATTGCCGCGAGCTTCAACGGCTGGTATTTGGCCAGGAAGTGCGCTGCCCAGTCACCGACGACGACCTGCACCGGCGCGAGGGCTGCGGCGACGGTGAACGGAACGAGAAATCCCAGCCGGTGATACCGATCGCGGCGGCCCCGCAGCAGGCCAACGGCGTAGACGCTGGCGATGCCGAAACCGGCGACCATGAACGCCGCGATGATCATATGGACGGTCTGCGGCGGCGTCGCGGGGTTGAACATCGCTTCCCACGGCCGGACGTTCACCACCTCGCCGCTGACCAGGTCGAAACCGCGGGGTTGGTTCATCCAGGCGTTCGCGGTGACCACGAAGAACGCCGATGCAACCCCGGCGACGACCACCGGTATTCCGGTGAGCAGGTGAGTCTTAGGCGGTAACCGATCCCACGCATACAAGTAGATACCGAGGAAGATGGCCTCGATGAAGAAGGCGATGCCCTCCATTGCGAAGGGCAAGCCGATGACGCCACCGAAGGGACCCATCAGCCCCGGCCAGAGAAGACCCATTTCGAAGCTGAGGATGGTGCCCGATACTGCGCCGACGGCAAACAGAACCCCCATGGCCCTGGCCCACGTCCGGGCCAGTGACTCGTACACAGCATCGCCGGTCCGCAATGCCCGCCACTCCGCGAACACGGTCAGAGCCGGCATGCCTACTCCGAAACAGGCGATGATGATGTGCCATCCCAGCGAGAACGCCATCTGGACTCGTGCGGCGGCGAGATCAGCCGGGGTGGCTGCCTCAGTGACCGCGACAGCGAGCAGCTGCTCCATCAGGGATCACGTGGCTGCGCGGGTCACCCGGCGGGGGCGTCGGCTGACCCCGCCCGGGCAGTTGCCACGTATGTGCAGCTTGCCGGGGTACCTGCCGGACATGGACAACACCTCGACACGAGTCGTCGCCTCCTTCCCGGACTACGTGCACCCGCCCGGCAATCCAAGGTGTGCCTAGCTGGGAAACCGGCGGGTGGTCGCCCCGGATCTGTCCGGCCCCGGACGCAGCCCACACCCTCCGCGCCCTGCTTACAGTAACTACCCGCTCGAGGACGAGGCCCGCCGGCTCACCGTCCCTACCTTCGTCGTACACAGCTCCCAGGACCCGCTGGTGCCCGCGCTGTTCGCCCGCCGACTAGCAGGGAAGATCACTCAGGGTGCCTACGTCGAAGTGTCGGCGGCGCACGCGATGCCCTATGGTGCACCGCGCAAACTCGCCCAGCTCATCCTCAACGCCGGCGGCGATTGGTCCCTCACGGCTTGACAGTTCGATAGGTCCCATCCCGGGTAGTCGGGTGTTATGACCAAGCGGGGATACCATGTTGATTCGGACCTCCAAGATGATCGGAAGCTGGACGGGCCGAAACTCGCCGCCGGGCCGCTGTCGGTGGGGCTGCTGGTGGCGATGTTTGTGATGTCGCTCTACCGCGCTCCGGACGTTTAAAGGGCTTGCGGGCTTCGGCGAAGCACGGTTCGGTGGGGAAGCGGACTTCGTTAGGGCGCGGCTCGGTAGCGCGGAATTCTACAGAGCGTGAGCGCGACAGGTCTTCATGTGTGGCTGGCTCTTCATGTGTGGCCGGCGGGGTGGACTACTCGCGACGCACGACCGGCCGAGGGGGAGGAAAAGGCTGGATGTACCTGGGGTGCGTCGAAGGTGAAGGTCAGCAGCCTGATCGGGAAGACCCAAGCGGTAGCAAGGCTGGAACGTCTGGAACATGAGTCGCTCGGGAGCGCGGCCCCGGCAGGTGGCCGAGTGTCCATTCCCTCCGATCCCCGGTCATCGACCTATTGGCTTCCGCGCGCACGTCGGGAGTAGGCCGATGATGGACAGGACCGCCGTGCCTGCCCAGTCCAGGCCGCACGTCGTGCACGTCCATGCCTGGACGGTGGCTCCGTAGCCGGGGCATTCGTCGTCGGTGGGGTCGGCCACCACGGCGGACGGGTTCACCGGGGTCACGGCGTCCATAGCTGATCCGTCAGCAGCGGAAACGTTATCTTGATGTCCGCAGCGATAAATGCCGCTATTGATGGTGGTGGAGTGGAGTCGGAAAGGCCACGTCTTAGCTCGACCGCGTAGGCGGCGATCTCATCCTGCGTTTCCAGCTCGCCGAGCAGTACGGCCTGCCTCAGTTGCAGGTATCCCGCGATCCACGGGTCGTCGCTGTCGATGATGCCGGTGATCGGTGGCTCACCCATTTGCTCTCCATCGTCAGGTCTGGGCGTGCCTGTTCGCCAGCGCGGTCAGGCGGGTCCGCAGCTGCTCAGCATTCAACCCAGGCGACTCGTCAGCCAAGGACATAACCGCCCCACAGCAGCCGCGCTGCGGCGAGTTCCTCCACAGTCGCGGAGAGGCGTTCAAAAGCAGCGCCGGTCGGCCCTGGATGCTGACCTCACCGGCGGCTCGCCCGTCCATCTCACCATCCCCCATTTAGCTCAACCGGCGGCCGGCCGGGGATCATCGCCACGGGCCCGGCATTGCAGTCTTCGCGCGGGCCGACGTAAAAGACCGGGCCACCCGGGCACCCGATGCCCGCACTCGCCGCGGCCTGTGCGCCGGGATCCGGGGCCACCGGCAACCGTGCAGCACTGCTCGAACCGGTGTCCAGCGGAGGCTGACGCTTCATCGCGTGGCCAGGTGAGGACTTCACTCGACCGCGTCCAGGTGCTTGGTGAGCTGGTCACCAGCCGTTGCCGTCGACTGCCACCGGGCCGCGCTCGCGCTGCGAATCTGGTCTCGGTTACGTCGATCACCCGACACACACTGCGGTC
The DNA here is from genome assembly GCA_030860695.1 of Actinomycetota bacterium. Lineage (GTDB taxonomy): Bacteria > Actinomycetota > Actinomycetes > Mycobacteriales > Pseudonocardiaceae. The sequence continues at coordinate 12,664 of JALZHU010000130.1, forward strand.
TAGACCGGCGCCGACGTCAACACAGTGTTTAAGCGTTTAAGCCCTGGCGCTCCTGATGCCGAAGCGGTTACCCAGCGAGTCCAGCTCCCACACCCGGCGCCGAGCGCGGCGGTCCAGAGTGACGACTAAGTCACGGGCGATGGGGTCGTTACGGATTCGGGTCGGCGCGAGGCGGTCTGCGGTGTCCAGATGACGGATCGCCTCCGCGTCGCGGTTGGGTCCGTCCTGCACCAGCGCCCGAGCCAGATCGAAATGCAGCGCCGATGCCCTATCGTTGCTATTTAGCACAGCCATGTCCGGCGGTGTCCGGGTAGACACCTCGTAGGCGTGGCCGCCCTCACCCATCTCAACACCAATCCCCAACCGCCACACTGTGACATTGGTAGGACCGAAGTGCATTCGCATCCCGTTGCACTCCCCGATCCGCGCGGCGATCCCCTCGGCCTCGGCCAGATGCATGCGCGCGTCGTCACTCTGCTTGCTCCGTGCCGCACACTGCGCTGCTGCCAGATGCATCATGCCGAGCATCTCGGCGGGCAGCGTGGTCTCACTGCGTAGGTGAACAGATCGCCCTAGCTCGTCAATCCCAACAGTGAGCAACCGCGACGCGCGGCCACGCGCGGTCAACCAAATCAGGGGCAGCGACCACCGCCACTGGGCGAAGCCAATCAGTCCGGGATCGCCATGGCGACAGGCCATGTCGTATCCGCGTCTGGCCGCTGAGATCACCAGGTCGATATTCCCGGCTAGCGCTTTCGCAACGTCGCCTGCCAAAATGCACGACTGCACGAGTGCGGTGAACGTGCGGTCGCGGTCGGCCGATCCGGCCGTCAGCGCGTGCGCCTGCAGCTCGGTCAGTAGCGTGCCCAGATCACGCCCGGCCAGTGCCCACCGGCCCTGGTCACGATGCTCGTTTGCGCTGTCGGCCCAGGCCACCAGCTCATCGAGCGGTCGCGGCGTGATGTCCGGAACGTCGTCGGGTCCGAAGTCGTTGAGCGCCAGGCTGATGCCGGGCAACGCCGCTCGCCCCTCAATGGTCGCCCGGTCCGGTGCCGGGTACGGCTGCCCGGTCAGGTCGGCCACTGAGCAGCCCAGCGCCTCGGCGAGGTCTTCGATCAGGCCGCGCCGGTTGAACCCGCGCAGGCCACGCTCCAGCATCGACAGGTACTGCGCGGTGATGCCGGCGAGTCCGGCCACCACTTCCAGGCTCAACCCGCGACGACGGCGGATCATCCGAGCGCGCGCACCGATCGTCCACGCTTCCTCAAGATCCACCAAGCACTCCTCCTCGCCGAGGTAGGCACCTCGCCGATGCCCCGGGACCGTCGCCCCGGGGCGGTGTACCTCGGCGAAGGGGTACCCGGACAGGCTACGCCGCATGTTTCTCGCCGCTGGGGCGGACCGTCGCGGCCAGCTCCGCATAAGCGCACTCGACCGGCGCCCACGCGTCCCTCCCAGATAGCCCAGCACGGTGGTGTCGTGGTTCGGGTAGAGCTGCTGGGCTCGCGGTGCCAGCGTGGCCGCCGTGCCGACGCTGTGCAGCAGGTAACCATATGTTCCCGCTGCTCGGGGGGCCAGCTCGCCCTCGCGGATCACAGCAGCCAGCGCGGGAACCTGCTCGGGGGTGGTGATGGTATCTACGTCTGAGGCCGTGTGGATTAGCCGATTGGGCCACACCTACCAGCGGCGACCACCGGCCATCATCGAACTGCTGCCTGATCCCATCCCCCGCGACCGGCCCCCCATACCCGCTCATGATCCCCCTGACGACGGCTGGGAAGACACCAAGATCTGGGAAGAAGAACTTCCACCGGAACCC
>JALZHU010000131.1 GCA_030860695.1 Actinomycetota bacterium
CCCGACACCGCCGCTGCGTCCGTGACTACGAACGTCTTCCCGCCCACCATGAAGCCATGGTCCGCTGGAGCATGATCCGCATCACCAGCCAACGACTCGCCAAAAGAGTTTAGGAACAGGCTCTGAGACACCAAGGCCGGTATCGGCTGCTGTCTATCGGCTGGGATAGCGCGGCCCGGAGCTGTCGTTCGGTACCTCATCGGTATTGCCCCGCAGCAACGCGGCGAGTTCTTCGGCCCGACGGACGCTAAATATCCAGTACGGCGTGGGATCCTGTGGATCGGTGATTGTGATCCGCAACATGGGGCCGACCCATGCGCTGTGCAGCACGAACGCCGCTGGGTCCAGCTCCGGACCAAGCGCGAGTCGCTTGGCGTCCGGGTAGATCACCTGGACCTGTCCTAGGTGGCGGACTGGAATGTGCGCCGGGCCCACCCGCAGTTCGCCGTCCCGCAGCTGAACCCGGTGCCGGCCCATCCACACCAGCACCACGCTGGCCAGCGGTACCGTCAGCAGGTACGGCAACCAGGCGCGCACTCCCGGATATCCCATATGCACCTCAGCCGCTAACAACGCGGCAACCCCGAAACCCAGCGGCCACCACCACAACGGCACGGTGAGCCGTTCATCGAAGGCTGATTCGACAGCGGGTTCGATGGCGGGCGGCTGCCGGTCGGGGGCGGGACGATCGGACACTAGATTGAGGGTAGTCTTGCCGGCCGTGTGCCCGGGCGAGATGTTCCCACTCGAGGTCCTGCTGATCCGGCTGGACCCGGAGGTGCCGGTGCCCCGCTACTGCCACGCTGGCGACGCCGGAGCCGATCTGGTCACCACACGGGACCTGGTGCTGCTGCCGGGCGCGCGGGCTGTGGTGGGGACTGGCATCGCGATCGCATTGCCCACCGGCTATGCGGCATTCATACATCCTCGTTCCGGGCTAGCAGCGCAGGCGGGACTGGGGATGGTTAATGCACCGGGCACGATCGACGCCGGCTACCGCGGCGAGCTGAGGGTCTGCCTGGTCAACCATGATCTGTGCGAGCCTGTGGTACTGCACCGGATGGACCGCATCGCGCAGCTTGTCGTGCAGCGAGTGGAGTGTGTCGCATTTCGTGAGGTGACCGTGCTACCAGGCTCGCGCCGGGGGACGGGCGGTTACGGCTCAACTGGGACCAAGTAAGTAGGTCGGGGCCACATAGTCGGGGCCAAAAGGAGAGTACTGAGCAGTGTTCGGACGTCGCTCCAGGGCCCAAGTCAGGGCACAGCCGCAGCGTCGCGGCCAGGACACCGAGATGCCCGAAGGCACCCCCGAAAGTGTCCGCGACAACTTTCCAAAAGATGATGTTCCTGAAAACGTTACCGCTGGCGACCGGGCGTTCGGACCCTACGATGTCACCGAGGCGCCCGACGACGGGCGGATCAGGCTGGATCTCGGCTCGCTGCGGCTGCCGGTACCCGAGGGCGTACAACTCCAGGTCGAGGTGGACCGGTCCGGTCCGGTGCGGGCCGTGCACCTGATGACCGGTCTCGGTCAGTTCACGGTTACCGCCTTCGCGGCCCCGCGCAGCGGCGGGTTGTGGCGCGAAGTCGCCGCGGAACTGATAACTCGGCTGCAAGCTGATGGTGGGCGGGTCGTGCGTGCAGCTGGTGAGTGGGGTGAGGAGATCGAGGCGGTAACCGCGCAAGGAGTGCTGCGGTTCTTGGCAGTGGATGGGCCCCGGTGGATGCTGCGCGGCGTCGCGGCCGGGCCTGCGGAGCACGCCGAGGCTCGGACTGCACTGCTGCGCGACGTCGTCCGGCAGACGGTGGTGGTGCGCGGTCCAGAACCGCTGCCAGTACGCACCCTATTGCCACTGCATCTTCCCGAGCCACTGGCTGAACAGCTCAAGCACGCCACCGCCGACATCGTCGGCTAAAGAGGTGCACAGCATCCATAAGACCGCATGCGAGCCGGTGAGAAGGTACACAATCATCCATAGACCGGTTCTCGTAGTTACTCTAGGAGCAGGGGCGGGTCCGTCGGGGTACCCGCGATCGCAGTCCGGAGATCGACATGAGCGATGCGGCTTCCGGCTATTGGCGGCGCCTGTTTCGCCAGCTAACCAGCGATGTTTCCGAACTGGACGCCGAGGATCTGTCCCGCCGTGCCGAGCAGTCCGGCGCGCGGCGGGCCAGTGAATGCAGCTCTGGCCAGGCCGTCACTGTCCTGGGGAGGTTGCGCAGCGTGGAGCACTGCCCTCGGGCGGCGGTGGCCACCCTGGAGGCTGAGCTGTTCGATGGCTCTGAGGGCATCACCCTGATATGGCTGGGGCGGCGGCAAATCCCCGGCATCGAACCTGGTCGCTTCGTGAAGGCGTCCGGCCGGATCGCCGTCCGGGATGGCCGGAAGGTACTCTACAACCCCTACTACGAGCTGCAGCGGAGTTCATGACTGAATCCATAGCTGGGCGCTGTCCGGAGCACCCGACAACTGGCGCCCCGACGCACTCCGATCAGCGCACCCCCACCCTGCTGGAACAGCTGGGTGGTGTCGGGGGTCTGGTGGCCTCCGTGGTCCCGGTGGTTGCCTTCGTCGTGGTGAATCCGCTGGCGGGGCTGCAACCGGCGATTTGGGCATCGTTGGGCGTCGCAGTTGCAGTGGGGGTGTGGCGGCTGCTTCGCCGGGAAGCCCTGCAGCCAGTCGTGCCCGGGATCCTCATGGTGGCCGTCTGCGCCTTCATCGCATATCGCACCGGGGAAGCACGGGGCTTCTTCCTGTACGGCATCTGGTACAGCCTGGTCGCCGGGCTGATTCTGATGTTGTCGGTGGCAGTGCGCCGTCCACTGGTCGGCGTGCTGTGGTCGGTGCTCAACGGTTCTGGGTCCGGCTGGCGCGCCGACCGTCGCGCCCGGTTCGGCTTCGACGTGGCGACCCTGGTCTGGGCGGTGTTTTTGCTGGCCCGCTTCGGGGTGCAGCACTACTTGTACGACCTGCGGCAGGCCGATTGGCTCGGGGTGGCCCGGCTGGCGATGGGTCTGCCGCTGACCGTCGTAGCCGCGCTGGTCACCATCTGGGCGATCCGTCGCGCCGTGCGCCTAGCAAACCAGGTCCCCAGCTAACTCCATCGACGGTTCAGCGCGGCGCGCACCTGGGGTTCCACCTCCGCAGCGGCGACAAAGAGCAGCTCGTCGCCACCCTCAAGGGGATCGTCGCCCTGCGGCACGATCACTCGGCCGCCGCGCAGGATGGTGACCAGCGCGGCGTCAGCGGGCAACTGCAGCTGCCGTACTGGGGATCCGGCCAGCGGGGTATCCGCGGGCAGCGTGACTTCGACCAGGTTCGCCTGCCCTTGCCGCAGGGTCATCAGCCGCACCAGGTCGCCCACACTCACCGCTTCCTCGACCATCGCGGCGAGCATCCGCGGGGTTGACACCGCGACGTCCACCCCCCACGCCTCGGTGAATAGCCACTCATTGCGCGGTTCGTTGACCCGGGCCACCACCCGACGCACCGCGAACTCGGTCTTGGCCAGCAGGGAGACGACCAGATTGACCTTGTCGTCGCCGGTCGCCGCAATCACGACATCGGAGCGCTCCAGCCCGGCCTCTTCCAGCGAGGCTAGCTCGCAGGCGTCGGCGAGGACCCATTCGGCCGCCTCGACCTCGTGTGGGCGAAGCTGATCGGGATTTCGCTCGATAAGCATCACCTGGTGACCGAACTCGAGCAGTTCGGCCGCGATGGAACGGCCCACCGCGCCCGCTCCAGCGATGGTCACGCGCATGACGGCTCCCAGGTCGGTTTGCGGAGGGACTCACTTATTCAGCTAGTCGGTGGGGGGCGCGGTGGACGCCGCGGTGGTGACGTCGGTGACGGTGCCGGAGATCGCGGCGGCATATACCTGGTCGTCGGCCTGCACCACGGTGTTGTGGTTTGGCAGCACTCCGGTCCCGAATCGGACGATGAAGGCGATCCTTGCGCCGGTGTGGTCCTCCAGTTCCCCTACGGTGCGCCCGGCCCACTCCGCATGCAGCGGCAGCTGCAGCACCGCCATCGTGCCCGACGGGTCACGCCACGCGGTAGCCACGCCGTTTGGCAGCAGCATCCGTAGGAAGCGGTCAGTGGTCCAGGGAACGGTGGCCACGGTGGGGATGCCGAGTCGCTCATAGACCGCGGCCCGTTTGAAGTCATAGATCCTGGCGACGACGTGCGCCACCCCGAAGGTCTCCCGAGCCACCCGGGCGGAGATGATGTTGGAGTTGTCGCCGCTGGACACCGCGGCAAATGCCCCTGATCGCTCGATCCCCGCCTCGATGAGCACCTGGCGGTCGAAGCCGTTGCCGCGAACCTGCTGGCCGTGGAAGTCGGCACCGAGCCGGCGGAAGGCTTGCGGATTCTGATCGATCACCGCCACATCGTGGCCAAGGCGTTCTAACGCCAGGGCCAGTCCGGCACCCACCCGGCCACAACCCATGATCACGATGTGCACGCGGCCACTCCCGGGTCGACTGTTACCCAAGGAAACCGTATCGCCGCAGGCGCCGCCACGCCGCGCTGGGCCGTCGCACGGCCGTACGCTCTTGGCGTGCCGAAGCTCGCTACTGCGGTCAAACGGATCCTTGTCGGCAGGCCGTTCCGCAGTGAACGGCTAAACCGCACTTTGCTACCCAAGCGCATCGCGCTACCAGTCTTCGCCTCGGACCCGATGTCTTCCGTGGCCTACGCCCCCGAGGAGATCCTTGTCGTGCTGTCCGTGGCGGGCATTTCCGCCTACGCGTTCAGCCCGTGGATCGGGCTCGTGGTCGCTATGGTGATGCTCGCGGTGGTCGCCTCTTACCGGCAGAACGTGCAAGCCTACCCGTCCGGTGGTGGCGACTACGAGGTCGCTACCACGAACCATGGCCGGAACTGGGGCCTCGTGGTGGCCAGCGCGCTGCTCGTCGACTATATCCTCACGGTCGCGGTGTCCATCTCGTCCGCGGCGGCGAACATCGGCTCGGCGGTGCCGTTCGTGGCGACCCACAAGGTGTCATTCGCCGTCGCCGCTATCGTGATCCTCACGGCGATGAATCTGCGGGGTGTCCGCGAGTCCGGGACGCTTTTCGCGATTCCCACTTATGCATTCGTCGCTGGGATGCTGACCATGATCATGGTCGGGTTGGTGCGGACCTTCCTGCTCGGCGAGGACCTGCGCGCGGAGAGCGCCGGGTTCACACTGGTCGAGGAGGGCCAGCACCTCGCTGGCTTCGGCTTAGCATTTTTAGTGCTTCGTGCCTTCTCGTCCGGTTCGGCCGCCCTGACCGGGGTTGAGGCGATCGCAAACGGCGTGCCGGCGTTTCGCAAGCCGAAGGGCCGCAACGCGGCCACCACGCTGCTGCTGATGGGCACGCTCGCAGTCACCATGTTCATGGGGCTGCTGACCCTCGCCGCCATCACCGGCGCCAAGGTCGCCGAGGACCCCGAGGCGCAGCTGGTCGGCGCTCCCGAGGGCTACAAGCAGAAGACGCTCGTGGGGCAGCTGGCCGACGCGGTCTTCGTCGGCTTCCCGGTGGGCTTCTACTTCCTGCTCGTGGTCACCGGTTTGATCCTGGTGCTGGCTGCGAACACCGCGTTCAACGGCTTCCCGGTGCTCGCCTCGATCCTGGCGCAGGACCGCTACCTGCCTCGCCAGCTGCACACCCGCGGCGACCGGCTCGCGTTCTCAAACGGCATCATCTTCCTGTCCCTCACGGCTATCGTGCTCGTGGTCGGTTTCCAGGCCGAAGTCACCCGGCTGATCCAGCTTTACATCGTCGGGGTCTTCGTGTCGTTCGTGCTCAGCCAGAGCGGGATGATCCGGCACTGGAACCGGCTGCTCGCCACCGAGACCGAGCCGGGGCAGCGCAGGCGGATGCGGCGCTCACAGGCAATCAACGCGTTCGGTTTCGCCATGACCGCCGCCGTGCTCATAGTGGTGCTGATCACCAAGTTCACTCAGGGTGCGTGGATCGCGATCGCGGCCATGGCAATAATTTTCGTGCTGATGCAGGCCATCCGGAGGCACTACGACCGGGTATCCGCCGAATTGATACCCCGGGAAACCGACACCGTGCTGCCCTCGCGTAACCACGCGATCGTGCTGGTGTCCACCCTGCACCTGCCGACCCTGCGAGCACTGGCTTACGCCCGCGCTACCCGTCCCGACGTGCTGGAGGCGGTCACCGTCAATGTCGACGACGCGAGCACTCGAGAGCTGGTCGCCCAGTGGAAGGCGCGCGAGCTCCCCGTCCCGCTCAAGGTGATCGAGTCGCCATACCGGGAGATCACCAAGCCGGTGGTCGACTATGTCAAACGGGCGCGCTCGGACAATCCCCGCAACGTGGTCACGGTGTTCATCCCGGAGTACGTTGTGGGCCACTGGTGGGAGCAGATCCTGCACAATCAGAGCGCACTTCGGCTCAAGGGTCGCCTGCTGTTCGAGCCGGGCGTGATGGTGACCAGCGTGCCGTGGCAGCTGCGTTCCTCCGCTCGGGTTACCCACGATCAGCCCGCCCGGGGTGCAGTGCGCTGGGGCATGAACCCCGATCCCGCCAGCAACCCAACCAAAGTCACCCCGACCCCGTCCGTGCGTTCGGGGGACCGAACGCAGTAATCCCGGCCTAGACTGAGATGCCGACGAGCGAGGTGGGAGGTACGGTGACACTGCTGCAATCTGTGCGCAGCCCCCAGGACGTCAAGCGCCTCGATGCGGTTGCGCTGGCGCAGTTGGCCGCCGAAATCCGCAGATTTCTGGTCGAGAAGGTGTCCCGCACCGGAGGGCACCTCGGTCCGAACCTCGGCGCGGTGGAGCTCACTCTCGCGGTGCATCGGGTGTTTGATTCCCCGCATGACCCGGTGCTGTTCGACACCGGTCACCAGGCGTACGTGCACAAGATCATCACTGGGCGGGCAGCGGGATTCGACCGGTTGCGCAAGCGAGGTGGCTTGTCCGGCTACCCCTGTCGCGCGGAAAGCGAGCACGACTGGCTGGAATCCAGTCACGCCTCGGCCGCGCTGTCCTACGCCGACGGCCTGGCCAAAGCATTCGTTCATTGCGGATCGCATCGGCACGTTGTCGTGGTGGTCGGTGACGGGGCGCTGACCGGTGGGATGTGCTGGGAAGCGTTGAACAACATCGCCGCCGGCAAGGACCGCTCGGTGATCATCGTGGTCAACGACAACGGGCGCTCCTACTCACCGACCATCGGGGGATTCGCCGACCACCTCGCCACGCTGCGGCTCCAGCCGGGCTATGAATGGGTACTGCAGACCGGCAAACAGGCCCTGGAGCGCACCCCGGTGGTGGGTCGGGCGATCTATGCCGGCCTGCACGCCGCCAAACGGGGCCTGAAGGACGCCCTGGCCCCGCAGATTCTCTTCGAGGACCTCGGGCTGAAATATCTGGGGCCGGTCGATGGGCACGATCTGCGCGCCATGGAGTCCGCCCTGCGCCGGGCCAAGGACTTCGGTGGGCCGGTGATCGTGCACGCGGTGACCCGCAAGGGCAACGGCTACCCGCCAGCGGAGAACGACGCCGCCGAGCTGATGCACCAGGTGAAGGTCATGAATCCGGAGACCGGTGCGCCCATCGCGCCTGCCGGTATTTCCTGGACCAGCGTATTCACCGAAGAGCTGATCAGGTTGGCCGGTGAGCGTGAGGACCTGGTTGCGATCACTGCGGCGATGCCCGGGCCGACCGGCCTGGCCGCCTTCGCCAAGCTTTTTCCGGACCGCTGCTTCGACGTCGGGATCGCTGAGCAGCACGCGGTCACGTCCGCGGCGGGGCTGGCTCTGGGTGGGTTGCACCCGGTGGTGTCACTGTATTCCACATTTCTCAACCGTGCCTTCGATCAGGTGCTGATGGATGTGGCGCTACTGGGCGCCGCCGTCACCATCACCCTGGACCGGGCCGGCATCACCGGTGAGGACGGCGCCAGCCACAACGGCATGTGGGACCTGTCAATACTGGGGATCGTGCCCGGGATCCGGGTGGCTGCACCCCGTGACGCCGGCACCTTGCGCGAGGAGCTGGCCGAAGCCGTCGCGGTAGATGACGGGCCGACCGCGGTGCGGTTCCCCAAGGGCCCGGTGATCGAGGCAGTGCCAGCGTTGGAGCGCGTCGAGGGGGTGGACGTACTGGCCCGGCCCGGTCCGGCAGACGGCAACGACGTGCTGCTGGTGGGTGTTGGCGCGTTCGCGGCGCTCGCAGTGGCGGCTGCGGGACGGCTTGCCGACCAGGGCATCGGAGTCACCGTTGTCGACCCCCGCTGGGTGCTGCCGGTGCCTGAGGTACTGGTGCGGATGGCGGCGCGGCACCGGCTGGTCGTCAGCGTGGAAGATAGTGGCCGGCACGGTGGTTTTGGCTGGTCACTGGCGGCCGCTCTGCGCGATGCCAAGCTCGACGTGCCGTTTCGTGATCTCGGCATCCCGCAGCGGTTCCTCGCGCACGGCTCGCGCGACGAAGTGCTCGCAGATCTTGGTCTGACCGCACAAGATGTGGCCAGGGCGGTGACCGGCTGGGCGGCTGGGCTGATCGGATCGATCGGAGAGCCCGCCGCGGTGGACACTTCGGGCTCCGCCCCATAGCGGCGCTGGAGCCGTCGCTGCGGCCGTTGCGTCTTTGATAAACCGGATGTGGCACCGTTGGAGGGTGCGCATTCTGATCGTCGAGGACGAGCAGCCGCTGGCCGACGCGGTCGCTCGTGGTCTGCGTCGTGAAGGCATGGCCGTGGACGTCGCCTACGACGGCGACAGCGGCCACGAGAAGGCTGCCGTGACCCGGTACGACGTGGTGGTTCTTGACCGGGACCTGCCCGGCATGTCGGGTGATCGACTGTGTGCCGAGATCACCGGATCCGGTGCGGTGACTCGAGTGCTGATGCTCACCGCCAGCGGAACCGTGTCCGATCGGGTGGCTGGGCTGTCGTTGGGTGCCGACGACTACTTGTCCAAGCCGTTCGCATTCCCTGAGCTGGTGGCCCGGCTACGCGCGCTGGGTCGCCGCGCCACCCCCGCGGTGCCCCCGGTGCTCAGCGCCGGTGATGTGGTGCTTGATCCGTCCCGGCGTACCGTCAGCCGATCCGGCACTCCGGTCGATCTCACTCGAAAGGAGTTCGGGGTGCTCGAGGTGCTGCTCGCCGCCGGGGGCGGGGTGGTCAGCAGCGAGGAGCTGCTGGAGCGGGTGTGGGATGAGAACGCCGATCCGTTCACCACCACGGTGCGGGTGACCGTGATGACCTTGCGGAAGAAGCTTGGTGAGCCGGGCATCATCGAGACCGTGGTCGGGTCCGGTTACCGAGTGCCCAGCGCCGGCCTTGCGCCCGGTTGAGCCGTTGGTGAGGTCTCGCCGCGGGCCGGGGCTGCGTGCCCGGCTCACGCTGGTCGCCACCGGGTTGTCGGCAGCGGTGAGCGCGCTGTTGCTGTGGCTGGGCTGGCTGCTGGTCGGTGGGGTGGTGGCGGCGGTACCGGACTTGCCGCCGGGCAGCACGGTGATGGTCGACGGTGTGCCGGTCGCCGCTCGCCAGCTTGGGGAGGCGCTGCAGGAGGCGGCCAGACAGCGCGTGCTGCAGGCTGGATCGGTTGCCTTCCTCCTTGCGGTGGCCGCCACCGCGCTGCTGGCTTGGGTGATCACTGGCCAGGTGCTGCGGCCGCTGCACGACGTGACCGCCACCGCGCGCCGGCTGTCCGCCGAGTCATTGGACGAACGGCTGCGGCTGCCCGGGCCGCGCGACGAGGTGGCCGAACTCGCCGACACCTTCGACGCGATGCTCGACCGGCTACAAGCCGCCTTCCAAGCGCAACGCCGATTCGTTGCAAACGCCAGCCACGAGCTGCGGACCCCGCTGGCAGTCGTGCGTACCGAGGTGGATGTCACGCTGGCGGATCCCGCCGCCGACGAAGCCGAGCTGCGCCGGATGGCCACAGTGATCCGGGACGCGACGTTACGCGCCCAGCAGTTGGTGGATGGGCTGCTGGTGCTGGCCCGGACCGAGGGTGGCACGCTCCGGGCCCGGGAGCCTGCCGACCTCGCCTGCCTGGCAGAGGCCGCCCTGCGGATCGTCGCGCCCGAGGTCCACAGCCGGGGCTTGCGGGTGACCACGCGGATTATTCCGGCGTTCACGGTAGGTGACCCCGCGCTGCTGGAGCGGGTGGTGGGCAACCTGGTGGAGAACGCGGTGCGACATAACGTTGGCGGCGGCTGGGTGGAAGTCTGCACGGGTATGACGGGATCGCAGGCGACGCTGCGGGTCAGCAGTTCAGGTGAGGTGGTCCCGCCCGAGGCGGTGACTGCGCTGTTCGAGCCCTTCCACCGCGGCGGAGTGGCTCGGACGTCGCACGATGGGGCAGGTTTGGGCCTGTCGATCGTCCACGCCGTGGTCACCGCGCACGGTGGCACGGTGGACGCCGAACCGGTTCCCAACGGCGGGCTCGTGGTGACCGTGCACCTACCTGCCGCGTAGGGCTCTACTCCGAGGTTGATGTGAGTGCCGTGGTGAGGGGGAGCACGGTCAGTTCGCACTGCCACCGCCGTGCTCCCCCGGTGACCAGTTCCCGCTCCACGGCACTGGCATCAAGCGGTTCAGGGGGCTCCCAGCACAGCCGGCGGACCAAGTCCGGCGCCAGCAGGTTCTGCAACGGTAGCTGGTGCTGCTTGGCGATTTCGGTCAGTGCCGCACGCGCCGCGGTGAATCGGATCGCCGCGCCCGGATCCTTATCCGGCCAACGGTTCACCGGGGGTGGCCCGCCGCCTTGGACACGCAACGGTGGTAGCTGACTAGCCGGCAAGGCCCTTGCGGTCTGTAACGCGGCCAGCCAGGTCTTGGCGTGCCGGCGTTGCGAACGGCCACTGAACACCGGGCGCGACAGCAACGCGGCCTCGTCCGGCGGGTTGGCCAGCGCGGCGTCGATGATCGCGGAATCGGGTAGCACCCGGCCCGGGACGATGTCACGCTGCCGGGCTAGCTGGTCTCGGGCCAGCCACAGCTCGCGCACTGCGGCCAGTTCGAGGGGCTTTTGGATGCGATGTATCCCCGAGGTCCGCCGCCACGGATCGGCCCGGGGGAGAGGAGGGCCTGCGGTCCGTACTGCCTCGAACTCCTCGGCAGCCCAGCCCGATTTGCCCTGGGCATTCAGTTCGGCGGCGATCGCAGCCTGCAGTGGCAGCAGCAGTTCGACATCGAGCGCGGCGTAGGTGAGCCACTCCGCGGGCAGCGGCCGGCGGGACCAGTCAGCGGCGCCGTGTCCCTTCTGCAGCTGGTAGCCCAGTAGTTCTTCGACTAAAGCAGCCAGACCAACCCGTTCAAGTCCGGCTAGCCGGGCGGCCAGCTCGGTATCGAATACCGCAGCAGGCCGTAGTCCCAGTTCGGCGAGGCATGGCAGGTCTTGGGAAGCGGCGTGCAGCACCCATTCCAGTGGGTTGATCACTTCCGCCAGCTCGGACAGGTCATCAAGACTGACGGGGTCGATGAGTACCGTACCCGCGCCCTCTCGCCGGAGCTGCACCAGATAGGCGCGTTGCCAATAGCGATAGCCCGAGGCGCGTTCGGTATCGACGGCTACTGGGCCGGTACCGCTGCCGAGCACCGTGACCGCGGCGTCCAAGGCCCCCGCGGAGGCGATGACCGGTGGCACTCCGGCGGCCGGCGCCAGCAACGGAACCGGAGTGGTTTCGGTCAGCGGATGACCCCCGCACGCATCGCGAGGGCGACCATCTGCGCTCGATCACCGGTGCCGAGCTTGCGGCCGATACGAGACAGGTGGCTCTTGACGGTGAGCGCGGACAGGTTCAGCGCTTCACCGATCTCCTTGTTGGATTGGCCGTCGGCGACCAGTTGGAGTACCTCCACCTCCCTGGCAGACAGTTCGCGCGGGGTGTTGTCGGTGCCCGCTACTCGCGTGCCAGACGCCAGGATCGGCGCCACCGTCGGGTCCGCGTATACCCCGCCCTCAAGTACCCGGCGCACGCCGTCGGTGACTACTGAGGGGGAGGCCGACTTGAGTAGGTAAGCCTGCGCACCAGACTGGAACGCCGTGCGCACGGCATGCGGATCGTCGGATGAGGCCAGCACGACGATGCGGGGCCAGCCCTGACCGCGCAGTTCGCCGATCAGGTCCAGTCCACTACCGTCGGGCAGGGTCAAATCAAGTATTGCTAGATCGCACGGTCCCGAGGCCAAGGCGCGTGTCCTCGCCTCGGCTACCGATGCGGCTTCATGTACCGTGACGGCGCCCATTGTCACTAACCGTGAGGCGATGGCCTCACGCAGTAACGGATGGTCGTCGACCACCAGCACAGTGAACAGTTCCTCCCGCGGATGCGGGACCAATGACGCCGGGACGGCGCCGGATGGAGCGGACCTCACGATGGCGCCGTATCCGACAGCAGCCACGTCGCTACCTCCCTGGAGTCGGTCGTGCCCCCGACCGCACCGGGACCCCGTCCGAGCAACCGCGCCGCCACTCGAGCGAGGATGGTGTCGTACGGGGCAGACTAGCCCCCCGAGCGGCGTAACGGGGGCCCTGCGTAAAGCTTCTTGCCGATCTGCTCGCAAAGCCGCCATCGGTGGTCACCCAATCAGGCGAGACTGAACAGGACTAGTTAACGCCAGTGCGATGCTGGACGATCTATCCCGTTAACAGCAAAACAGCAGGTCGTTACGAGAGCCGGGCACAGCGATCTGATCAGTCGATCCGCTTGCTCAGGGCCACAACCCCGACCGGGGGGAGTCCGGCGGCTGCCGCCATCAGCTCACAGAAAGCCTCGGCATGCTCCACCAGACTGTCGCCAACCGGGGTCCACGACGCCCGGAGCTCGATTTCGTTGGCCGGCTCGGGTTCCGCGATAGCACCGAACCTGGCTGACGAGGTCTGGGTGACGGTGCCCCCGAGGGCGGTGTAGCCGGCGCCGGAGCTGCTCAGTGCGTCGGCCAACCAAGACCAGCTCACCGCGTGGAGCAGCGGATCACCAGCGAACTCGACGTCCAGCTCGGCGCGGACGAAGCCGACCAGCCGCAGGGTGCTTTCCCAGGCGTCCTGACCGTGCGGATCGTGCAGAAGGACAAGCCGACCGGTCGCCGATGCGTGGTCGGTTCCGGGAAGCTCAAGGCCCCAGGCGTAGGCCCATGGCGCAAGTCGGCGCGGGGCTGGGATCGGCTCGAAGCGCATCTCGGGGCGAGGCCGCACTGCATTCAGCGAGGCCACTGCCTTGCGGAAGATCTCCGGGGCGTCCGCCAGATCGGGCACACCAGGAACTGTAGGAGTACCGTCGCCGACAGTCTCGCCGAAACGCCGCTGAGCACCTGGGTCCACTACCCGGGTCCGCTACCTGCGGCCAACCCGTGCGACGATGGTCGCTGAGATGACCAAGACCACCGCACCGGCCACCGCCCGCCGGCTGCTCCCCGACGCAGCATTGCTGGCCGCTGCCCGGGGTGAGCGCCCGAATCATCTGCCGGTGTGGTTCATGAGGCAGGCTGGGCGGTCGCTGCCCGAGTACCGTGAGCTGCGAGCCGATCAGCCAATGCTGCAAGCCTGCATGACCCCCGAGCTGGTCTGTGAGATCACGCTGCAACCCGTGCGCCGGCACGGGGTGGACGCCGCAATCCTGTTCAGCGACATCATGGTGCCGCTGCACGCTGCTGGTGTCGGGCTTGAGATCGTGCCAGGCACCGGTCCGGTGGTGGGCAGCCCGGTGCGCAGCGCCTCCGATGTCATGGCGTTGCCAGTGCTGGAACCCGACGCAGTCGAGCCGGTTGCCGCCGCGGTGCAGCTGCTGGTCGCCGAGCTGGGACAGACGCCGCTGATCGGTTTCGCCGGCGCCCCGTTCACCCTTGCTTCTTATCTCGTTGAGGGCGGGCCGAGCCGCCACTACGAGCACACCAAGGCGCTGATGCATTCCGAGCCCGACGTCTGGCACGCGCTGCTGGACCGGCTCGCCGAACTCACCCTGACGTTCCTTCGGGTGCAGGCAGCTGCCGGGGTGGACGCGGTTCAGCTGTTCGATTCCTGGGCGGGCGCGTTGTCTGAACGGGACTACCGGCAGTTCGTGCTGCCACACTCGGCACGGGTGCTGGCGGGCCTGGCCAGCGCCGGATTACCACGGATTCACTTCGGGGTGGGCACCGGGCACCTGCTCGGCGCGATGACCGAAGCCGGTGCCGACGTCGTCGGGGTGGACTGGCGGGTACCCCTCGACGTGGCGGCGCGGCGGGTCCGCCG
>JALZHU010000408.1 GCA_030860695.1 Actinomycetota bacterium
GCGCTACCTCGCCCGGGCGATCTATCAGATCATCACCTCCCCACCCCAAGCCGAGCCGTCAGCGGCTTGACATCTATAGGGGCATCAATGCCACTCGCCCAGCCGGTAACCCAGGCGGACGAGCTCACCGTGTACCCGGCGATATCCCCAGCGCGGGTTCTCTCGGGCCAACCGGCAGATCAGTTCGCGGATCTGAGTGTTCACCGGCGGGCGACCGGGCCGGTTCGGGTAGCGCCATCTGCGGGCGACTAGACGCCGGTGCCAGGCCAGCAGCGTGGCCGGCGCGACCAGCCGGTAGTTGCGCAGCTGCCGGGGCAACAGCCGGGCCCAGGCGGCCAGCACCGCTCGCTGCGGTCACGACAGCCGCGGCCGGCCAACCTGGCGACGCAAAACCGCGACCTCGTGCCGCAACACCAGCACCTCGGCAACCACCACCGACTCACTGCGCGCCAGGACCACCAGCCATCGGAACACGCACACCATGATCAAATAGAGGAGGCGAACAAACACGATCGTCGAGCGTGCCTGATCTGCACCTTCCTGAAAAAGCAGCAGGTCAACGGGCACTCATGAGGTTTTGGAGCGGTACAGGGCTCACCAGCGAGTATCACCTCGTCGCATGATCAAACCGGACATCGCAAACCTGCAGGTCACTCCAGAATCCTTTATTCGAGCCTCACAGGATCAACCAGATCGAGATCTGGTTCGGACTGATCACCCGCCAAGCGATCCGCCGAGGAACATTCAGCTCGGTTAAACAGCTCATCACCACGATCGACAACTACATCGCCAACTGGAACCGTTCAACTGGACCGCTAATGCCGACACAATCCAAGGTTCGGTGAATTGAGTCGAAAGTCCACAAGCTTACGGAACACTACAAGCCGTCGTCAAATCTCGTTGGTTGCGGGACGGAGCGTAGCGAGCGACTCAAACCCTGATAGCTCGATTAGTCGACGGGTGGGTGAGTCCAGCGGCACGATGAGTTCGAGCGTGATCTGCAGCTTTTGGAGCTGAGTCGCCAGACTGAACAGAATACTTACCCCGGCACTGTCCATGTAGGTGAGATCGGTGAGGTCGACCGACACCGCTGTGGCCTGATCAGGAACCGAGTTGATGATTTCCTCCTCGACGGTCGCGACGTTTGCGAGACCGACCTCACCACTGAGACGGATGCGAATCGACCCGTTCTCGGCGCTGGTCTGCACCGCTGCGGTGGTCATCGAGGTGCCGTGTCGGTCAGGCGGCGACGGATGACTACCTTGGTCCCGTTAGGCCCTGATCAATACGTAGGTCATCGGTCAACTCGCGCATAAAAAGGGTACCCCATCCTCGATTCTTACCACGCTTCGGGCGCCACAGGCCCGTATCACTGACGGTGGCGACCACATCCGGCGGCTGAAGCTCCAGATACACCTTCACGATGCCACCCTCGGGCCCGTAGGCATGCTCAATAGCATTAGTGCATGCCTCACCGACAGCGACAAGCAGATTAGCGACCACACGCGGCGGCGCATCAACCGCCAAAAACCACCGGCACATTTCAAAGCGAATTCGCTGCAACGACCGCGGTTGTGCCTGCACCACGAGGTCTAACGGACCAACCTCGCCGCTGTCTTCCGGCGCAGGACCAGCACCGCAACATCATCACCGGGTGGATCATCACCAACGAGCTGGCCCATGACGGTTGTACAGACCGACTCCACTGGGCCAGCCGTGATCGCCTCACACAGGCGCTTTAGGCCCACATCTAGCGAGCTATCTCGGCGCTCAACCAAACCATCAGTGTAAAAGCAGAGTATCGCACCCGACGGCACGTCGACCGTCGTCACCCGGCGCTGCAGCCCACCGGATACACCCATCGGATGATCGCTGGGCACATTAACTAAAGCCGCAGGCTGATTAGGAACGGCGAGCACCGGGGGAGGATGACCTGCCGAGGACAGCTGCATCCGCTCAAACGATGGCTCAAATACCGCTAACTGCACAGTGGCCCTCGCGCCATAATTGAAGTGCAGCGTCTGTTGGTCCAGTCTGTCGAGCACCTCCGCCGGATCGCTCCCGTGCAGTGCGTGGGCGCGCAGCGCGCTACGCAGTCGGCCCATCATGGCCGCAGCGCGCAACCCGCGCCCAACCACATCTCCCATCACCACGCACAACCGGCCGGAGGGAAGGAGGAACACGTCATACCAGTCCCCGCCGATCCCACCCTGCTCAGCGGGAATGTAGCGGGCGGTCATCTAAAAACCGGGCACCACCGGCAGTCGCGTGGGCAGCAGGCTGCGCTGCAGGACCCTAGCCGCGGTCCGCTCCACCTCAGCACGCCGGGATTCGGTAGCAAAAGCGACTCGGTCAGCTACGATCTGCAGCAGTCGGATGTCGTCGTCAGTGAACCGACGAGGGACGAGTGTGCCGACGTGCAAGACACCGATGACGCTCCCGCTGTGCAGCAGCGGCACCCCGAGTAAGGAGCGAATCCCCCGCTCCCGAAGGATCGGATTCAGCACGTTGGTGTGATCGACCTGCTCAAGGATCACCGGTTTCTTCTCTGCTGCGATCCGGCCGGCAAAACCCTTCCCCACCGGAATCCGAACTCCCTGACGAACCTCCGTCTCGATGCCTCTCGCGGCGGTAGCAACAAGGTGCTCAGTAGAGGGATCCAGCAGCAGCACAGCCGCCGTGTCCACCTCAAGAAGCCCTTGCACCCGTTCCAGCAGCTCAACCAAGAGGTCTTCAACGTTGAGGTGAGCCAGCGCCGCATCGGTCACCGACTCAATCCGGCGCAACCGATCATCAGTACTCGACATCTCACTCGGCTCATCCAGATCTACATGATTCGGACAGCCTAACGCACACCACATCAGCGGCCCACCGGTGACCTCCCTGGCTCGAAAATCGGACGGCGCGCTGCTGGTGCGGTGGCAAGACTGACACCCCGGGGGCTTACGTACCGGCACGTCATCTCAGAACGGCATCGCATTCGCTGTAGTACCCGATCGGGGTTGGCACCATCGCCTGTGTCTGCAGCTGATCACATGCGGACGAGGAGCTGGGCCGGTAAAACCAGCAATCGATGGAATACCGTGACCCGCCAGCGCCGGGTGTGGGGTGCCAGAACTCGGTCACCAGGGTTGACCTGGTCTTTTAGGCGGCTGGTTCGTATTCGTGGATCAGGCCGCCGAGGACGGATCGGCGCCTGATCCGGTCCGTTGTGATGTCGGCGATCGGGTGGTCAGGCCGGGGCGGTTGAAGGTGAAGCGCGCGGTGCGGGCGTCGTCGGTTGTAGTGCCGGGCGTACTCGGTCAGGACAGTGCGCAGGTGCCGTTCGCCGAAGATCAGCATCCGGTCGGTTACTTCCGTCCAGACGGTGAGTACGAACCGTTTTGCGTAGGCATTCGCGCGAGGACTGTGGGGCGGAATCTGCACGGCGGCGATGCTGGCATCGGCCAGGACCGCATCAAACGAGGCGGTGAACTGCCCAGCCCGGTCGCGGA
The DNA here is from genome assembly GCA_030860695.1 of Actinomycetota bacterium. GTDB lineage: Bacteria > Actinomycetota > Actinomycetes > Mycobacteriales > Pseudonocardiaceae. Next base: position 3,495 of record JALZHU010000408.1, read on the forward strand.
TCAGGAACCGCAAACTGGGCGGCGCGATCGCCGAGATCCATCAAGAGATTCCGGATCTGCTGCACGGTCTAGTGTAGTGTCTTACGAGTAATTTTACAGATTTGTGTTATGCTGTGAGCTATGAGTCGAGCAGCAGCGTCGTTGGCGATGTCCGATCAACAGCGAGAAATCCTGGAGACCTTGAGC
>JALZHU010000015.1 GCA_030860695.1 Actinomycetota bacterium
ATCGAAGGCTACTACAACCGCCGACGACGACACTCCACCCTCAACTACTTGACACCCCACGAATACGAGCTAGGATATAGACAACTAACCGATCTGGCAGCCTAAACCGGTGTCAATAAAATCGGAAGCACTCCAAAGTGACGCTTATCGGGAATTACTGGGCCATCGTAACCTATCCCCACTTACTATCCACCTTGTGAAGCGCACTCTACGGATGCACCGGCGTACTACGGTGTCACCGTCACGGGTTTGACCGCACTGGCTGCCGGTGCCGATCAACTTTTCGCCTGCGCGGTGGTTGGCCAGAGAAGACTGATTGAGGCCATCGTGCCAGTCACCCAATACTGCGACGGCCTTCCGCGAAATCACGCCGCTCACAAAGGGATGTTTCGTACGCCACCTTTGGGGACGCAACCTGACTAACCTGACTATGAAAGATTAGGATACTTATGCGTTGCCTCTTTACCTAGATAGCAGCGAGAGGCCCGTCGAACGCGCGGCGGCACATCTTGCCGGACTCGAAGGATCGGCCCGGTCCCGCCTGGCATTTCCGGGCCCGCGTGGCGGGCGTTCGTGCAGGACGTCCAGCGCGGCGGCTTCGACCACGGCTGATCCGTTGCGCGTCGGGTAGCGCGGCTAGCCTCTGCAGAGTCAGAGTTAACCGTTCAGATCAAGGAGCCAGTTCCCGTGATGCGCACCCATCCTGCCGGCACGTTGCGCACCGAGCATGCCGGGCACACCGTCACCCTCACCGGGTGGGTCGCCCGGCGTCGCGATCACGGGGGTGTGATCTTCATCGACCTGCGGGATGCCTCCGGGGTGACGCAGGTGGTCTTCCGCGAGGGCGAGATGGCGCAGCGGGCGCACCGGTTGCGCGCTGAGTACTGCATCCGGATCACTGGCACCGTCGCCGCTCGACCCGAGGGGAACGAGAACCCGGAGATCCCCACCGGCGGCATCGAGGTCATCGCCGAGGAGATGACCGTGCTCAGCGAGTCGGCACCGTTGCCGTTCCAGCTTGATGAGCACCTCGAAGTGGGTGAGGACATCCGGCTGCGGCACCGCTACCTCGATCTGCGCCGTCCCGGCCCAGCGGCCGCGATGCGGCTGCGCAGTGAACTGAACCGGATCGCTCGCGCGGTGCTGCACGAGGAAGACTTCGTCGAGGTGGAGACGCCGACCCTGACCCGCTCCACGCCGGAGGGTGCCCGGGACTTCCTGGTTCCGGCGCGGCTGCAGCCCGGCTGCTGGTATGCGCTGCCGCAGTCCCCGCAGCTGTTCAAGCAGCTGCTCATGGTGTCTGGCATCGAGCGGTACTACCAGATCGCCCGCTGCTACCGGGATGAGGACTTCCGGGCCGACCGGCAACCCGAGTTCACCCAGCTCGACATCGAGATGAGCTTCGTCGAGCAGGACGACGTGATCGAACTCGGCGAGAAAGTGATCGTCGCTTTGTGGTCGGAGCTGGTCGGGCACCAGATCGAGCGGCCGATCCCACGGCTGAGCTACGCCGACGCGATGGCGCATTATGGCACCGATAAGCCGGACCTGCGCTTCGGGCTCGAGCTCACCGAGCTCACCAGCTACTTCGTTGACACCCCGTTCCGGGTGTTCCAGGCCCCCTACGTAGGGGCGGTCGTCATGCCCGGTGGGGCCAGCCAGCCGCGCCGGCAGTTGGACGCCTGGCAGGAGTGGGCCAAGCAGCGGGGTGCCAAGGGCCTGGCCTATGTGCTGATCGGCGCGGACGGTGAATTGTCCGGCCCGGTAGCACGCAACCTCGCCGAGCACGAGCGGGAGGGTCTGGCCAAGGCGGTCGGTGCCAACCCCGGCGACTGTGTGTTTTTCGCCGCCGGCGAGCCACGTGATGCCCGTGCTCTGCTGGGCGCCGCCCGGGTGGAGATCAGCAGGCGCTGTGGCCTAATCGACGAGTCGGCCTGGTCGTTCGTCTGGGTAGTCGACGCACCGCTGTTCGAACCAGCCGAGGGCAGCGGGGACGTCGCAATGGGACACAGTCGCTGGACCGCGGTGCACCACCCGTTTACTGCACCCACACCGCAGTGGGTTGATCGGTTCGAACAGGATCCGGGCGCTGCGTTGGCGTACGCTTACGACCTGGTCTGCAACGGCCACGAGATCGGCGGAGGCTCGATCCGTATCCACCAGGCCGACGTGCAGCAGCGGGTGTTCGGCGTGCTCGGGATCTCCGATGACGAGGCGCAGGAGAAGTTCGGGTTCCTGCTTGAGGCCTTTCGCTACGGGCCGCCGCCGCACGGGGGCATTGCCTTCGGCTGGGATCGGACCTGCATGCTGCTCGCTGGTGCTGACTCGCTGCGCGACGTCATCGCCTTCCCCAAGACCGGCGGCGGGCTCGACCCACTCACTGGTGCACCCGCGCCGATCACTCGTGAGCAGCGAATCGAGGCCGGGGTGGACGCAAAGCCTGCCGCGAAGGGATAACGGGTGCTGCATCTGCGCGTTACGTGCCCGGCGGAGGCAACGGGCGCGGTGCTTGACAAGCTGCGCAACGACCCCGGCGCGGTCCACCTCACAGTCCTGCGGGGCGCCGTGGTCGATCCGCCCGGTGATCTGGTCGAGGCTGACGTGGTCCGGGAGGCCGCCGACGGGGTGTTGGCCGCGCTGCGCGCGCTCGGTGTTGACCACGTCGGTGGGATCACGCTTGAACCGCTGGATACTGTGCTTTCCGACGCGGCGGACGCTGCTGCGGTGGCCGCGCCGGGGGATCCCGCCGACGCGGTGGTGTGGGATGAGCTGATCGCGCGGACCGGGGACGACTCCAGGCTGACCGGTACCTTCCTCGCCTTTCTCACCTTGGCCTGCCTCATCGCGGTGGTCGGAGTGGTCAACGATTCCGTGATAACGGTGGTGGGCGCTATGGTCGTCGGCCCGGAGTTTGCGCCACTGGCGGCAATGGCGGTCGGGCTGGTGTTACGCCGTGGGGATCTGGTCTGCAGGGCAACACTGGCATTGGGAGTGGGCTTTCCGCTGGCCATGCTCATTGCCGCAGGAGGCGCGTTGCTCGGCGAATGGACCGGGCTGATCGACGTGGGAGCCGTCCGTTCAGCCAATCAGCTCGATTTCATCTACGACGTCGGGCCCTTCTCCTTGATTCTTGCGCTGCTTGCCGGCGCTGCCGGGATGCTTTCTCTCACGTCGGCGAAGTCGGCCGCTCTGATCGGGGTGTTCATCTCGGTCACCACGGTGCCTGCGGCGGCGTTCGCGGTTGTGGCCGCCACTACCGGCGCTTGGCGCACGGCCGGGGAGTCGACCCTGCAGCTGCTGGTGAATCTGGTCGGCATCACAGTCGCGGGGGTGCTCGTACTGCTGCAGCGCACGCGCCGTGATGAGCGCAACCTCCGCCGTCCGCTGACCCAGGGCTGACCTCGACGTTGCCTAAGCCCGGGTCCGGCAGCCACCTGCGACACGGACCGTTCGCGAAGCCGCCCTCGACATGTCATCAGTTGCTCACTGCTAGTGAGTCCCACCGGGTGATCATCGCCGGGTGGCCGTGGAAACGCTCTCTGCCGTTCCCGTCCTTCCTTCTGGCCGTCGCGTCGCAAGCCTGGCCGTGCTTGGTGATTCCACTGCGGTGGACCTGGGGACCCGCTGCCCGCTGGTGGCTGGCGCGGTTTCGGTCCACTGCTGGCAGCGGCCCTCGGTGCGCCAGGCGACGTCCGGTACGTCAACCTCTCCTTCACCGGTGCGCGGATGGTTGACCTACGGCACCGGCAGCTGCCCAGCGCGGTGGTGGCGCGACCCGATGTCGCGGTGATCCTGGCCGGGATGAACGACACGATGCGTTCTGACTTCGACCCCGCCGCGCTGCGCGACGACCTTGATGTCACCGTCAGCGCGCTGCAGGCCGGTGGTGCCGTGGTGCTGACCACCCGCTTCCACGATCATGGCCGGGTATTCCGGTTGCCCGGACCCCTGCGCCGCGCCCTGTACCACCGGATTGGGCAGCTCAACGATGCCACCGATCAGGTAGTGGCCCGGCGCGGCGCGCTGTGCCTCGACCTGCACCTGATGCCCGGCGCCTACGACACCGCGGCGTGGAGCGTGGACCGTCTGCACCCCTCCGAGTGCGGGCACCGGGTGCTCGCCTCCGGTTTCGCCGGCCTGCTCGCTGGTGCCGGCGTCGCGGTGCCCTATCCGGTCGCTCTGACCTGCTCGGGGGCCGGCAGCTGACTACCGCCCACCACGTTGCCTGGCTGGCCCGCCACGGCGTGCCGTGGCTGGTTCGACGGGGCCGGGACCTGCTACCGCATGCCGCCGCGCTGGTGCTGCGAGATCTGTTCGGTCGGCCCGCGGCGGTACCGTCGCGGTGTGGCAGATAACGAGGCCCCATTCGATGAGACGCTGTTCGAAGAGGGGTTGTTTGCTGCGCAGGCGGAGCAGCGCGCCGAGCAGCGACTATCCGCCTCAGCCCCGCTGGCGGTGCGGATGCGCCCGGCCACGCTGGAGGAGGTCGTCGGGCAGGACCATCTGCTGGCGCCGGGCAGCCCGCTACGCCGGCTAATCGAGGGAGGCGCCGCAGCGTCGGTGATCCTGTACGGCCCCCCGGGGACCGGAAAGACCACGCTGGCCCGGCTGGTCTCGCGGGCCACCGGTCGGCGCTTCGAGGCGATGTCGGCGCTGTCGGCTGGGGTCAAGGAGGTCCGTGCCGTGATTGACGGCGCGCGTCGGCGTTTAGGCCGCGAGGGCGGCGACGCCACCGTGCTGTTCATCGACGAGGTACACCGTTTTTCCCGCACCCAGCAGGACGCGCTGCTGGGCGCCGTCGAGGATCGGATCGTCCTGCTGGTCGCCGCGACTACCGAGAACCCGTTCTTCTCGATGGTGTCGCCGCTGCTGTCCCGCTCGCTGGTGCTGCAACTGCACCCGCTGTCCGATGACGACGTGCGGACGCTGGTCCGGCGTGCGCTGACGGAGCCGCGCGGCTTGGGTGGGTCGATCACGCTGGAACCCGCAGCCGAGGAGCATCTGGTGCGGCTGGCCGCCGGGGACGCCCGGCGGGCGCTGACCGCACTGGAGGCTGCTGCCGAGGCGGTGACTTCGATGGGCGGCACCGTGGTGGATCTGGCGTGCGTCGAGTCCGTGGTGGACAAGGCTGCGGTGCGCTACGACCGGGCCGGGGATCAGCACTACGACGTAATCAGCGCGTTCATCAAAGCCATCCGCGGATCCGATGTGGACGCGGCGCTGCACTACCTGGCGCGGATGGTGGAGGCAGGGGAGGATCCCCGGTTCATTGCCCGGCGGCTGGTGGTGCATGCCAGCGAGGACATTGGGATGGCCGACCCGACGGCGCTGCAGACCGCGGTGGCCGCCGCCTATGCCGTGCAGTTCATCGGGATGCCCGAGGGCAGGCTCGCGCTGGCCCAAGCCACCGTGCACCTGGCTACCGCCCCCAAATCCAATGCGGTGATCACCGCGATTGACGCAGCGCTGGCCGACGTCCGTGCTGGCGCCACCGGAGGAGTCCCGGCCCACCTTCGCGACGGGCACTACGCAGGCTCCGCCCGGCTTGGCCATGCGCAGGGCTACCGCTACCCGCACGACGCACCCGACGGCGTGCTGGCCCAGCAGTACCCGCCGGATGGGCTGGTTGGGCGCGATTACTACCAGCCCAGCGGCCACGGCGCGGAACGCGCGCTCGCCGACCGGCTGCCCAAGCTTCGCCGCATCATCCGCGGCCACTGATCCACCTTCTGGGTACAGACTGCGGTAATCGGTCGCTTACTACTGCACTCTGTACCCAGAACGCGGGGAAGCGGGGGCTGATGTGGGCTGCGATACGAGGGCGGAGCAGGCCGCGCTCGCAGCGCTGCGAAGCGCGTACCCTGCGCTCGCCGCCGGGTACGGCGTGGCCTTGCGACAAGCCCGAGCGGTGGCCCTGGGAAAGCTGTGGGTCGCGCTGTCGCGGGAGCGGATCGACGGCCTCGTCCCGTTAGTAAGCGCTGACCGCGCGATGCTCCTGCTGCCCGACGGCACACGGCTTTCCGCCCCAGCCACGATCACAGACGCCTTCGCTGAGCACCCGGCTGGCCTGGCCGTCACCCTGCACGGAGCTTGCCCACGGCTAATCGACCACCCCGTCGCGCTGCTTACGGCGGCCATGGAGGCCCGACCCAAACGTGCCGACACTGACCGATGGACCCGACTGTCTGCTGAGCTGGGTGACAGCGTCGCCAACCACGCCCTCGCGCTAGTCGGCGAGTCCTGGCGGCGGGAACGGCTGGCGATTGACCGGACCCCTGGGGATAACGCGCTGCGCTGGGCGACGCGGCGGGCCGCCACCGATCTGGGCTTCAGCCCCCTAGCTGTGTTTGAGCAGTCCGTTGTCGATGGGCACCCGCTACACCCATGTGCGCGGGTCCGCGGCGGGATGACCGTGGAGGAGCTATTCGACTACGCTCCGGAGTGGGTCGATGAGGTCGCAGTCCGGATCGTCGCCATCGCCCAAACGTCGTTCACGCAGCCCTCATCCGCGCGGCGACGGATAACCGCCCTGCTGCGCCATGGGCACCGGGAGGCCTCTGACACCGCTGACGCGCACCTGCGCAAGATGCGGCGAGATCCAGCCGGTTATGAGCTGCTGCCAGTCCACCCGTGGCAGCTGTGCCGCGCGCTGGGGGACCGCTACGCCGACGCGCTCGCCGACGGTCGTGTCATTGCCATTCCACGAGCGCGAATCCTCGCTCGGCCACTGCTGTCGCTGCGAACGCTCGCTCCCGCGACGGACCGGCGAGCCGCCCACATCAAGACCGCCGTCGACATCCGGCTTACCACTGCAACCCGCGTCGTCTCGCCGGCAACGGCCCACAATGGCCCGATCATGTCGGCGTTGTTGACCGAGATTTACCGGCGGGAGCATGGCTTCGGTGGGCGATTTGTCAGCCTTGCCGAGTTGGCCAGCGGGAGCTACCGGCCAGCGCCGGGTGAACCGGTCGACGCCGCGGACAGCCTCGCCGCGATCATTCGGGAGTCCCCGGAGCGCCACGTCGGCGATGGTGAGGTCGCGCTTCCGGTTACCGCGCTAGCGGCCCGCTCGCCGCTCAGCACACGGCCGCTGTTCGCCGACGTGCTGGACCAGCTGGCATTCACTCATCGGTGCTCACGTTCCGACACCGCCGGGCGCTTCCTCGCCAGCTACTGCGACTGCACACTGCCCGCGCTGTTCACCTTGCTGTCCCGCTGGGGGGTTGCGCTGGAGGCGCATGGGCAGAACACCATCGTGGTATTGCGCAACGGCCTGCCGATACGCCTACTCTACCGCGACTTTGGCAGCATCCGGGTCAGTAACGCCCGACTGACCCGCAGTGGTCTGTGCCCACCGGCCTTGGTTGGCGCACTGCCTACTGATGACGAGGACGAACTCCGTGCCAGCTTGTTCTTCCCTCTGATCAACACCAACCTCAGCCAGGTTGTCGCCGCCCTCGCCAGGGCAGCTGAGATCGATTCCGCACGACTGTGGCGGCTGGTTGCCCAGTGCTGCCGCTCGGCTTACGCAACGCTCACCGCGGACCCCGCTATCGCGGGCCAGGCCAGCCGTGACGAGGCCGCCCTGTTTGGCCCCACGCTCCCGTCGAAGTCCATGCTGCGGGTCCAAGTGGCCGCCAATCCCCATGTCCCCCAGTGGGTAGCTGTGCCCAACCCATTGGCGGCAGCCGGATGAACCACTTCCAGGACACCAACCCAGCCCGGGCGCAGCTTCGCACGATCGAGGAGCTGCGGATGTACGAGACGCTGGGCGCGAACGCACCGCGATACACCGCAGCGTTCCTCGAGCAACTGCCGAAGGCGCGGACCGCGGTCTTACACCGTCTGCTCGCGGCCCTGTGGCGAGAGGACGTCGGCGCGATCCGGACGGCCAGCCGCCGTCTCGATACCAATGCCTACGCGCTGGACCGCACGGATCCGCCGGCGCTCCAAGTGCTGCTGGGCGGAATTCAGCCAGGCCTCTGGCGAATCCACAAGCTGGACGGCACGACGGTGCTGGCCTTCCCGATCCGCGCCGAGCACGCCTTCGACAACGTCAAACCGGGTGATCCCGTGCTCTGCCTCCGTGTCGGCGAGGCGACCGTGATCGAGTCACCGCATGACCTCGTCGACCTCCTAGCCGAGTACCGGCCGGTGCCAGGATGGCGGTCATTCGCCGCGGAGCTCGCGGACACCGTGGCCAATCTCGCCCTGGCCTACGCCCGATCCGAGAAGCAGCGGCTGGACCTACGTCACGTTGCGGTCCGGCTGGATGCGTCGGACACCATCGACCTTGCGCAGCGTCTCGCTGCCCGCGAGGGACCCGAGGACGTGATGGTGTTTTTTGAGCGCCTCAACACCGACGGCCACAACCTGCACCCGTGCGGACGCGGCCGGCTGGGGATGCAACCAGCTGATCTGCTGCTCCACGACCTGGAGTCCGAGACGTCCACCGATCTGATCCTGGTGGGTGTGCGGCGAGAGCGCGTCGAGTCCACAACCGACGAGCAGGGCCGTGATGTCGGGCAGCTGCTGCGGGCCGAGTACCCGGAACTCGACACCGCAGTCCGTGCGCACTTCCTTGTTGATCAGCTCGACCCAGCCGGCTACGTGTTCGTGCCCACGCACGCCTGGCAGCTTGAGGAGATCGTCCGCCCGCTGCTCGCAGACGAGATCGCCGATCGCACGGTGGTGCCCGTGCCCGCTGCCCGGCTGGCTGGTGTGCCGACATCAAGCGTGCGGACCTTGCTCACCGAACGCTCACCGGCGGGCCAGCGTCTGAGCGTCAAGACCGCCCTTGACGTCCTCATCGGCTCCACCCGGCGATCCATCTCGGCGCACACGACGAACAACGGGCCGGTGTACAGCCGGCTGCTCCGGCAGATCATCGACCGTGAGCCCGCCCTGGCGGACCGCATTGTGCTCCTCGACGAGCTCGCTGGGGCCAGTTACCGGCCGCTGGCCCACAATCCGGATTCGGATCGGCACTCCCGTGCGTTGTCCGCACTCGTTCGCAGCAACATCAGCGCCTACCTTCGTCCCGATGAGCTACCCGTTCCTAGCTGTGCGCTGCCCGCCCGCTCGCCGGTGACCGACTCCAGCCTGTTGGTGGAACTCGTCACCCGCTACGCGGCGGCGTGCGGTGAAGGAGACCTTGGCAAGGCCGGGCTGCACTTCGCCGAGGAGTACGCCATGCTGCTACTCCCCATGTCCGTGACCCTCATGACCAAATACGGCATCGCGGTGGAGGCCCACCTGCAGAACTGCACCTTCACGTTCGTCGGCGCCGTGCCTGCCCGGTTGGTGTTGCGGGACTGGGGTGGGATACGGATCTACCTCCCACGGCTGCGTCGGCAGGGACTGCGGCTTGACACTCGGCCGGGAACGGTCACGGTGACCGACGACGTCCACGTCATGCGGGCCAAGACTCTGTACACCGCGCTGTCGAACCACCTCGGCGAGGTGATCGCCCACCTGGTCACACGGTGTGGCGTCGACCCGCGGGCGGCATGGCGACGTGTCAGGGCGGTCCTGGAGAGGCTCCTCGCCGACTTGGACGCTGACCCGGCACTGCGCGAGGACGTCGCCGCCGACCGCGCCGTCCTCTTCGGACCTACGTTGCCCATCAAGGCCTTCGCCCGGATGCGGCTGGACCCTGCCGGTGGTGATCAGTACGCACAGGTGCACAACCCGCTTCACGAAGACGGTGTCGAGCCGGCTGCTCAATGTGGAGAGCTTGCACGAGCCGGATGACGACAGGCCGAGATAACGGCGCGTGAACGGGCCCGGTAACCTAACCGCCCATCACCGGCGCGGTGCGCACACCGCGACCGGCTGGCTGCCATCGGCGAGGAGGGCATGTGTCGGCAGGTCAGATCGCCGCGCTGATTGCCGCCGGTGCGTTTGTCGTGCTGGTTGGTCTGCTGGCCGTGCCGCTGATCAAGCTGGGGCGCACCCTGGATGAGGCGACGCGGGCAATCCGCAAGGTCAGCGACGAGGCCGATCCGTTATTTAGCGGCGCGAACACGACCGTCACGCAGGTCAACGCCCAGTTGGAGCGGCTGGACGGGATCACCGCGAACGCCCAGGTGGTGACCGGCAACGTGTCGGCGCTGACTGCCCTGTTCACCGCGACCCTGGGCGGGCCCTTGGTGCGTGTGGCGGCGCTATCCTATGGCGTAAGCAAAGCGATGCGGCGCCGCCGCAAGACACGCAAGGACGATGCATCCGGGCGTCGGCCACGCGGGCGACGACGGAACGGGGATAAGCGGTGAAGCGGATGCTCTGGTTCGGTCTGGGCATTGCTGCCGGGGTCGCGGCCAGCCGCAAGGCCAGCAGTGCCGCTCGCCGGATGACTCCCGCAGGCGTGGCCGAGAACGTCGGCGATGCGATGCGAGAACTGGCCGCAGCAGTGGGTTCCTTCGGCGCCGACGTGCGGGCCGGGATGGCCCAGCGGGAAGCCGAACTGTACGCCACCGTCGCCCAGCGTACCGGTATCGACGCCGCACCCAGCCAGGCCGGCGCCCGAGCGCCCCGAGCGTGGACAGCCGCGCGCACCTAGGCCCAGAGCAGCGCACCAGAAGCGGCACTTGTCTTCAACGAGCCATGGAATAATGAGGGTTGCTTACTTCCTGTTGGGTTACGCCGCCTGAGGCGCTCGGCTCACGGATTACTCTGCCTGCTCTGGCAATACAGGAGGACAGTATTGGTCTTTAACTGGCACTTCGCCAGACGCAGAAGATGACGGGGTCGAGTCTCGTGGCCGGATTATGAGCGACCGAACGTGGCTGCATGTCAACGCGTCGGATGGCACGACGTGATTCTGCGTGACCAGGTCTTGCTAGAGTTCCGGTCTTGGGTAGCGCGCCCGGCTCGCCCGGCTGACATAGTCGATAGCTTCCGCGGACCATGGCAGCTGTTCGAAATGAGACGATAGGGATGTCGATGGAGGTCGAAACCGGTACGGTCAGCGAGAGCCTGGCTGCATACCCACAACGCGCGCTAGCGAGCTGCAGGCGGCCAGCACGGCAGGACGACCTTGCCGCATGGTGTCGGCAGAACACCGAAGGCTCGGGTGAGATCGCGCGGTGGCGGCAGTCGATCGGTAGGGTCGACCCAGCGGATCGACCTCGGCTGGGCCGACCGGTACATACGGAGCGCGTGGCCGCTCGCCCTGTTGGGGTCTTTGCCGCAGAACGCCATAGATCGCACCCATCCGCTTCTTGAGGAAGACCCGTGCAGACCCACGAAATCCGCCAGCGGTTCCTGGACCATTTCCAACGCTCCGGACACACCGTGGTGCCCAGCGCCTCGCTGCTGCTTGACGATCCAAATCTGCTGTTCGTCAACGCCGGTATGGTGCCCTTCAAGCCATACTTCCTTGGCCAGGTGACACCGCCCTACAGCCGGGCAACTTCCGTGCAGAAGTGTGTGCGCACCCCAGACATCGATGAAGTCGGAAAGACCACCCGACACAACACCTTCTTCCAGATGGCCGGCAACTTCTCCTTCGGGGACTACTTCAAGCAGGGGGCCATCGAACACGCCTGGCAGCTGGTGACTGGCTCCCACGACTCCGGCGGCTACGGCTTCGACCCGGACCGCATCTGGGTCACCGTGTACACCGACGACGACGAAGCCGCGCACCTGTGGCGCACGATTGCTGGGATACCTGCCGAGCGCATCCAGCGCCGCGGCATGGCGGACAACTTCTGGTCCATGGGGGTGCCCGGACCGTGCGGACCCAGCTCGGAGATCTACTTTGATCGCGGCCCGAATTTCGGTCGACCCGGGGGGCCGATCGTCGATGAGGATCGCTTTCTTGAGATTTGGAACCTCGTCTTCATGCAGGACGAGCGTGGCGAGTCCACGGGGCCGGGCAAGGGTGACTTCCCAATTCTGCGGCCGCTGCCCGCCAAGAACATCGACACGGGGATGGGCATCGAGCGGGTGGCACTGCTACTGCAAGGCGTGTCCAACGTGTACGAGACCGACCTGCTGCGACCGGTGATCACCCGGGCCGAGCAGCTCTCCGGCCGGCGCTATGGCGCGGATCCGGCCGACGACGTGCGCTTCCGGGTGATCGCCGACCACGCCCGCACCGGGGTCATGCTCATCGGGGACGGGGTGACCCCAGGCAATGAGGCACGCGGCTACGTGCTTCGTCGGTTGCTGCGCCGCACTGTGCGATCCGCGCGCCTGCTTGGTGTGACCGAACCGGTGCTCAGTGACATCACCGCGGTGGTGCGCGAGACGATGGGCCCGTCCTATCCAGAGATCGACACGGACTACCAACGGATCGAGGCGGTCGCGCGCACCGAGGAGGAGGCATTTTTAGCGACCCTGTCTGCCGGGTCACGGATCTTCGACTTGGCGGTGGCGCGAACCCGCCAGGCCGGTGGCCCGCAGCTGTCCGGAGACCAGGTATTCCAGCTGCACGACACCTACGGGTTCCCCATCGACCTGACCCTGGAGATGGCGGCCGAGGTTGGCCTTTCCGTTGATGAGGCGGGCTTCCGGGCGCTGATGGCGCAGCAGCGGGACCGGGCAAAGGCCGACGCGGCGGCCCGCCGCTCTGGTCACGGCGACCTCAGCGAGTACCGCACCATGCTCGATACGCATGGTCGCACCGAGTTCCTGGGCTACACCGATGTCACCGCCGAGGCCCGGGCGATCGGTCTGCTCGTCGACGGCGCCGGGGTCCCCGCTGCGGGTGCGGGTAGCGCGGTGGAGGTGGTGCTCGACCGCACCCCGTTCTACGCCGAGGGCGGTGGTCAGCAGGCCGACACCGGCACCCTGGCCGGCGACGGGTTCGCCGTCGAGGTGATCGACGTGCAGTCCCCGGTGGACGGCTTGTCGGTGCACCGTGGAACGGTCGTCTCCGGGGAAATTCAGCTCGACGCCCCGGTCTTCGCGCAGATCGACATCACCCGTAGGCGCGCGGTGGCCCGGGCGCATTCCGCGACGCACCTGGTGCACTCCGGAATCCGCCGGGCGCTGGGCAGCAGTGCCGCGCAGGCCGGCTCACTCAACGCCCCGGGTCGGCTGCGCTTCGACTTCACCTCGCCACGCGGTGCGGTGCCGCCCAGCGTGCTGGCCGACGTCGAGGACGAGGTCAACGAAGTGCTGCTGCGCTCGCTCCCGGTCACGGCCGAGCTGATGTCGATGCAGGACGCCCGCCGCGAGGGCGCGGTCGCGATGTTCGGTGAGAAGTACGGTGATGCGGTACGGGTTGTCACTATCGGCGACTACTCCAAGGAGCTCTGCGGCGGAACCCATGTCCACAACTCGGCTGACATCGGACTGATCAAGCTGCTGTCCGAGGCGTCCATCGGCTCAGGGATACGGCGGGTGGAAGCGCTGGTTGGTCTAGACGCGTTCCGCTTTCTGGCCCGTGAGCACGTGCTGGTGGCGCAGCTCGCTGAGCAGTTCAAGGCCCGGCCTGAGGAGCTGCCCGATCGAATCGGTGCAGTCACCGAGCGGCTGCGCGCGGCCGAGCGCGAGCTGGAGCGGCTGCGCGCCGCCGCGGTGTTGTCCTCGGCGGGAACCCTGGCTGAAGACGCCGAACAGATCGGTACGACCGCGCTGGTGGCGGCCGAAACGAGCGAGGGGGTGAGCGGTCCTGACTTGCGTGCGCTGGCCACTGAGGTCCGGGGCCGGCTTGGCGAACGGCCCGGGGTGGTAGCGCTGTTCAGCGTCGACCACTCCACGAGCAAGGTCTCCTTCGTGGTGGCCACCACCGCCGCGGCGCGGCAGCGCGGGCTGGCAGCGGGCGCGCTGGTGCCGGTGTTTGGCCCTGCGGTGGGTGGTCGCGGTGGCGGCAAACCGGACCTGGCGCAGGGTGGCGGTACCAAGCCGGACGGGATCCCGGCCGCGGTGGCAGCCCTGCGGGCCGAGCTCGCAGGGCGCAACGGCGGGTGATTGTGGCTGATCCTCAATCTGATGCTGGCCTAGGCCGCCGCCTCGGCGTGGACGTCGGTGAGGTGCGGGTCGGGGTGGCGCTGTCTGATCCGTCTGGGGTGCTCGCGACGCCCCTGGTTACTCTGAGCCGTGACCGGTCTGGGGGCACGGACCTCGACGCGCTGGCGGAGTTAGTGGTCGAGCATGAGGTGGTCGAGGTGGTGGTCGGACTCCCGCGCACGCTGGCCGGTCGGCACGGCCCAGCGGCGCAGGCGGCAGCGGACTACGCTCGTAGCCTGGCCGGCCGGCTCGGTGATGGTGTTCCAGTCCGGCTGATCGACGAGCGTCTCACCACCGTCTCGGCCGCTCGTATGCTCGCTGAGCGGGGCGTTAGCAGCCGCAAGCAGCGGGCGGTGGTTGATCAGGCCGCTGCGGTGGAGATCCTGCAGGGCTGGCTTGAGGCACGGAGGCGGCATTGTGACCGATGACCTCGGGCTGTTCAAGGACGCTCTTGGCGGAGTGGAGCGACCTTACCCGCAGCCACGGCCCGACGGTCGGCGGGAGCGGCGCCAGGCCCGGGAGCGCCGGCGCCGTCGTATTGTGCTCGGCACCATACTGGTCGTGCTTGTGCTGACAGGCGGCGGCGTCTTCTTCGGAGTGCGCGAGCTACGGGCGTTTTGGAAGGTACCCGACTTTGTCGGAGCCGGTGATGCGCAGGTCGTCGTGCAGGTTGAGGAGGGTCAGAGCCTCTCCGCGATCGGAGCCGCCTTGGTACGGCGCAACGTGGTCGCCAGTGTCCGGGCCTTTACCCTCGCCGCCGAGGCCGACCCCGGGATCCGAGCCGTGCAGCCCGGCTACTACCAGGTACGCGAGCGGATGTCCGGCGCCGCCGCAGTGGCGAGGCTGCAAGACCCCGAGGCTCGAGTCGGGCGCTTGGAGATTCGTGGTGGTGAGCAGCTCGACAACGTCAGCCTGCCCAACGGGACGACCGTACTGGGGGTGCTCGCTGATATCTCCCGGGCCAGCTGCGCAATGATCAGGACGACGCGCACGTGTGTGAGCCCCGAGGACCTCCGCACTGCGATGGGACAGACCGATCTTAGCCAGCTGGCGGTACCCAGCTGGGCTGTCGAACCGTTATTGCGGGTCGAACCTCACCGGCGCCTGGAGGGTCTGCTGGTCCCCGGGAACTACGATGTCCGTCCCGGTAGTACGGCCGTGGAGCTGTTGCGGCAGGTCGTCAGCACTTCTGTGGCTCGGCTGCTAGCAGGTGGCTTTCCCGCGTCTGCCGGTAGCACCGGTCACAGCGCCTATGAGGTGCTGGTGATCGCTTCGGTGATCGAGCGGGAGGCCATCACCCCTGACTTCCGCAGGGTCTCTCGGGTCATTTACAACCGGCTTGCTGCCGGAATGCCCCTGCAGATGGATTCCACCATCAATTACACGCTGGACCGGCAGGAGGTGAAAACCTCCGACGCCGACCGAGCCCGGCCCGGCCCGTATAACACCTACCTCAACGTCGGGCTGCCGGCGTCGCCGATCGGGTCACCGAGCGCGACGGCCATTTCTGCGGCGCTGAGCCCGGAGCCAGGACCCTGGCTGTATTTCGTGAAATGTCAAAAGGAAGGCGCATCGTGCTTCTCGGTGACAAGAGAGGAGCACGAAGCGGCGGTTCGTGACGCGGCTGGCCGCGGCGTGTTCTAGCCTTTCGGCGCCCTTAGAGCGGGCTGCCCTTAGAGCGGGCTCCGGAAAGGGCCCTAAGAGAGTCCGCTGAGAAGCTGTCCACACTCACCCCCGCAATCCACAGCCTGTGTCCGGGCCGGCGCATCCGTCGCCATGCGCGGGCAAGCTGACGGGCGTGGGCAGTGTGTGGGCGGCTGTGACCGGGGCCGCGGCGGGCGCCGGGGGAGCGATGATGTTGCCCCGGCTTCCCCGGGGTGTGCGGGTGCCGGTGCCGGTCTGTGCTGTGGTGGTGGCCGTGTTGTGGGCAGTCGTCGGCGAGCGAGCGAGCGGGGGCCTGTCGGTGTGGTGGTGGCCGGTGCCGCTGATGCTGGGCTGGGCTGGCGTGCTGTTGGGTGGTGCCGACGTGGTTGCTCGGCGTCTACCAGACGCTCTTACCCTCCCGGCCTACCCGGTGGTCGCCGTCCTGCTTGGGGCTGCTGCGGTCGGCGCTGGGGACGGTGGGCTACTGGCTCGCGCTGTCGCCGGTGCGCTGCTGTGGGCTGGCGGCTATGCCGCAGTACGTATGGTCGCACCGACTGCCCTGGGGGGTGGGGACGTCAAGATCGCCGGCAGCCTTGGTGCGCTCACTGCCGCGACGTCCTGGTCGGGGCTGCTGATGGCGGTACTGGCGGCCAGCGTGTTGACCGCCGTCATCGCCGGGCCGGCACGGATGCTTGGTTACCGAGACGTCCCCCATGGTCCGGCGATGCTTGCGGTGGCCTGGCTGGTGACGCTACACCCGCCCGTGTGATCGGCCGCAGGGAATTCTGGGAATCCTGCGCATTGCCCTCATAACAGCGGCCTGCTGATCAGCTTCGTCCGGTCCGCACCGACCTTTCCTTCAAGGAGAGCTTCAAGTTTCTACCGACATCGACCGGGCGCTAATGCAAGTCAACGCTCCGCGCGGACGGGCCCACCGACAGCCGCAGCCACGAACGGGAATGATCGGACTGGGCGGATGGTTGTACTGGGTGTCCGGGCCGGGGTGCCCTGTGTCCCCGGGTCCACATCTTTCTGTCGCCGCGGACGATCGTTCGGCTGAAGCCGCGGTATGCCCTTCGCCGAGAGGCGACGAGCACGCTCGGCCCGGACCCTTGTCACCACCCGGTACACATAAGGGATGGCAAGCCATGAAGGGCGATCGCACCGAGATTGTTATCGATGCTGGTGGGTCTACACGGATCTACGAGATCGAGGCCACCCGCAATGGTCGACGGGTGGAGATCACTCACGGGCGCGGCATCGTGGAGGTCACCGAAGTCACTCGTGGCGGCACGCCGGTGCGCACCGCTCGGTTCATGGCCTCGCGCGTACTCGCCCTGGTGGAGCATCCAGCTGCCCGCCCAACGACCCGCGAGGGCAAGCCGGCCAGCCAGGTAGTGCCGCAACCTCGGGCAAGCGGCTCAGCCGTCTTACAGCCCGCCGAGGCGGTATGACAATCCACACTCCGGGCCGCGACCACCCTCAACATGCCGGACTGCTGTGTTCTACTCGCGGCGGATCAGGGCGCCGGCGCAATAGCCACCTTCGACGACCGCCTCGCCGACGCAGCCCACAACCATGGGCTGAGCATATGGGGCCATTGAGCCCTCAGCTCGTGGGTGCTGGAAAGGCGCGGGATGGTCTGAGTGTTGCCGAGCTGATGGTGGGGGTCAGCGAATACTGAGCCGGGAGGACGTCATGGGCGCGTGCCGGAGATGATGGGCTCGGTGCAGGTCGACGTGACCGTGCTCGGCGGCGTCACGGGATACTAGGGCTTGCTTCCGATGCCACGGGCAGTGTGATGGAGAGTGCCCTCGAGAGTGGTGACAGCATGCCCGGTGAGGTGGACCCGGTCGGCGAGGACGGCGGTGTGGACCAGGCCGGATCGGGTAGAGGCCTGTAGTCCGGTGAGGCTGCTCCGGTCCAGACGACCTGACCAGTAGGGGGCCAAGGCGGTGTGGGCGCTGCCGGTGACCGGATCCTCGGGGATACCAACGGCAGGTGCGAAGAAGCGGGAGACGAAGTCATAACCGCTGCTCCGATCCGATGCTGGGGCGGTGGCGATGATCCCGCGGATGCCGTCGCGGCGGGATAGGTAGGCAAGCGCGGTGAAATCGGGCGCCAAGGCGCGGACGACCGCCTCGTCGGGAAACACGGCGAGGACATCGCCGAGCGCACCGGTGCCGTAGGCGGCGTCGGGTGTGGCACCGAGCGCTTTCGGGAGACCGTCGGGGATAAGTATCTCGTTGACCGGTGCAGCAGGGAAATCCATGGTGATGGCGCCGTCTCGGTGGGCGTAGGTGATCAGGATGCCGCTTCGGGTGCTGAACCTGACGGTGCTGGGGGCCGCTCGGTCGCTGTGCAGAGCGTGGGCGGTGGCCAGGGTGGCGTGCCCGCACAGGTCGACTTCGACATTGGGAGTGAACCAGCGCAGTGCCCAATGAGCGTCAACATTCTCGACCACCGGGTGGGCGAAGGCGGTCTCGGCGAGGTTCATTTCGGCGGCGACCTGCTGCATCCAGGACTGACCGGGCCAGCTATCGGCGTTCAGCAGGCACACAGCTGCGGGATTGCCGGAAAACGGCTGTTCGGTGAACGCGTCAATCACTCGGATACGCATGGCAAGACCGTAGCCCGAATGGCATATCTGCTGGCCGTCTCGAGGGCTGATCGAGCCCGTCGACAACCCGCAAGGTGTGCCCACTGCCCGGGTGAGTCGAGCTCGTCGGCTAGAGCGACGTACAGACCCATCGACCACGCGGATTCGATCTCGTAGGGCCGGTACCGGACTTCCGGAAGGTAGATGCTTACCTTGGGCATACCCCCAGAGTCCCGCACTCTGCCATCTGGGCACCGGTAGCCCCGCATCGACACCCTCGCAACACGTACGCTCACCTGTGGTTGGGCGCGGATAACCGGTGTGCTGACGGCGCAGCGCGCAGTCGAGCGCCGGCTGCCGGAGCCGGGGAGAAGGAGCGATGTGGCCGCCTCTGATCATGCACGGCAGCTTGCACTGACCGCGGCGAACGCGGCGGCGGGCAAGAAGGCGCATGACATCACCCTGCTCGACGTGTCCGACCAGCTGGTGATCACGGACTGTTTCGTGATCGCTTCGGCACCCAACGAGCGCCAGGTCCAGGCCATCGTGGACGCCGTCGAGGAGAAGATGGCGGCCGCTGGAACCAAGCCGGTACGCCGCGAGGGCGCTCGTGAGGGGCGCTGGGTGCTGCTGGATTTCGTTGACGTTGTCGTGCACGTACAGCATGTCGAGGAGCGCTCCTTCTACGGTCTTGAGCGGCTGTGGAAGGACTGCCCGATGATCCCGTTTGAAGCCGATGCTCCCGAGCCAGACGAGCCGGTGTGACCCTGACACGGCTCGTGCTCTGGCGGCACGGCGAGACCGACTACAACGCGGCGCTGCGAATGCAGGGCCAGCTTGACTCGCAGTTGACCGCCACCGGTCTGGGCCAGGCCCGCCGGGCGGCCCGGCTGCTCGCGGAGCTGAAGCCGGAGGTACTGATAACCTCTGACTTATCCCGTGCCGGGGACACTGCAGCAGTGCTCGCCGCGGAGACCGGGATGCAGCTCTTGGTGGACAAGCGGCTGCGGGAAACCCATCTTGGGAAGTGGCAGGGCCTTACCCACGCCGAGGTGGAGTCGCTCTGTCCAGGCGGCCTCCGGAATTGGCGGGGCAACCCGGAATGGGCCCCGCCAGGTGGCGAGACCCGGGTGGAAGTGGCCGCCCGGGCCGCGCACGTGGTTGCCGAACTCGATGCGGCCGGCCACGGTAGCGCGGTGCTGTGCACCCACGGCGGGCTGATCGCAGGTCTGACGCCGCTGCTGCTCGGCCTGCCGGTATCGGGCTGGTCAGTGTTCGGGGGAATCAGCAACTGCCACTGGACGGTGCTTCTGCGTCGCGGTTCCGGCTGGCGGCTGTTCGCCTATAATACCGCCGCTGGAGTGTGAGCGATCTCGCGGGCTCCGGGATGACGCACGACCCCCCGACGATGGCCATCACGTAGGCGCCACGAACCCCGACTTATCCCCACCCGAGTGGTTGTCCACAGCTGACGGTTGCGGATATCGAGTTGAACGGAGCAGCCGTCCTAGCGTCGCCCCATGGCCTTGCTCCCCAGCTTTCCATCCACCGACGTCGACGCCCCGCAGCGCGCTCAAGCGCGGCTTGTGGCGCTGCGCGATGCTCCCGGTCCGGCACCGGGTCCCGGCGATCCGGTCACCGGCCACGCTGCGGCCGTCGACGCCATGCCTGGCGCGCCGCACCAGGCCAGCCCGGACAATGAGAATGACTTACCCACCACATCACGTGGAGGCCGGCTGGTCCGCTGGTGGGTGCCCGGACCGCTGCGGGATGCCCGGTGGGACCCTGGACGGTCGGGAGCTCTCATTCTCTCGTTGGTTGCGGCACTGGCTGCGGTAGTCGCCGCGGTCGGGGTTTGGCGGGAACGCCCGGTGCCCGAACCAGCACCGCTTCTGCCGGTGGTCACTCCCGCCGCGGCGAGGGCTCCGTCGGCGCCGCCACCACCTGGTGCCGCCCATGAGGTAGTGGTCAGCGTGGTCGGCAGGGTGGCCCGACCCGGTCTGATCCGACTACCCGATGGCACCCGCGTTGCTGACGCGCTGGCCGCGGCAGGTGGCGCGTTGCCCGACACCGACCTGATGGGCCTCAACCTCGCCCAGCGGCTGTCCGACGGTGAGCAACTGCTGGTCGGGGTGGCGCCACCACCGGGGCAGCCGGCGGGTGGAGTGGCCTCGGGTACCCCAGCCGCGACGTCCCGGAAAGTGGACCTCAACGCGGCGACTCTTGAGCAGCTCGATGGGCTACCCGGTGTTGGCCCCGTTACAGCCCAGCGGATTCTCGATTGGCGCACCGCGAACGGGCGCTTCACGTCGGTGGATCAGCTCCGCGAAGTGAGCGGCATCGGGCAGGCGCGGTTGGCGCGACTGAAGGATCTGGTGCGGGTGTGACCGCGGACACCCTCCCATGTGCCGCAGCGCGGCATGACCTGCGCCTGGTACCCGCCGTCCTGGCCGGCTGGGCTGTGGTGCTCTCCGGTCTATACCTTGGGTCCTTGGTCGCTGCTGCATTAGGCGCCGGTGGCTTGCTGCTCGCCGGAGCTGCCGCGCTACGCGGCCGGTCGGCAACGGTTCTCGCAGTGGGTGGGGTGGCCGCCGCTCTGGCACTCGTGGTCGGCACGCAGGCGTGGCAGGTTGAACACCATCCGGTGCGGGCGGCGGCGGAACGAGGTTCGGCAGCGACCGTAGTGGTGCACTTGCGCGATGATCCGCGGGCGGTTGCCGCCCAGGGCTACGGCGGCCGGCGACCGCAGCCCCAGCGGGTGGTGATACGCGCGGAACTCGAAGCTGCACAGCTGGCTGGGCGCCGGTGGCGGACTGGCGGTCGAGTAGTTCTCCTGGCACCGGCGCAGGGCTGGACTGGTCTTTTGCTCGGTCAGCGGGTGCGGGCCACTGGGTTGCTCGCCGTACCCGACCGGTCCGATCTGACAGTAGCTGTGCTGCGGATGCGGGGCGGGCCAGAGGTGCTGTCAGCACCAACCGCAGGTCAACAGGTTGCTGAGCGGCTTCGGTCTGGGCTACGACTGGCGGCCGGGGTGCTTGATCCGGAGCCGGCCGGACTCTTACCCGCACTGGTGGTGGGCGACACGTCGGCGATGGTGCCCACTGTCGAGGCGGAGTTCCGTGCCGCCGGGCTTGCCCACCTTACAGCGGTGTCCGGTGACACCGTCGCTTAGGCACATAAGACGGTGCGGCCCAATGAAGCGGCCCCACCTTGTGTGGAGACCACAGGTGGGGCCTCGATGGACGTCGGAGGTCCACCGTGCAAATCTTCGCACCCACCCCCGCACCCAACACCAACACCGATGACTGGGCGCGGGTCGCCGACGCCGCCCTCGCGGCCTTCACCGAGTTCCACCAGCGCCTCACCAAACTTGATCAGGAACTGACTCGGTTCCAGGCCCGCATCGCTGCGGTCGCTGCTGAGCTGGAGCGCGATCGTCGCGCCCGGCGTCCGCGGTGCAGCGAGTAGCGAGTGACGTGCCCAGTGACCTGCCCACCCGCGCGGAGCTGATGGTCGCGGTGTGGCACCTGACCGAGGAGCTCGCGGACCTGCGTGATGAGAACAGCTGCTTGCGGCAGGAGATCGAGTTTCTGCTCATCGAGTGGAACACCTGCACCTGCCGCTATCCCGCACCCCGAATAGGAGCAATCAGTGAAGGCCGTTGAGACCCCCCGAGCGGCGCGTGGAGCGGCTCCTGCAAGTCATCGAGGACGTGATTTCAACCTGTACCGGGGTACCGTTGAGGTGTCTTGACCAGAGGCTGGCGTTCCCTGCGGCCCTACTCCGTACGTAGCACGTAGTTCCGGCTTTGGGTGCCGTCGTGGTTGCCGCCCGCGGGGCAGCGGGTGGCGGAGACTCCGTTCCCGCCGTAGTATAGGCCGCTGCATTTCTGGCAGAGGCACCAGTTGGCCTGTCCGCCGGGGCCGTTGTTGCTGAACGTCGTCTCCAGCCGATATGAATCGCGGACGAGGTCGATGACCGAGTCGCCGAAGCTGTGGCCGGAATTGAAATTAGAGTTGGGGCAGGTGCCCCAGCCACGTTCTCCGGAGCCGTAGTACCACACGGCCTTGCAGGTCCAGCACCAATGCCAGCCGGTTTGGCCGTTCCCGCCCTCGGGTGTTCGCCGGAGCACGTAGGCTCCGCTGCCGTCGGTCTTGTGGCTGTGGTCCCAAAGGTGGAACACCGGGCAGTGACCGTTGTTGTCACCGCCGATGAACCACATGGTCTGGCAGCGGTTGCACCAGCGGAAGCCGGTGACGACCGCCGCCGCGGGTGTTGCGGTGGTGGCGACGGTTATGCCGGCGACCGCGAGGACCGCGGCTCCGCGTCCGGCGTTCCGGAGAAGTTCACGTCGTGTGGGGGTGTACAGGTCCGACATAGCAGCCTCTTTCGCCGCCTATGAGTGGTATGTCCGTTATCGCGCGTGGGACATCTGCCGTTACATGTCGTCGGATCACTGACCCCGAACTAAGTCGGTGACACAGGCTCAACACAAGACGACCCCACCGGGCTGCCGGGTGGCTATGCCTCGCTCGGCACCCGCGGTGGGGTCTCAACGGACCCCGGAGCCCCGGCTATCTTGCCGTGAACCCGGCTGCGGTGGTCACCGCACGACCGCGAAACGGGTGCGGGTCGGAACCCCGGAACCCGTCTTCGTGGCGGGCTCCCCACTCGCCGCGGGTAATGATCCTCATGGGCGGTTCCGTCCTTCCAGGGCAGCTAGCCGGGCCTGCAACAACTCGACCTCTCCGACCGTCGCCGGCCGGGCTTTCCGCGCAGCGTCCCGGTTCGTGGTCTTGTGCGGGCATGTCTCATTACCGGACGGGCAGGCTTTGCCGGCGGTGAACTCGGCGTAGGCGTTGAGCAGTACGAGCCCGTCGGGTTCGACCAGGACGTCGCCCTGCCACACCTCGCGTAGGCACGTGTAGCAGCGGACCGCATAAGCAGGCATCAGGGCCTCATCCAGGTCAGGGACACGAAATTCGATGATCCAAAAGCCACGTCGGTGTTCCTCGTCCCCCCGGACACCTGGTAGAACCCGATTTCCACGACGGAGCCGGCGGCGAATCGGATGTCGGCGGACACCGCTAGGGACACACCAGTGGACTCACCCGCCGTGGCGCCACCAAACCGGGACCCAATGGCCAGCGTGGTACCCGCATTCAGAAACAGGTGCCGCTCGCCCAGGGTCGCCGCGACCAGCCGCATCGACGTGGAGATCCGCCATTCCCCGCCGCGGTTGAGGGTGAACGTGGTGTTATTGACCCCCGACGCGGTGACATCGTTCGACGTGTCGCCGGGCAGGTTGAACGCTAGCCGGGTGTCGGTGGCGTTGGGGATGCCTTGCGCGACGGTTTGGTAGTAGAACGCTTCATGCCGGGTGGCCGCGGTGGTGCCGCCCAGCGCGACGGACCCGATCCACGTGGACCCGTCGTAGCGGTGGATCATGTTGTCCGCGGTGGACACGACCAGCTGACCCGCCGATGGGTTGATCACCTCCGACGTCGAGGACACCACCGGAATGCCGGCCTTAGCTAGCCGGGCCATCACTGTCGAAATGAAGTCATCTAGCCGGCGGCGGTCGTCGGCGACCACCTTCTCGATCAGGTCGAACCTGCGCTGGTCGGGCATCAGGTGAACTCGATCCGGAAGCGTTTCTTACCGTCTTCGTCCACATCGACCGTGATCTTCGCGATGCGGGGGGTGAGGGTCTGCAGCCCAAGGCCGGCGTCGAAGCTGTAGGTGCAGGTGTCCCCGACGTGGAACCCATGAATATCGGCGCCGGTCTTCGGGATGATCGTGATCCCGGGTTGCAGGAGGAAGGAGGCGCGGGCGTCTTTGTAGGCGTCGGCGTGCCCGTCGAGGGTGGCCTGCACCGATACACCGTCGAATGTGGCCGATGCCCAGGACCGGCCGTAGGCGGACTGCACAGCAGCGGTAGACCGGGCGCTGTAGAGGGTTGTGTTCGTGCCCCCGGACGTGGCTGCGCTGCCGGTGGCGGACACGTCGGACACCAGATCATCCGGGGCCACGCTGATCGCGATGTTCGCCGAGTCAATGTTGCGGTGGTCGAAGAACAGGCTGGCGGTCAGGTCCGTCCCGGACTGGGGGTAGGCCAGGATCAGCTTGCGGGTGGTCGGGTCCACGCGGGTGTCGAACCCGTTGGACACCGCGCCTAGTTCCTGGAGTCGCTGGCCGATGTTGTGAAGCTCATTGCGCAGGTAGGTGCGGTCCCGGGTCACCCCGGACGTGCCGACCGTTGAGGTGTCGATCCCGTAGTTCCCGTAGCTCAACCCCTGCCAGTGATCCACCAGGTTCTTCGCGATCGTGAATTGATCAGTGGCGGTGTAGGTCAAGTCCGACGTGACACCCATACGCCAGCAGTAGCCGAGCAACCCCACACAGCCCAGGTTCGCGGTCTGCCCGTCGATCGCAATGGTTTGAATCTCCCCCGCCCAATCGAGCACCGTGTCGGCGTACACCCACACCTCGCACGGGAAGCTGTCCAGGTCAGCTAGGCGGGTCTTCACTGCGGACGACATGGACCGAATCGGGCACCCCACCGTCGCCGAGCCCGGCCGGTTCAATTCATGGGTGTAGGACAACTTCTCGAATACCAACCGATCGACCACGGTCAGCGTGGGGGACGTCGCTGCCTGCGGCACCCGCGCGACCAGCACAATCTCCCACGCTGTGGTCATCGCGGGCGGTTACCTCCCTGGTCGCCACCGTCCTGGCGGGTTTTGCGCTTGTCGGGGTCCTCGACCACGGTGTCGTCACCCACGCCGAGCGCGTCTTTCAGGTCAGCCAGCGACACACCCGCCGTGGCGGCGATTTTCTGGAGGGCCTGGTCCCGGCGACGACCCCGGGACTCGATCACCTCACGTACCCGGTCGTGCTCGGTCTTGCGGTGTTGCCGGTCGAGCTGTTCGGTCTCCGACAGTTCCCGCCGGATCAGGGTCCCCGTCGAGCAGTCCACCAGCACTGCCTCATTGTCGGCCAATTTTGTTACCCCATTCCGTAAAGACTGATCCGGGTGCCCGCGGCGAAACTCCCCGTAGCGGGGAAGAATTGCAGTTGCGTGATTGCTGCGGTGTCGTTGTAGTTGTGGCTGGCGGCGCTCCAGTTCACCGGGTAAATACCCGAGTCCAGATATGCGGAGCGGCAGGTCAGTAGTTTCTCGGTGGTGGTGTTGGTGTAGTCCGCGAGAACGAACTCGCTGGTAGACGGGTTGGCGTCACCGATGATGCCCACTTCCATCGACGTCAGGGTCACCACCCGAACCGCGGTTACGGTCGCATTTAATGCGTATAGCACTTGGGACTCGTAAGTCGCTGTGCTGATCCCGTTCTGGCGGCATTTGATCTGCGCGAAACCCGTCGGGGACGACAGACACCGCATCACACAATGCAGGTGTTTATGTGTTTGGGGAATCGAGCCGAACGTGATAGTCGCCGCTGATGAGGCGAGCACGGTCTCCCCGAGCAGCGTGTAAGCCGGTGCTGCCCACTTCACGCCGCGGGCTTCCGCGGACGCCGCGGTGAGCACGTGCCCATCGGTGCCGACCGGGTGCCGAGCGAACGTGTCGGCGGCCGAGGCGACGATGAGGTCGCCCTTCGCATCGGCCAGGGTTTTTGACACACCACCGGTGTCGCCTGCGGTGCGTAGGTCGGTGATCGCGGCGTTGGTGATCGAGGTAGCCGCTGCGGCCACGGTGATCCTGGCCAGGATCGCGGATGCCCGCCACGACGAGTCCACCCCCGGGTTAGCGCCACCCAAATCGCCTTTGCGGTAAGCGAGCTGCGGCAGAGCCCGGCTCGATGCGTCATACACGTGATCGCGCACCACGAGATAGATTCGTCGGTTCTGGTTTGGGATGCGTCGGCCGCGTCGATCGTCATGTTCTGCGAGGTCACGTCGAGCCGGCAGACGTAGTTGCCTTGCCCGGCGACCTCCCCGGCGATGACGTAGTAGTCAGCCTTGCTGGTGCCGGATCCAACTTTGACCGTCATGTCCGGGGTGGCCTGGGCTTGCACCTTGAACGCATTCGTAGGGGTGATGTACCCCTCGGTGAACCCGATCGACGCGAACCGGGCTTCCTCGGCGGTGGTGTCGGTGACCGCGGCGCCGGCCGCGTCAGTTCGAGCGCCCACCACATTGACCGACATGGTTGGCGTCGCGTAGCTAGTTGTCGGCATTAGGTGCCCTCCTCAGGCCAACCAGGTGTCACGCCACGTGACGTTAGCGATCATGTCCGTTGAGGTTCCGGTGATCTGAAACCGGAGCGTGTTCGAGCCCGGGGCCAGGTAGAACGGGGAGCGGGGTAACGACCAGCTCCCGTAGCGCGATGACCCGGACAGCGACACCACCAGGGCGTCAGTGCCGTTGATCGCGGCGGTCATGTCCCCGGTGAGGATCTGCCCGGTGGTGATCGTGGTCGAAACGACGAATGTCTGCCCCGTGGTGGTGTTGGTCAAGGTCACGGCGGTGCAGGTGCCCACCGTTGGCCCGTAGAACCTCAGCAGCGGGTAGGCGTTGGCGGTGCCGGCGTTGATAGCGACGAACTCGTTTTGCAGGCCGGTGGTGAAATCGACCGGCCAGTTCGCCACTGACCAGTCCATGCCCCCGCTGCTGGCGGCGTAGACCGGGACGTTGCCGGTGTGTTCCTCACTGCTGTAGATCCGGGGGTCCACGGCGCGCAGCACCACGGGAGGGAACCCGAGCCGGTTGAACCGCTTGAATTCCTCGGTGCGGACCAGCTGGATCGGCCGGCAGTTGATCAGCCGCTCGGGTTGGCCAGCTCGTTTGAAGGTGAGCGGGTAGTCCAGGATCAGCGACGGCTGGAATGCGGCCCGAACCTGACTCCACAGATCCTCATATCCGGACCCATCGGCGTCTTCCTCGATCATCGACAGCTCAAAGCTGATGGTCTTCGGGGCCACGTAGTCCAGGCCGCGCAACGCGCCGTCGTTGCGGGGCTGGTCACTGTCGGAGCTGCGGACCTCGAATCCCTCGAACCCTTCCGCGCGGTTGACGTGGTAGTCCGTGGCAGCCCCGAAGGTCAGGCCCCGGTAGGCGTATTGCTCATCTAGCAGGGTCATCAGGCCACCGTCCGCAGGGCGAGGGCCACGAATCGGCCGGTCTCCGCGGGGCTGCCCGAGGTTTGGGTGACGTTGACGGTGACCGGGCCGACACCCCGGGCGCTGCTGACGAGTTCGGCTAGCTGGTCACTGGTGAACACGCCTTCCGGGCGGCCGGTGGCGTTCCTGGCCAGCGTCCAGCCCGGCGAAAGGATGCCGCCGGAGTCGAACCCCACGGCCCTGAGTACTGCGTCCAGGGTGCGATCCCGGGCAGCTATCGCCATGCCGCGGGGGATGCCGTGGAACTGCGGTGGGGGTGACGGCAACCGGTTGATCAACGGGTCGGTGATCTTCTTCACGGTGTCGCGGATGAACCCCGAGACCGACATGCCACCACCGCCACCGGCGCCTTGGATGAACTCCCCGCCGACCATCGGCAGCGACATATGCCGGTTGAACTGGCGGTGCGTGGCGCCCGCGGCGTTCTGCACGAACTTGGTCATCGACGGTGACCCGCCGGACTCGACGTTCGAGCCGGCGAGGGTGCCGGCGGTGTGCCCGGGGTTCCCGGTGAACCACCCCACGCCAAACAGAGAGTTCAGGCCACCACGGAACCCAGGCCACGGCATCGACCCGGTAGCACCGATCCGGGAGTGCGGAGCCCGCCCCGTCAACACGTTGGTGATCGCGCTGATGAACCCGGAGCAGTCATAACCGACAGGACCAACGCCGCCCCAAATGTACGGTCTGCCGTGCTGCGCTCTGGCGAACGCGAGACCCCGGGCCACTGAACCGCCCTCGGCGAACTTGGCGAACCGGCCACCGAACCCACCAGCGGCCTGCACTGCCTCGGGTTGGCCGGCGTTGAGCGCTTCCAAGAATCTGAGGGTGTGTTTGGCGATGCCCTTCCGGACCACGAACTCCTCGGGAGTGAGCAGCGCGGGCACGGTGTCGCTGTCACCCTGGCCGGGGACCCGGCCGCCGGTGGCGAACGGGATAGCGATGGGTGCGGCTGGGCGGCCACCGAAGAACCCGACCACCGCGTTCCAGGCCCGCAGGATGCCGTTGTTCCACACCGTGTGGACCATGAACCGCACCGGATCCGCCACCGCGTTGCGCAGCGCGTTCCACGCCCGACCGATCCAATCAGAGACCGACTGGAAGGCCCGGCCGACGGCATCGACCCCGCCGCGCATGGCGTCGAACACTGGGCGGACCAGGTTGTGCCACGCCCAGGACACCGCGTTGCCGATACCGTCCATGGCTGGGCGGATCATGTTGTGCCATAGCCACATGCCGGTGTCACCCAGGAACCGGAATATGCCGACCCAGGCGTCGATGTTCGGTTTGATCAGGGTTTGCCAGACCCAGGTGACGACCCCACCGATCCCGCGCATCGCGGGTTCGATCATGTTGCGCCACAACCAGCTAGCGACGTTGCCGACGACCTCGAACGCGCCCTTGACGATGTTGCGGAACGTTTCGCAGTTCTGCCACGCCCAGACGATCGCGCCGACTAAGCCGGTGATCCCAGCGATGATCCACCCCACGGGACCCATCGCGAGGACCAAACCGGCGGCGATCTTCGCGCCGTTGACCATCGCGGCCACACCAGCGGACACCAGAGCGGGGATGAAGTAGGTCAGGATGCCACCCGCAGCGATGGCGAAGAACTCCCAGTTCTCGCGGATGAACCCGGTTAGCGTCCCGATGGCGGGGACCACAGTGCTGGTGATGAACCCGGCCACCGCGGCCAGCGCCGGCAGTAGGTAGGTCCCGAGCTGCGCGGCGGCGTCGGCGATTTGCGCGCTGGCGATCTTCTGTTGATTGGCGAGGCTTTCGCTGGTCCGGGCGAAGTCCCCGGTGGCGAGCGCACTGTCCCGTTCCACGATGGCCAGGGTTGCGGCGGCCTTCTCCGACGCGGTGAGGGATTCGGCTTTCGCTTTCCCGGTCATGGCCAGGGCCTCGGACTCGACCCGCGCCGCGTTGATGTTCGGAATGAGGGCCTGTAGGGAGTCGTACTCACCCCTAAACGCTGCGCTGATCATGTCGGCGACCTGCGCGGTCGGGAGGTTGTTGAAAGAGCCCAGGTCAGCGGACATTTGGACGACTTTCATCGACATGTCCGCCGCGGCCTGCCCGGTGAACCCGAGCTGGGTGAACATGTTGCCAAACGACGCGGCAGCCTCTAGCGCGGACTGCTTGGACATCCCGACGTTGCGGGCTGCGCCACCGGCCCACGACTCGATCGCGGCGGCCTGCTGCCCGAAGATAACCGTGGATTTGTTGATCGTCTCCTGTAGATCAGACGCGCCGGTGACGATCGACTTAAACCCGCCCTTCACCACGTCGAGCAGGCCACCACCCAGGAACCCACCAGCGAACCCCGCCACCAGGGACTTCCCGATGCCGGACCCGCCGCGCTGCGCGGAACCGGTCACCGTGGCGTCGTTGGTGGCCCGGTCGATGCCGCGCTGCACCTCCCGGGGCAGGTCATCGACCCGGGCGTGGACGTCCACGAACGCCGACCCGATGCGGAACCCACCACCATCGGCTACCGCGCTGGTCATGGCACCTTGACCCTTTCCACGATCCCGGCAAGCTGCAGCTCAGCTAGCTCCGGTTCGGCATCAACAGGGGCCAGCGACCGTCGCGGCGTCTGGTGAGCAGTTCTGCTCACCTGACCCGGTTGTCCAGCAGGCGTTGTGTTGCGGTGCTGCTGTTCAGCGACCCGGGCGGCCATCACCCCGGAGTAGGCCCCGAGTCGGTACGCCAGGCGGAAAAACCGCGGCCCGTCGAGGATGTGAATGTCGTCCACCCGGTGGATCGCACTGAAATCGGATTCCAGGTCGTCCAGGTGGTCGAGCACCCACATCACCTCACCGAGCCGCGCACGGAGTTTCCCCGCACCCCCTCCAACGCCCCGAGCACGTGTTGCTGGGCGATGGTGAGGATCTGCCCGAACTGCTCGGGTTGTAGGTCGTCGTACTCGACCAGCGCCTGGAAACCCTTGGGTCCGAGCAGTGATTCCATTAGCTCGGCTGCGGCCCGGTCCTCCCCGTATTGGCGGACGTGCCACAGGTATTTCAGGGCGACGTTCACCCGGGGTTTCGCGGGGATGGTGTAGGCCACCCCGTCGATGGAGAACAGCTCGATCTCGTCCTCTGGGGTGTCGGGTTCTGGTGCGCTGGTCAGCTCGATCATGGGTTATGTCCCGTCGATTACCTTGAATGGGGCGATGGACGAACTCACGTAATGCGCATTAAAGGAGACCGTGAAAAACGTCTGGGTGTCCTTTTTGTAAGCGAACTCGACGTTGCTGGTGTTGAGTCCCTTACGCAGGATCACCCGGCGCACGAAACCACCCGGTGCGTACCCATCGAACAACAGGGCCTTATAGGTGGGCTGAGTCGCGCTGGTGGCGTAACCCGGCTCCAGAGACTTATAACCCGCGCCGGTGGCGGTAGTGCCACCATTCATGGAAAGAGCCAGATTCTCGATGGTGGGCTCCGCGAGGTTCGTCGCGATGCTCATGTCCCGCTTGGTCAGCCGACGACCCGGGACGTCCACGATCTGATCCACGGACAGCTCGGAGAACTCCTGCATCACATTCAGGGTCACCCCGTCGTTGGTGCCACCCGCATCGGTCCACCCAGCACCCGGGGGACTGGCCACGGCCGTGTCAGCGGGTTCTGAGACCCCGAACGCACCGGTGTAAAGCGTCCCAGGTCCCTGCGTAAGGTTCGTCGCGGTCACTGCCACGATTCATTCACTCCCTTTCGTCAGTTGATCCGGATCACAGCGAATGTGATCGTGGTAGTGGCTGACCACGTGATGTCAGCGAGCCCATCGGTGGGGTTGCGGTACAGCTCAGGAACGGCGATGAACCCCTCCGCGCCAGCACCGACCGCGACGACCCGATCCGCGATAGCTAGAGCGTCCACCGTGCCGGGAGTAGCGAGCGTGACGTTAATCGAGCCGCCGCTACCGTTTTTGACGTGAATAGCGACCCCAGCCCCGGGGGTCACCTTGTCCCCACCGCCAGACGCGGCATGGTAGGTCGCGGTCAGACCATCAGTGTCAACGGTCTCCGTCGCTCGGGTTGCCATGGATTAGCTGTCCTCTCCCGCGGGGCGGTGCCCTAGTGATTGCTCTGTCTGCTCGGTTTGCTCAGCCTGGGTAGCGTCGTCGTCGTTGTCCTCGACCAGCACGCCTTGCCGCTTCAGGTCGGTGTATTCGGCGTCATCGACTTCTAGTTCGACGTCGGGTTGCATGGTGGTGCGGACCTTATGGGTCACCGGAAATCACCTTTCACTAGTGGGAATCGGACCCCGGCCATTTCCGGGTGCGCCGAGATAGGCATGGTTTGGTCATCGGGAACATCCCGGGGAAGGGTCACGACCCGCGCCCCGGTGATCAGGAACCCCAGCTCGTGGGGGTTGTCGTGGACCAGGACCCGACCCCCGTAGGACAGCAGGTCCCCGGACACGTCACCGGCCAGCGCGTAGCGGGTCATGCGGTCGTCCACACCATCGTCAGGTCGCACGTGTAGCGCGCGAACCCGGATTCGTCAGCCGGGACCCGGCGTGGTTCGGTCACTGGCCACGCGGTCAGTAGCCGGGCGTTGCCGAACCCGTGCGGCAGCACGAACATGCGTTGCTGGGAGCTGAGCTGGTAGCAACCCCAGATGATCGTTTCCATCAGCGCCGACGCCCGTCCCCACGGTGGTTTCAGGCTGTTGGGGTTGTTCGCCCACGTGTCGAGCTGCACCACCGGCCGACGTAGCGGGGTATGCACCGCAGGGGAGCCGCCCACGCTGGTGACCTGAACAAACCCGTCCTGCGACCACGTAGCGGGGTCAGCGGGCAGGGTGGTGGCCACCCCACCGGTCGGGATGCCGTCCAGGGACTTGAGCCAGGCCACGGCCAGCAGCTCAACGTTCGGGGGATATGGCTGGTCCATCACCCACCACCGCGCCGCTGATAGGCCGCTGGGCGTAGGAACGGTTGAGCGTTCATGCGGCTGGTGCCCAGCTCGACATAGGTGGCGTGGTCCGCGGCGGCCACGATCCG
Source organism: Actinomycetota bacterium (assembly GCA_030860695.1). Taxonomy (GTDB): domain Bacteria; phylum Actinomycetota; class Actinomycetes; order Mycobacteriales; family Pseudonocardiaceae. The sequence goes on from JALZHU010000015.1 coordinate 32,355, forward strand.
CACCGTCCGGCCTTGCACCGGTTGGGCGTGGATGCTGTCCCGCAGCTCCCCAGTGTCCACCGGCGCCGCCCGCTGAGCGTCGTCCACGATGTCGCTAGCCAGGCTGGCCAGCATCCGCTCGATACCGGCGTCGATATGGCGCCACGCGGCAGGGTCAATCGCCACCCTGGTCGCCTCCCTTCACGGTCGGTCGGGCGGTGCTCAGGTGAGGAAAATTCCTCACCTGTCAGCCCAGGTCAGCGGCTTTACGCGCTGAGGGACTGGGCTGCTACTCGGGTTGCTGCTGCTCGAATGTCGGTGCGCCCGATCACGCTGGGCGGCTGGTGAATATCGGTGATCACGTAGGTGGCGCCGGTGGTGTCATCAACCACCCGGTCTTCCTCGGTGATGTCCACCCCGGGCCGGAACCGGATCACGTAGTGCTCGGTGAGCCCGCCGCGTTGCTCGGTGCGCCGATGGGACCGCTGCCTAACCTCGGTGATCGCGGCCGGCACGTCCTCAGCCCATACCTGCCCGGAGTCGATCTCATCGCCGTAGCTGTCCGTGCTGGTGCCCCGGTGGATCGTGACCGTGATGGTGGGGATGAACGTGGTCACAGCGGCACCCACGTCATGCCCGGGACCTCATCCGCTAACCAGGCATCGGAATACGCCTCAAGGGTGGCGTAGCGGCGCGTACCGCGGGCCAGCTTCACCGACCTAGCACGATGCCACGACAACCGATCCAGGCACCGCTTCGCTAACGGGGCCAGCAGCAGCGCGTCGTCGTGGGACAGGGTGAAGTCCGCGCCGTCCTGGTCAGCGGTCTTGACGTCAGTGCGAGTGAACGGGTCCACCTGCCCGACCTGCCAAACCGTCTGGTACGCCGTAGCTTGCTTGAGTAAGCGGAGGTCACGCGCTCCCAGGTTCGCGCGGGTGGTGTCCGTGACCCCCGCAAACAAGTCGATCACACCGTTCGCCGTGGTGATCTGCGCGTCGGTCACCGTGGTCCCGGTGTAGGCCAGGACCTCAGCGATCGACGCCCAGTTCGCCATCAGCTAGCGGCCTTGCCCTCATCGACGGGTTCACCCTCGCGCCACGCGGGGTCCCCTGCCTCGCAGCACGGAATGGACCACGTGACCACTTTGGACACCCCGTCGGGGTGGTCCTCGACACCCTCAACGCTTGCCTGCCCAACCGGGCGGTAGCCGGCGGCGATGCACGCGGTGATCGCGGCTGTCTCGGGACCCGGCGCCACGTCACCGTCCGGGCCAGCCGGGAGAACAACGTGCTGGTACCGGTAGTGGGTGGTGGCCTTGCCGGTGGGTTTCACACCCGGTCCGGGGCCGATCTTCTCCGACGCGGTGGGGTCCTCGACCGGTTCGGCGATCAGGGTCCCGCCGTGTTGCTTGCCCAGCTTCTCCGCCCGCTTGGGTGCCCGCTTGGGCTGCCCCGAGAGGTCCGAGACGTTGCCGGGGTGGTCGTCCGGGCCGGTGGCCTGGTCAGCTTCCAGTTTCGAGCCCGGCTCGATCGGCTCGTCCCCGTCCCCTGTCTTGCCCTTGCCGCGGAGCTTTTCCAACGCCATGAGGTGACCGCCTCTCAGGTCATCGGGGACTGGGAGGCCCACCGCACGCTGAACGTGAACGACGGGGTGGTCCCGCCGATGGTGTAGAGCACCCGGAGCCGGTCCGCGAACGCCGTGGTCACGTTGATCACCTCACGGCCAGTGGCGGTTTTCTGCGCGAAGGTGCCCACGGTGTTCCAGTTCGTCCCGTCGAGGGTGTCCTGGATAACCACGTCCAGGGTCGGGCTGGTGCCGGACGCGGCGGTCACGTCGAGCTGCGCGCGCAGCGTGTTAGCACCGCCGTAGCCGGACAGGGTGCCGCTGTTCCCAGTAGCAGTCCGCGCGGCGGACGTGACGACGGTTTCCTCCGCGTAGCCAATCGTGCTGCCTTGAGCTGGCATGACAGGTCAATCCCTTCTCTGGTCAGCGCGGATTAGGCCACATCTTCGAGGACAGCAAAAGCGTGCTCGTTACCCACGGCGAACCCGCGGCGTGAACGCAGCTTCAATAAGGCTTCGTCGGTCAAGAATGCGGCACCGGAGTCAGCGCCGGCCACGATCGACTCAGGCCCGGAACGATCACCGACGATGAGGTACTGGGCATTGCCCACGAACATCAACGGGTTACCGGTCGGTGCGTCGCTGCTGGTGGCGTGGGTCTTCGCGCCCAACGACCAGCGGATGCGGTGACCGAACACCGTGGACACCGGGCCACCCTGACCACCACCAGCAACACCCGCGGTGGACTCGTTGAAGATCGGGTTGTTCTGAGTGTCCAAGATCCCCCGCAGGGACTTACGGAACGCGGGGTGAGCGATCACGACCATTTCCGAGTCCGCCCAGAAATTGCCGGTCTCGACCAGCCCGAACAAGTCGGACAAGTTGGTGTAGGTCAACGCGACCCCGGCAGCGGACTCGATCCGGTTGGCATCGGCGGTGTACGACGTGTCGGAGTTCGTGGTCCGCAGCGCCTTGTAGAGGCTGGTGAACGGGATGGTGGTGCCGTTCTCCGCGGCGGTCACACCCAGCGTGGCATGGTCGAAACCGATGGCGTAGGACCGCGCCCAATCAAGTTTCTTGGTCTCGATGATGTTCGCGACCTGGGTGGTGTCTTTCAGGTCCTCATCCGCGACCCGCATGACCACACCCAGCTTGCGGGCGGTCAGCAGCACGTCGTCGTTCGTGCTGGTGTCCTCGGTGTACGCCGCGCCCTTGCTGATCGCACCAACGAACGTCAGCCCACCGGAGCGGGGGACATGCTTGGTGTCGGTGCCCATCGGCTCATGCCGGGCTAGGGACTCAACAGCGGAGATAGCGCGGATCTTCGTAACAACCGCGCCACCCCATTCCTCGGGAATCCAATCTTCAAAGGTCTGCCGCGCCATTAATGGCACTCCTCGGGAACTCAATAAATGAATAGGGGAATTGCCCTATCCCTTCACGGTTCCCGGGCCGGGTCTCGTGCTGCCCCGCGTCACGCTGGGTAGCTGACCGCGGATGTTACCGCAGGTTGCCCAGCAGCGCCGCTGCTTGGATCTCCGATGCTGTCTTCGGTTTGCCGTTGGCCTGCCCGGAGCGGTCCGCGCCATCGACCCGCCCGGCCCTGCCGTTGCGGCCGGCGGCGGTGAAAAGCTCCGGGAAGTCAGCTTTGATGTCCTCGACCTGTTCGGTGAGGCCGTCCAGGGTGCCGTCGTCCTCGATGGTCAGGTCCTCAACGTCGAGCAGTTTCAACACCCGGGCCATGGCGCCGTCCGGGTTCTTCTTCGGCAGGACCAGACCGGCCTCAATGAACGCTGACCGGGCAGCAGCGCGGACCACCAGGGGCTTCCACTTGCCGTCAGCCTCAGCGAGGGCGTCGGCTTTGACCTTCTCAACGTCCGGCGCGGTGTCCCCGTCTTTGTCCCCGGGGGCTGTCCCGTTGCCGTTGGCGGCCTTGCGCGCTGCTCTGGCGTCCCGGCGGGCCTTTTTCAGGGACTCCTGAAGCGCGTCCCAGTCCGCCCTCGACGGTGGCTTCCACTCGGAGTCCGCAGCGTCGTCGTCGGTGTCGTCGTTGGTACCGGTGGGATCCTGGTCGTCTACCGGGTCCGTGGTGCCCTTGTCGTCGGTCTTGCCCTTGTCAGTGTCAGGCATCACGCCGTCCCTCCATTCGGTGGGGCCTCACGCCCCGGTGCTGCGGTTTGCCGGGCGGTCATCCACTCGGCGACGACATCAGACGGATAGCCGGCCTCGACCAGCGCGTGATCCAGCGGCACCCCGGTAGCGACTTTCAGGGCGATGGCCTGCCACCCCTGGTAGTCGTCCACGACCTGAACCGGCGCCCATTGCACCGCGACGGACGGGACACTGAAACCGGCCAGCGACGCGGCGTAGACCAGGGCGTTATTCCACTCCTCCGCGAACCACGCTTGCCGGTCACCGATCCGCATGGCCAGCGGGGCCTCATCAGCGCGTAGAGCCTCTCCGGAGGGGATCTGCCCTTGAGGGTCAAAGAACCGCAGCGGTGTTGCCGTGGCAGCGGCCATGAATCTGATGTAAGCGCTCATCGGATCGAGGAATGCTTGCACCGTGGCGGGTTGGAACTGGCCAACAGCCTCGACGTTCGGCAGCTTCCACAACCCCCCGGGGTCGGACTTGAGGGGTGACTCGACGTCGTTGGGGTTGGTTTCCTCGTCGTCGTCGAACGCGGTGAACGAATCCTGCCCGGCCTTGAGCAGCGCGTACCGCTGCGGCCATCCTTGGAAATCGATGGTGGCCATCAACGTCGCGGACAGTTTCGTGAGCGCGTTCTGCGGTCCGAACGCCCCGAAGTGCTCGGGTTGCCCGTAGGGGTCCCGGGTTCTGAAGTGAAAAACGGGGACCTGCCCGGTGGGGTTGGGCAGCGGCCAGGGTTCCCCCTCAACCTCGAACTCCACGAAATCGGCGTCCTCGACCGCGGAGCTACCGGCTTTGCTGATCCACTTCTCGACCCGGTCCGGGTAGTACAGGTTGGCGCGGGTGACCCGGTTGTCCCGGTCACCCTCACACCACGTCTTCGCGGCGTAGGTTTTCCGGCGGGGATCTTCCTCGGAGTAGAAGACTCTGGTGGTGGTTGGGGAGTTGTAGAACAAGTCCACCGCGCCGTCGGTGTCCCCGGGCCAGGCGATGAGATAGGCATCCCCGAAGGTCAACGCTGCCCAGTGCACCAGGCGGGAATACCGGTCCATCGAGTTCGGGGTCCACACCTGATCCACCAGCCGGCGTAGCAGCTGATCCCCACCCGGGACGGCCAGCGCGGTTATCTTGAGCCGGTCGAGCACCGCGTCCACCGGGCGGCGGGCCAAATTCAGGTCGAACCCGCCCACAGCGTGCCGCAACGCTCGCTTCACGGTGGGTGAGACGAACAACTCAGCAACTCGCCCCCAGTAATAGTTCTCGGCTAGCCAGTAATCATCTGCATGTTCGCGGATCTCATAGACAGCCGTGGTCAGGTCGGACACGTGATCATCCTATTCGTGCCGTGCTGCGGTGGATGGGCGGTTACGCATAGGCCACCTGCCGGGCTTGCTGGGGTCGTGGCTTCTTTCGGTCTTTCAGGAAGTGGTTCACCCCGCTGCACACCGCGTCCACGACGTCATCGTTCGCGCCACGCGGGAAGATCACCGCTTGTTCTTCGAACGCGCGCTGGTGCCCGTCATGGGCCACTAATCCACTCTGGTAGTAGTCCAGGACCCGGGCGGCCCGAACCGGCTTCGGTTCGCTCTGGTGCACCGTGAGGATCTGCACCGGCAGCGGGGACAGGATCTCAGCCCACGCGTCCCCGCCCTGGTTGCTCTCGATGAGCACGCCGCGGATCTGGGGTCGGGCACCGAGCAGGCCCAGGACGTGAGCCCGCAGCTCAGCGGGGGTGAGCTTCAATCCACGGCTGTACTCGACAACGCAGCGGCCGGCGGTGGGGTCGTAGCCGACCACGGCTAGGCCGGTGTAGTCGGATGTGGTTTTCGTGGTCGTGGCGGGGTCAATCGACAGGATCCGGCGAGTGACCGCGGCCGGAACATCGAACCGGAAATCTTCGTCGGTCCAGTAGCCCCCCGGCGCCGCGAGGGGATCATTCAGATAATTCAATCGGAATGACCGGGTGTGCCGGATGCTGTTCAGGTATTCGAGGGGCCATTTCTCGGGCCAGATGGACCGCTCGCTGCCGTCCGGGTTGGTGAGGATCGCGGGGTAGTAGTGCGCGCGCCAGTTCTCGCTGGTGACCCATTCCTCGACGGGTTCCCCGGGTTGGGTCACGGTCTTCACAAGGTCGTGCACGATGCTGCCGGGCATGGTCACGGTGCCGGACAGCACGACCCGGGCGAACACGTTGAGCGGGAGTACCGCGTCGAGCACGGTGGCTAGCCGCTTGTCTTTCTGGTGCGCTGAGTAGTTCGACCCGGACGGTTCCACATCATCCAAGATCAACAGGTCAGGGCGTCTTTCATCGACCTTCATGCCCAAACTGGCGGCGTCGATACCGCGGGCAGCGAATGTAAACCTGGCTTTAGTCACCAGCATTCCGGCGCGGTCGGCCTGGACAGTTCCGGTGCGGCGTCGTGCCGGCGTGCACAAGTCGGGGTAGTCGTTGCGTAGGACGGTGTTGGTGTCCAGTTCGTGCTTGAAGGTGGCCAGGTGTAGCTCAGCCTGGGTAGTGGAGTCGGCGAACGCGGCGATGAACTTCCGCCACCCGTGCGCCGCAGCCCACAACGGCAAGCACAAAAAAAGCCATGTGCTTTTGCCGCACCCGCGGGGAGCGACATACGCGTCTCGGTGCCGCGCTGGCTCGGTGTCGGGAACGATCCACCGGCGGGCCTGCTCGATCAGATCCAGGTGGAACGGCGACAAGCTGACCCGCCCACCGGTCTCCTGACCCCTCAAATGATGGCCCAGATAGACCAGCGCGAAAGCCAAAGGATCAACCCGGGTCACCGCGCGCCGGTACTGAGCCGACCGCAGCAGGGCGTCTGCGTTGAATCGCGCTAGGTAGTGGTCGAGGTCGAACGTCTCGACCGGACCAGCCAACGCCGCGGTCATTCGATGGTGTTGTCCCGTGGACTGTCCCCGGGGACAACAGCCGGGACTGTCCCCCGGATTTGTGCCTCTTGGACGGCCGCAGTGGCTTGGGCCTCAGCGATCAGCTCAGCCAGCGCGATGTCCTCCTGGGTGACCTGGGTGACCGTGGCCTCGATCTTCTCGGGAGCGTTGGCGCCCATCAGAGCGCACCTGCGCTCCGACACCCGCACCAACACGGGCACGACTTTCACCGGGTCCTCCCCGGCTTCCAGGGCGTCTTCTAGCCGTGCCTGCCAGGCGTCATAGCGTTCCAGCTCGACCTTGCGCAGCTCATCAGCTAGCGGCAGCACCACCGCGTCGATACCAGCCTGGATTCGGGTGTGCACCGTCCCGATGGACAACCCGGTGATCTCAGCGATTTGTCGGACGGACTTGCCGGCGAGCTTGAGCCGGTAGCACTCTGCCTGTTCCTCAGCGACCGTGGCGACGTTACCGCGGTGCGTGGCCGGGCTGACCTTGCCCATCACGTCACCAATCCAGCGGCGACCAGCCGCGCGGTGAGGTTGTTGACCTGCTCCCGCAACGCGGCGATCGTGGCTTCTTGCGCGTCGAGCTTGTCGTTAGCAGCGGTTAGTTGGGCCACCACCCGATTCAGCAGAGCGTCCGCGGTGGCGACGTGACCGGCCGCTGATCTGGCCAGTGCCTCGTGGGACTCGAAACCGGCCTTAAACATCATCGTGTTGGCCTCGGCGTCGGACTTACGGCCCTGCGCGCGGTCCCGGAAGTACACCCCGATCGCGGTGAGCAACGCACCGAACAGGGTCCCGAGACTGACGATCAGCCCGACCATCGCGCTACTCACGCTGATGACTCCCTCGGGGATTGCAACGCTTGGAGCGCGGCCAGTCTCGCTGACTGACTCGCTCGGATAGCGGCCCGGATCTGTCGTGCCCGGGAGATACACGCCGCGGCGAACCCGAACACGCCCACGACAACGTACACAGCGTGGGACAGGTCCGAGCGTCCCGAGTGGACAGCGAACGCGATACCGAAACTCATGCCCACGCCGCCGAGCAGTAGCCACCCGGGCATCCGGTGCCAGACCAGTCCGACCAGCGCGAGGAACGCCCCGATGATCAATTCTCCGTACCAGAGTGCTTGTGCCCACTGGGGGTAGGTGCGTGCGATGTCCTGCTCAGCGCTCCCGGACGCCCAGGCTGACCCGGCCCACGAGATTGTGAAGATCAGGGCCAGGGCCTCTAGCCAGTTGCGTCCGGGCACTACCGGCCTTTCGCTCATCAGGTGTTGAAAAAGTTACCCGCTGCGACCACGAAACCGGGTAGTCCGTGTTCAGGGTCCTATGTTCAGCAAGGGGGTGCTGGGGGTCTGCCCCTGGTTGGGCACCGTCGGGGAGGGCACCGGGCCGAGAGGCAGACCGGCTACAGAGTGTCAATCCTGGTGATCAGCACACCGACCGGGGTATCAGCGATCTGCGCAAGGGGAGTGAACCGGAAGGGGTCATCCCACAGACACCTCCGACTCGCGACCCCCTGTCACCACCTCGAACTTCCGTAGCCGGACCTGCCACTGCTCTGCTGTCATCGTCTTGGGCCACTCGACCCCATCCCGGGCCTTCGCGCGCGACTTCGCCGTCGTGATCGCCGTCAGCGTCATCGGAACGATTCCCTGCCCGCGGTCGCTGCTGACCTCCGCAGCGGTGTAGAGCCGCTCGGCCTCGACGTGCACCGGGTCGGGCTCCTCGACCACCTCACCCGGCACCACAACAGGACGCACATGCTTGCGCCCGTGCTGGGCGTAGTCCCGGATCTCTTGTTCCCAGCACGCCGCGCGTTCCTCGTCGGTGCTGCCGCTGCTGGCGTACACATTCTGCACCCAGATTTCCACGCCGGCTGCTGAGTAGATCCACCTGCCTTGACCCTCCTGCGGAGGAGGGACCGGGCTGGTGCCCACCAGTGACCGCCACCAGCTGGGCCGGTACCCGGACAGCCCGAGCAAACCCAGCTGAGACCGCAGGCCGATCCCACCGCAGGCTGCCTCATCGAGACGTTGACCGAAGAACATCACGTGAACCCCGAACTGGGCGCCCTGACGAATGATGACCGACAGGTCACGCCACACCGGGCTAGGACCCGCCTTAGGCCAGTTCTCCCATTCCGGATGTTCGGCGAGGACCTGCTCATCCTTGCGCTTGAGCATCCACTCAATCCGGGACGAGGCCGCGAACTCGTTAAGCTCGTCCAACACCAGCAGGTGCATCCCGAACTCGCTGGCGTCGATGAGTTGGGTATCCCGCCGGTACTCCACCGTTTTCCGCACGTTCTCGATGGCCCGCCACATGCCGAGCACGTCGCCGGGGTTGTTCGCGAGGATCAGACCGGGGGTGCCCCAAAGCGGTTCACAGCTTTTGACCTTCGGGTCGATATAAGTGACCTCGTTACGAATGTCCTGGTGTAGCACCTGGGCGGTAACGTTTTGCGCCATGGTTGACTTGCCCCGCTGCGTATTCACCGAGAACCCCCAATGGGGGTCACCTTTTTTGAACGACCGCTTGAACACTTTCTCATTGGCGTCGATGCCGAGCACGATCTCACCGGGTGCGCAAGCGTCCATGTGAGGACGCAAATCACAGAACCGGACGGTCGAGGGTGGTTCCGGTGCTGGGGTGAGAACCAGCGTCAACTTGTGCCCGGAGCCCCGCACGGTGGATTTCGGGGACGGCAACCCGAGACGCTGCGACAGGCACGAGGTCAGGGTGTTCTGTAGCGGCAGGTCAATGAACCGGTCCGGAGGCAGATCCAACACGACACCTTTGGTTTCCCTGTCCCGGAAGTTCAGGGGGACCTTGAGCGCACTCTCTGGGAGCTGCTGGCGCAGCACGTCGTTGACCGCGCCGAGGGCGGGGCGGACGTAGCGGCGCTTGTGTCGCCAGTGCCGGATCTGCCGCCACCCCAGCCACCCGAGTGCGGCCATGGACCCGGCCACCCCCGCGATCGTCGCCGTGGCGTAGACCCATGATCCGGTCCACCACCACTTCACCGCGAGGAAGGGCAGCACCTCGCACGACCAGATCCGGATAGCAGCACGGACCCCTTCCGGGAGGTACGCCCAGAACGTGAGCCGGTCCCACTCGCTGCGGGGTTTGGTGCCCCGCCGGAAGAACGTCGCGTCCGTGGGGCGTTGTCCAGCGAACCGCAGGATCGGCCGGCCCAGGTGAAACCGGTACAGGAACCGGCACACCGCGGCGAACCCATCACCGAGTCCACCGTCGTGGACCCGCCCGTGGTGGGGGTCGTAGTGCGGGCTCATCGGTACCACCCCCGCGAGGCAGCGGCCCGGGCGCGGGCGAGACGAGCAGGAAGCCCAACCCACCGACGAACAGCGCAGCGGAGACCGCACCAACGGTGAGGGCGTTCTCCGCTCCCCAGCTCACCAAGGCGACCAGACCCAGAGCCCAAACCAGGAGCACAGCGCCGCCGGTGGTGACCCCCAGAAAGACACCACCGGCGAGCAGGTAGGGGCGCCACCGAGACAGCCACCCGGGCGGGTCTGGGTCCTCAGCCGGGTCCGCGGTGGGCGGGTGCCCGGCGGATAGTACCTCAGTGATCAACAGGGCGCGTCCGTTGCCCAGCGGATGCAGCAGCGGGGGACGGGTGTACGCACCGGAATCGAGGATGGCCCGTTGGCGGACGATCGCCTCATCCACATCAAGGTCGAGCAGTGACAGCGGTGAACCGGCTACCGGCCCGGGTTGGGTGTATGCCTGTAGCGCGGTGGTGCTGACAGGGGTAGGACCCCGAAAAGCTCCGGGGTCCTGGACGGGGGTGGTCACCGTAACCTCTCCATGTTCGGTTTTGCCCGGGTTGAGGTGGTGTGACGTTGCGGTGGAGGCCCCCGACATATCCCCAGGTCGCGGTGTGACGTTCACACGTCACGCGCTGGTCAGAGCACGTGCCGCGATGCGAACGTCACACGTCACACCACCCAGCCCCAGTCCCGGGCGCTGGTGGGCGGTGGGGGTCTAACACCGCTGAAATCCGCACGGTTGTAAGCGGCGATCCACGCGGCGTGGTGATCATGCTGGGAGTCCAGAACGATCAAAATCTGCCAATAATCGTCGTGATCAAGGTTCGCGGTCAGCTCGAACCCGCAGGTGGGGTCCGGGCACACCACCCGCCGTAGTTCGCCTTGGTAGTCGGGCCTCGCCCACGGGTCGTCGGTCTCGTCATAGGCCGCGGACAGCGGGTTGCGGTAGCGCACCCAGGCGTCATCTGTGGCATACGCGGTGTTCAGGGTCAGGTCGAAGGCGTACTCAGACCAGAAAACCGGCTGTTCAGGGTTGGGATTGGTGTCCTTGGTCGGTCCGGCTGTCCGGGTCGGCTGGTGCCAAGCGCGTGCGCGCAGGAAGTCCCGGGGGTTGACGACCCCCGCCCACCTCGGGGCGGTGGTCACCACCGGGTGTGGTGCCTGTCGGGCGTTGGCCGGATGCGCGGTGGGCGCGGTGGTCGGGACGGTGAGGATCATGTCGTGCTACCTTCCTGTTACGGCTCGGGCGGTGGTGCCCGCCTGAGTGGTTGTTTCTGCTAGCAAGTGGCCCATCCCGCCCGCCTAGGCGACAGTGAGCGCCCGTGGGCGGGTGGTCCGCTTCCGTAGGCGATCCGCCCGGCTGGAACCGATGGAGAACCGGGCGCATATCCGGTCTCTGGACGGGATCGCCCCCTCCGTGTCCGCCCACTGTTGGAGCTGGGCGGCTAATTCATCGTCGGCGGCTTCTTTGCCTCGTTTTCCCTGGTCAGAACCGGGCGGCTGGTGGGCGGTGGTGGTGTTCGCCCGGGCGGTTCCGCGTGAGTTGGTACGGGCCGCCCGGGCGGTCGGTGGGGTGGG
>JALZHU010000132.1 GCA_030860695.1 Actinomycetota bacterium
GCCGTGAACAGGCCGTACGCCAAGGTGAGATCCGCCGCCTGGCCCTCGCGCTGCGTGACGCCGCCCGGGCGCTTGCCACCAACCGCGCCGAGCTGAGCGCGATTGTCCACGACCTGGTCCCCGGGCTGCTCAGCCAACCCGGGATCGGCCCGGTCAGCGCCACCCAAGCGATCGTGTCGTTTTCCCACGCCGGACGCTGTCGCAGCGACGCCGCCTTCGCCAAGCTCGCCGGGACCAGCCCGATCGAGGCCTCCAGCGGCCAGACCACCCGCCACCGGCTCAATCGGGGTGGGGACCGGGTGCTCAACAAAGCCATCCACGTCATCGCCACTACGCGGATGCGCACCGACCCCGCGACCCAGGTCTACCTTGCGCGCCGGCGAGCAGAAGGCAAAAGCGACCGCGAGATCCGCCGCTGCCTCAAGCGGTACATCGCCCGGCAACTGTTTCGCGCCCTCACCGCAGCGATGACCCCCGCCACAGTGGCCAGCACCTGATACCCGCGCACCGACTACTCACACGACAGGCGGAACCGCACTAAAAGATCTTGACACAAATAGAAGCGTCAGGCCGTGTCCAGGCCGTCAAACGTCCAGTCATGTCAAGACGCAACAGGACACAACAAGACCAAATCAGCAGGTCGAACCTGGTCAGCCGTCCAACCACCGCTGGCCCACTGACCAGGCTACGAAAAGTCAGGGCATCTCCTGTTCGAACCGTAGTTCGGAACCATAGTCACGCAGTTAGTCACTCAAAGAATCAGTGACCAGCCTCGACCATGCCAAAGCCGCCTCTGAGCTGGTAAAACAGTGTCGGGGTGGCGGGATTCGAACCCACGGCCTCTTCGTCCCGAATGGATATTTTGAGTTCATCAGTGGCCCATCAGTGCCTTACCAAACTGTGGCTTTGCCGCATATCTGCAGGTAGAATGGCATGTAAGTGGTGATGACTGGTGTCACGCTCTGACTGTCAGGGACGCCGGGTCCACGGTCAAATGACGGTCAAGCAATCACGGTGGAGGTGTTCCGGGTGGGCTGGTCGCGCAAGCGAGTGGGCAAGGATGGCCGGAAGCGCTACACCGCCTATTACATCGACCTGAAGGGGTGCGAGCGCTCAGCTGGGACCTATCGCACCAAGAAGGAAGCCGACGACGAGTGGAAGGACGCAGAGCGTGACATAGCCCGGGGACGCGTCGGTAACCCTGCGAGGGGACGCATGCGCTTCCAGCGGTACGTCGAGGAGACGTGGCTACCGAACCACGAGGTAGAGCCCACCACCCGGCAGAGCTACACATATTCGATTTATCGCCACATCATGCCGTGGTTCGGACCAATGCGAATGATCGACATATTGCCCGAGCATGTGCGTCAATGGATCACCTGGCTGAAAGATGAGAAAGGCGCTAGGCCACCCACCATCAAATACAACAAGATTCTTCTTTCGGCGATCTTCACGACCGCCCTTAATGACCAGGTAGTTTTTCTGCATCCATGCAAAGGGGTAAAGACTCCGCCCGTTCCACGTAAGCCGCGCGTGATCATCACACCGGAACAGTTCAACATGGTGTATGAAGCTCTCCCGGATGCGGACACGCGGCTACTTGTCGAGACGGACATAGAGAGCGGCCTACGGTGGGGAGAGCTGAGCGAGCTACGGGTAAGGGACCTTAACTTCCATTCACAGGTGCTTACGGTGAGCCGTGCCGTGGTGGAGGTTAACCCGAAGTTCCACCCGCAAAGTGAAAGGTTCTTTGTCAAGGGCTACCCGAAAGGCAAGGAGTATCGACTATTCAAGCTCAGCGCGCAAATAGTCGAAAAACTGAAGGCTCACCGGGACACCGAAAAACTTGGACCAAATGATCTTCTGTTTGCTATCCGCAACCAAGAGAACCGGAAGCCAATGTTGCGAGTTGCGCCTAATCCCGATGCGCTCGGATTAACACCGCCTAACGATAAGGGTCGGCAATACAAGCACGGCACTCTAAGCGGCTACGGCGCGGGAAAATGCCACTGTGAACACTGCCGTGCTGCCTGTGCAATGTACCGTGCGAAGCGACGTTCACAAGGCAAAGACAACCCACGCACGCCCCGAGTTAGGCAGACAGACGCCGATGGTCACATCTCTAACGATTGGTTCCGCCGACAGGTTTGGTATCCCGCGGTCGAAGCGGCAGGTCTAGAAAACGGCGTGCGTGTTCACGATTTGCGCCACGCACACGCCTCCTGGCTGCTAGCAGGCGGAGCCGACCTCCAAGTAGTTAAGGAACGGCTTGGCCACGCCAGCATCATCACCACAGAACGCTACTTACACACCCTTCCCGACGCCGACGACACCGCCCTCAGCGCACTCGCCACAATACGTAATCGTCCTGGCAAGGACGAGTTGCCTGCGACGCAATCAGGACACGAACTCGCCAGCGGTGAGACCGTTAAGGCATAGCCTAGTTAGAGAATTCGGGTTCCAGTAGCTCAGGTAGCTTCGACCCGGGCGATGGCGACCTTGGCCCGCGTAGCGTCGCCTCCATCCTGCGATTTTGGCCGGATTTGAGCTTAGCGGATAATATGCCATCGCACCGCGTTGGTGTCCCGCCTCGGACGCCAGACCAAACACTTCTTCAATCCGCACCATAATCCGCCTTTCGAGTTGGATTGTGGATCTAGGGTCCCCAGGGTCTAACGGCGCCACGATCTACACAGGCAACGGGAGGAACCGCAATACATAAAGAACCGCCTATTACCGTTGGTAGCCTCGGGGATCTCGCCAGCGCGATAATCGCTCTGGTCGTTGGCTTCGGCGTACCAGTGTCTAAACCCCAAAGGAGCGGGATTGCGGCTGTTGTTGGTTCGCTGGTCGCGGTGTTCGTTGCTCGTAGACATGTGACCCCCCGCAGGAGAAAGATAGTTCCAATTTCGTCGCCCTACGCCGCCATATGGCGGCGTAGGGCTTCCTTTTGTGCCCGGGTGAAAGTCCTGGATGGCGCGGCCCGACCGACGTCTCCGGGATTGTCGGCCCCGGGGCACAGACCGCGCCTCCCCGCCCGGCACCGGCGAGCCGCTCGCTGCCCAGCGGGGAATGAAAAGACACTAGGTCGGTGAACATTCAAAAGGCGATAGTGATTCACCTTCTGTAATCACTCCAGTGATTACAGAAGGTGAATCACCGTGTTTGAATGCTTGGTGGGCTCACGCGGGTTGAGTCGAGAACGGGAGTGGCTAGTGAAGATGACCAAGATTGCCGGGGGTGATCCCCTCTGCAAGGATGGCGTTAATTGTCAGACCGTATATCTCACGGATCGAGGAACCATTGCCGTGCAGGGCAACGCCGTTAGGGACATCAATGGTATGAAGGTTCCGCCCGGTGAGGTTGTTGCTGAGATCTCGCTCGAACTGTACGAGGAGGCCGTGCGTGCAATTAGACAGTGAGGAGCTCCGCTCTCTGGCATTCGGTTTTAAGCGGCGGGCGTGGCGCCTCGAAGTCTTGCAGGCGTACTCCATCGAAAACGAAAAGGAAGAGTTCGAGAAGTTCCTACGCGGCGAGAAGCCACCAGCGGATTACGAGTACCCGTGGCGCGATTACGTGAAGAAGGCCACGGGCGATGGTAAGACTATGGGACGGGTTCATCTCGTCACGCGGCCGCTGACGGATTACGTCCGCTACCAGTTCGATTGGGGATACGCACACACGGTTCCCGTTGGGGAAGATGTGCGGATTCTCGATCTGTCCACCACTCCAACCCCAGGTCTACCTGATGAGGATTTCTGGCTATTCGACGATGCTGTCGTGCGATTGATCTACGACTCCGACGGGGTTCATCTCGGCCAGGAGCTCGTCGACGAACCTGGAGCGTTGGAGCGATACGAGCAGTATCAGAAGCTCGCTATAGATAACTCGGTGCCATTTAGCACCTATTGGCCGCAGGATGATAAACGGCAAACCTAACGCTGAAACCCAGCGACTAGCAGAAACGCTGCGCCAGCTTCGGGAGTCCTCGGGGATATCGGGCCGCGAGCTGGCGCGGCGCACATATATCAGCCAGGGGAAGATCTCACGCATCGAATGTGGGGATTACGTTCCCACTTTGCTTGACGTGGAGGCAGTCGGCCGAGCCCTCAGCCTCGACCCGGGGACAGTCACAAAGTTGGCCACAATGGTGCGTAGGGCGCGCACGGAGCACCAATCGTCTCGACAGATGGCCCAGATCGGGTGGGAGCATCGACAACGCATGCTCATCGACCTGGATTCGTCGTCGCGCCACGTGAGGCAATTCTTGCCGAGCATGTTGGGCGCTCTTCTTCAGACACCTGAATACGCCTACGCTTCGTGTGACAGCCCAATATCGATGGGAAACTGGGACGCTGCCGAAGTCTCGGTGAGCAAACTCAGCCGCCAACGGGTTCTCGATAACGCGGAGGTTCAGTTTACGTTTCTACTGACGGTGGCCGCAGTCACGTGGCCGCTCATTGATCCGGATCAGATGGCGCGACAGCATCGCCATCTCATTAAGTTATCTCAACACCCTAACGTCACGATTCGGATTATCGACAGTGGGAGCCGACTAGTTCGTGACGGCCCACTGAACACCTTCACAGTTTTCGACGACCGGCTGGTGGCGTGTGAGCTATTCTCTGGTGAAGTCACCCTTACAGACCCCGCCGATGTCACCTATCACCGTCAGCTGTTCGATTATTTCTTGTCGGTGTCTTGGAGTGAGGTGGAGTCTCGGGAGTGGATTGCTGGGTTGTGATCCCTGCCGAACCGCATGTTTGTGTCGTCTGATCGTGTGGGTGCCGAATAGTCATCCACGTCAGGCGACTTGGGCATATTCCATCCGGGCTGACGTTCCCGGCCTGCTCGGCGATTGTCCACGAATTCTTCCGCTCCGCCCCCGACAGTAGTCCCAGCAAATACATCTTGGCCCGACGCCGAGACTCCACCTGCGCAAACTGACCCGCCACCAGCGCGAACATGTCCTCAAATCCCAGCCGCCACCGCAGCAGGCCCTCATCGGATACCGTCAACGACGCGGCCACCGGCGTCTTCTTCGAGCTCCCACACACCTCGAATTCGATCACACAGTAGCCGTCTCCATGGTCACGACACGCCAACCGAGATCACACACTGCGGCTGCCGTACTAAACAGTATGATAACTACTAAATCAACCAGTTAGGGTCCAGGTAAAGTCTGTATTAAACTCGTGTCGTGCGCCAGGAGTCCATTCTATATTCCACGCCGCTGTACATTCGACGACCTTAGGAGTAGAGCTAATCGCTTGCAAAATGTGGAAGTCGAACCCCTCAATAAGTTGTCCCTGACTCGGCAGTGCAATTTGAAAGGTTCCTGTTTTCGCGTGCTCACCCGGCCAGCTAACCTCGCCATCAGCAGTGCGGCCATGTAAAAGTATCTCGAAACCACGGCGTGGTATCGTGATAGACGTTGACTTCAGGCCCCCTCTCGGCACGGGCAACCATCCAAACGACTCCCCCCATTTGGTTTTAGTAACAATGCAACCAGCAATAAATAAATCATATTGACTCTGATTATGAACGCCAAATGTGACATCCTTCCAAAAGATCCACCCGCCGACGGTCGTCCCGAATTTGAACGCCGCCATCGCAGTTCCGATGTTCACTGAACCTCCATTACTTGCCTTGAGCCAGGTTCGGCTTTCTGGCGGCTGGCCACCAGTTCCGTCTGGAACATGGCTCATGGAACGCTGGACCGGCGGACCTAGCCTTGTAACATTTTGCCGCCGAGAAGACCCAGAGGCTTATGCAAAACTCAGGGCCGGGCCCCACGGTCGCCTCGCTGACCTGCGGTGATGCCAATATTGATCATGTTATCAAGGAGTTCTGCATAAGCCTCCCAGAAAGGCGCCGGCACCAATCTTGACGAGGTCAAAAAATCCCATAATCACCTTGTCATACAGAGGTGGTGGCTCTTTGCCTGCGACGAGTGTCAGCACCACACATAAGGCAAGGAACAAAACTGTCAAGGTGAATGAAGTCAGAAAAGCGAGCTTGAACCGTTGACCAAGAACGGGATGCTGCCGTTCCTGTGGAGAAGAGGCGGCCGATCACTCTGCAACAGCGCTCTTCTTTCTTCTTCCGAGTCTGGACAGACATAGTTGCCGAGCTCGGGTGACCAGATGGACTCTCGGCCGGGTTTTCTGACACACTCCACCGCGATCTGTATCAGGTCTTTTGCAATCGGCATTAGGCCTCCTCACCTTCTTCATTTTCATCGTGCCTCCGGCCCGAGCCGTGACCTGTCACGCACGGATTCACACGAATGAGTGGTAAAAAGCGAGGCCGTAGCAGAGCGCAAGGCGTACATCTCACTCTCTGCAGTTGGTAGAGCCAGGTGAGTCACGATCCAGACTCAGACACTCCGGCGGCCATGGCGCTACTGCACGCCCGGCGTGGACACCTGCCTGACCAGGATGGATCGCCATCTGATTGCATCTGGTGCAGGATACGCCCGCCCGCGCGGGGATGGCTGGGATGGCTTGCAGAGCAACAGCTTGCTGCCGCGCCGCTTCCGCTCCTCGGGTGCGCTGCGCACGCCCTGCGGTGCGAGTCAGCTTGCCCACGAGCCATGTGGCCGCCAAAGCGATGCATGCCCCAAGGCGTGCTGGACTGGCATTCAGACAGTTTCAGGTTTGGGGCCACGCGCTGAATCCAAAGCGGAAGCGATACAAAACCGGAGAGGTTCGTACGTGAACCGATAAATAGCCCTCCAGCATGTTTCGGGGAGGGGTCTTTCTCTAGACCAGCACGTCAAAGCAGTACGTCGGGGGTCTGTTGCATCGGCGGAAGGCGACTCGACTACGGCGACAGCGCATCGGCACAGCAGTCTGGTTTCGCGGGGTTTTGCTTCCCTCCCGATGTAATCTGGTGGCGGTGTACTGGTACCTGCGGCACGCGCTTTCGTATCGCGACGTCGAGGAAGCTGCCGAGGAAACGATCCAAAAACACAACTATTCTGCTACCGCAACCAGCAGCCAATTACCGCCCGACGCTACGACTACATATGGTCCGAATTGGAAAACATCTCCCCTGGTTCCTGCGCAGGTAGGGCTGCTCTAGCAGTTCGGCCACGCCGACCTTGAGCGCACGGGCGCAGGCACTCACGAACGCCGGGGAGGCCGGTGCCCGGCCCTGCTCCACGGCCCGCACCAAGCTCACCGACACCGAGGCTTCGCGGGCCAGCTTGACCTGCGTCCAGCCCGGCGAGCTTGCGCTCCTCACCCACACCATCCGGAAAACGGGGGCACCCACCGAGCATGGAGCGCCCGCGAGCACTCCGACCATGGCGAACCACTGACCTAGGCTAGTCCTGTCAGATGAATACCCCTAAGGTACCTAATGACGTCCTTTTTCACAAAACCGGTCTCGTCGGCCACCACCACACCACTGGGGTCACCCAGCGCATCCAGCACATACCCACGCAGGTCATCACGTACCGCATCGGCGTCCCAGGAGGAGAAGTTCAACAGCCGCTGCGTCCCATCCGGGGTCAGCTCCCCGGCCCACTCGGCGATCGTCCAGGAGTTCTTCCGCTCCGCTCCCGAGGGAAACCCCAGCACATACATCCCGCGTCTAGTCCAGCTGCGTCCGGCCCCATCCGGCCGTCTACGGGTGGCTGTGCCGAATACGTGCCGAAGTCCGGAGGCCCTTATGGCCGCCTACTCCTACTCTCTACAAGCTGGGAGTACAGTACCATTTCCATGGTGTTCGTACCAAAGAGGAGGCCGAGTGGAAATTCCTGTAGTGGTAACGCTCGACGTGGAACGCCTGCTCACGCTCCCAGAGATGGGCGAGCTGCTGTATGACTTGGGGACGATTTACTCCGCCAGCGCGCAGGCCGCTACTCAGGACCCAAGCCAGGCCGCCGAAGTACGAATATATGTCACAGAGATTCGTAGTGGCTCGGTATGGATCGAACTGATAGCGAGTTCAGGCAATGCTGAGGTAACTGCGATAGTCGCAACATTCGTGGCTGTAGTTTCAGGATCTCCTTGGCTGGCGGCCTTGCCGCACACGGTTCGGGAGCGTTGGTACAGGGCTGCGGCACGCGCGGAAGAGGCCCGACAGGCATATGAGCGATCCCTCCGAAAAGGAAATATGTCTGCAGCGCAGGGGAGCATGTCCGACATCCATGGCCGGAGCCGGACTCGCCGTCGGCCCAGGCAGCGACGCTCTACTGGTACCGTAGACACTCCATAGGCCGCCTCCCTCGCGTCAGTACCGCGACGATCAGGGAAACGACATCTTCATGCTAGTCCTGAGGCTCAGCGAGCGAACCGACTCAATGTCGAGATCGAAATTTCCAGACAACTTGAGTTTCTTCATAGATGGAAGTAATTCTAGCGCGAAGGAGATTTCTCGTGTTGCCTCGGCAAGCAGGTCAGTGGTCAACTCGTATGAACGCAAGGTATTGCCGACCAGTTCACGCTGATCGGCGAGGCGGCGGACGGCCGGGTCAGCGCCGAGACCAGTATCATTCAATACAGCCCGTGCAGTGTTGACGTCCGGCTCTCCCCCAGCCCACCGGTAGTTCATCGTAAGGGACTCGGTGACCTGTTTACGTATCTCTCCGGCGATCTCGACCTTAGCCTTCCCCGGGAATCCAGCCGCCACTGCGGCGGTCTTGCTGTCCTCACCTTTATGGAACTCGGTGATCTCTAAGGAGTTGGCGCCAAGCACTTGACATAACAATGCGATCGCATTATACTTGGCGACGGCAAAGTGTTGCCAGGCCTCATTCGCCGCCACGTAGCATCGCCTGTCAAATGGGCTGCGGATCAGCAGCCGACCGGGTAGGAGAAGTCCCGCATTGTCCAGTTCCTGTAGTTCGGGCACGTGTGCGAGTACGTCGGCCTGCACGGGCACGGAGATGACGGTGGTAAAGGCGTCTGCAAGAAGCTCAGGTCCACCAAAGTCAGCATCATACTGGCACCGGTCGTAATCAACCTCAGCCAGCGAGAGAATCCTGCGCCGCAGCGCAGGAAGGCTGCACATCACGTCCCCGTCCTTTCCTCCGGCCTGGACAACAGCCGAGTGCGGTGGGGATCGAACCGGGCCTTTCGGCGCCAGAACCACTTCCAGGCCCAGCTCCACCATTGGCGGCGGGAGCTGCGCTGGTCGGTCCCGGCGGCCTTGAGCGTCGTCTGCAACAGATCGTTGTCTGCCGGGAAACCGTGCTTACGCAGTACAGCTGCCGGCTCCCGCGCCGCGAGCCGTACGGGCCCATAGCGGGGGGGCAGGTCGGTGTAACCCAACAGGCAGCCCAGCGGACGGCCACCGTCGTCGACTCCTCCGATCCGTGCCTCGACTAGAAGGTACGAACGGGAGCGAGCCATCCTGCCACCGTCGATCGCCCGGTCGATACGCGCTCTTCGGACCACGTCGCCGATGAACTTGTGAATTCGGCGAAGCTCCATTTCATGATGTTGCGGTATCTCAACACCGTTAGCCCACATGAGTGAGCGACCGTCGGCGTCACGCTCGACGTACACTAAGATCAATCGAGGTGAATGGGTTTTCACGGCTGCCTACGCAACGCCCGCAGTAGATTCTCGGCTATTTCTTTGGCCTCATCGGGGATTATCAGCGAACCAGCGGGGAGGGCCTCCACCCGACTTGGCCCACCCAATGCGTTAATAACCGACGCCAGCTGGCTGAGCAGGAGATCATGATACGTGGCACGTGACATCCGTCGGAACCGCGGATCTGTGTCACGGTGTGTAACCAGCAGTACCACACGCTGCGAATCCGGACGCCCGGCCATCCAGAGTTTGATCTGCTGGGCGTCCCGCCTCATCCGATCAATAGGCACCAGCTCTTTATTCGGGTCGGGTAGTACATGCTCTCCTGCTGCTATGGCTAGGTCCCTGGCACTCACGACGTAGACAACCCTGCGATTAGTGGTGGCATCGCGCCAATCACCCCACTTTTCGGCGCCAGCCACGTCGATGCCACGCAAGCGGAGTTCCGTTCCGTCTACGGTCACGGTGAATGGCTCAAACGGAGTATTTCTGAGTGTTTCTCGCGGCGCGCCTGGACCGAACCCTGATAGTACGTTGATCAGGGTAGTCTTCCCGACATGCCGTGGACCAAGGACCGCCACGTTAATGCTGGATTGATCACCCATGGCCCCGGGCTGTTCAAAAACTACATTTCTAAGGGCCTTTCCTGCAGCCCATCCTACTGCAAACCCTACGGCCCGGGCGAAGATCATGACCACGGTTTTCATCTCCAACGGTGTCGAAGGATCACTCGGTAGCGTCCTCAAGCGGAAACTTTTGTTTGCAGGAGGAATAGGACGGTGTCGGGCCCGGCGGGCGGACCGTGACCTCCTTCCAGAGTAACTGGTCAGGTCTTCGGCGTGGCTAGTTGATCTCCACGACTGGCGCGTTGATCATGGTGTCGTGCTGCCGAGCCCGACGCTGACCGACTACCCGGCGGGAACCAGGGTGATCGTGCGTCGCCAGCGGCCACACCCGAAACGCTGCGCTACCAACTGATCCACGTCGCCGCCCGACTCACCCGAGGCCAACGCAGGCTCTGGCTCCGCATCCAGCGCTTCTGACCCTGGGCCACCAACCTCGCCAGCGCGTTTGTCCGCCTCACCACACTGCCTATCCCGCGCGGCGCGCGGCGCCGCGCGGCAATCATGGCCACCGCCCGCGCCCTGGCCAACGGTGAGACTCGTTCGCGATCCGAACATCCAACCCCGCCACTGAATCCTCAGCAGCCGATACATCCTTCGTGCTCACAATGATCCTTTCTCCACCAGGGGCAACCACCCCCAGCCTGACCGAAATCACCGTTCACACACAAAATTCAGACACACCCGATCCCGCCCACCCCACCGCCTCGGCCAACCCCTCACCGGCGGCAAGTACTCAGTGGCGTTCGCCCCCAACGGGACAACGCTGGCCACCGCTGGCAAGGACTTGATCCTGTGGAGCCTTACTGGTCTCAAATATCTCCGGGAACACGCGGTAGAGCGAGCGTGCTCGATTGTTGGTCACGGCCTCAGCCCTGACGATTGGGCGCGTTACATCCCGGGACTGCCCTACCAGGACACCTGCCCCGACTGATGTCAGGCTGTGGCCACCGTGCCGATGCGGGGACGGAGGCCAGCTACTTCGGTGAGGCTTGCGTGCGGTTCGGCGAAGCGGCGCAAGTCCCGCAGGCCGTCAATGGCGCGACGGAAGCGCAGGGGCCTGCCCCGTCCAGAGCCTGAGTGCCGAAGGCGGCCGCCCGCCTTCGCGCTCATGGGCCTCGCGGCGGTAGAAGTAGTGGAAAACGACATCGAAGCAGCGAAGGCTGCCTTCCGCTATGTGGCAACTATCAACCCTGGGCCGAACGGGCGGCGGGCGGCATTCTCGATAGCGGCGCTACTTGCCGCGTCCGACGCCGGGATTGCTCCGCGAGATTCAGGAGACCCAAGCTCTGGTCACCAAGAACGAGGATCGATCCCAAACTCGCTGTGGGGCACACCCGACCTGGTACCGTAAGCACAGGCATACCTGCCCTCCGCAGGTATGCCACCACGCCGCGTTGGTTTCCCACCTCGGACACCAGGCGGCTAATCCACCCTGAAACATCCCCCGTACTCCCGGGTGACCTTAGGGCATACGCGACAGTCCGGCCCGAAGTCAGTGACTATCTAGCGGCTTCATCCCGTATTGACTTGAGTGACTAGTTGTGCGATGTGTTCTGAGTCGGTTAAATCATCCATGATGATGGTTGCCCCGGCTGCGAGCAATTCTTCCCGGTTGCTTTTGCCGCTGGCTACCGCGATGACTCGCACTCCTGCGGTCAAGCCCGCTGCGATGTCATTCGGCGTGTCTCCGATGAGAACGGTGTGCGGATTGTCGAAGGTGGCACCGGTGCGGTCGGATGCTCGTGCTTGGGCGATCGCGACGAGTTTCGGTCGCTCGCTATGGTCATTGCCGTAGGCGCTAGCCTCCAGGTCGAGCCAGGCATCCAGCCCGAATACTTCCAGCTTGATACGCGCCACGGCACGCAGATTGCCCGAAAGCACCCCTTGATGCACCTGGGGTTCTGCTGCTAGCCGTTCGAGCGTTGCCGTAGCGCCCGGTAGCGCCCGCCCCGTGGTGGCTAGTTCTTCGCGGGCATCCTCGTAGCCGCAAATTAGGGCGGTCGCCAGTTTGGCGACAGATTCGTCTGTGGATGCTATTCCGTTGACGCGTAGCGTCTCACGCATGATGTCCAGCTCGGTGCGGCCGGAAATTTGGGCAAGTGTGTCGAGTGGTCGACCGGTCGCGGCCGGGAATGCCCGTTTGTAGATGGCGAACCCAACGCCTCTCGTCTCGATCAAGGTGTGGTCAACATCCCACAGCACCAGCACCTGAGGGGCATGGAAAGAGTCGGCGGGAGGCATGCGGATCAGTGTGCCAGCTAGGACGGTCACGCACGCCGGGGCGTAGCATCACCGCTGATGAGCTAGCGAACGAAGAGCAGGCGGGTATGGGCGACCACTTGGCAGAGATGATCGGGGAGCGGGTGCGGTTCTACCGAACCGCGACCCGGCGAACCAAGGCGGTTGTAGCCGGTCTGGCGGGAATCACGCCAGACTACCTGTACCAGATTGAGCGGGGCCAGAAGGTGCCGACGGTCGCCGTTCTCACCCAGCTGGCCGAGGTACTCAGGGTGCCGGTCGGTGAGCTGCTTGGAGGTGAATCAGAGCGGAAACCGCATCGGGGGAAGGCGGCGGCCGGCGAGGCGATTTATCGAGCATTAACCAATGCCACTTCAGCGAATGATGGTGGGCCGCCTGATTTTTCTAAGCTCCGTCGTCGCGTTATCAACGCCTGGGAAACGTGGCAATCTTCACCCCGCCGCTATAGTCAACTCACTGCCCAGCTACCGACGCTTGTTGCCGACATCGAATTTGCTGTGCGGACCGGCCCAGTGGACCAGGAGAGCACCCGCCGCGATATCCACGGCTGCGCGTCTGATCTGTACGGGCTGCTACGTACGGTGACAAAGCGCATTGGCCGAGTGGACTTGTCACTTCTGGCCGCTGACCGTGCCATACGGTCCGCCGAAGCCGCCGACGATCCATTACGGCTGGCCGCCGCCCACTGGAATATGGCCCAGGTTTTACTAGCCGACGGCGAACCGGAAGCCGCCGAAGCTGTCGCCATAAAAGCGGCTCAAAGAATTCAGCCGTTCATGTGTCGTGGCGCTGTGCAGGTCACCGCCTTGTACGGATCACTCATCTTATTGGGAGCTATTGCGGCTGCTCGAAACGGCGACGCATGGAAAGCCCGCGAGCGCATACGTCAAGTCACACCCCTCGCTGCCCACACCGGCGAGTGCAATGCGTATTGGACAGCGTTTGGGCCTACGAACGTCGCCATGTTCGCCGTAAGCATTGAAGTCGAAGTCGGCGAAGCGGTGGAGGGCCTACGGCTGGCTGAACGCGTCAACCACGATCGTTCGCCCTCTATTGAACGCCGGGTGGCCTTCCTGATCGACCAAGCCAAGGGGTACGAGCAGCGACGAGACCTTGCCAATGCCCTTACCTTGCTCATCGCCGCCGAGCGAGAAGCTCCCGAAGACATGCAATACCGGTCAGCCGCCCACACCGTGCTCCGCACCGTTGTAAAGCGTGGCCAACGGCAAGTAGCCGCCGAAGCATCACATCTAGCCCTGCGCATCGGACTGCCCGTCTGAGAATCGGCCGTAACCTACCCGAGCTGACAGTTCGGGTACTAGTCGGTAACCGCCTTAAGGTCCTGATCGCCGCACCACAGTGCTGTGAGTAGGAGATTTTCCCAACATGGCGGTTCACTACGCAGCGACCACGCTGGCACCCGAGCGTCTATTCACTGAGCTGGAGGCGTTGTCGTCGCTGGTGGTGACGGTGCTTGGCGCCCACACCAACGCCGCTGGTCTGTGTGCGGTGTACAGGTGTGCCTGGCCGTGTGCGCTGGTCCTGTGTGCCGGTCACAACTACCACCTGGCGGCTATGAGTTGCTGGGTTGGACCGGCGGCGTATTCCGGAG
>JALZHU010000133.1 GCA_030860695.1 Actinomycetota bacterium
AGTTGGGTCAACGACCTGCGGGAGACGGTATTCGAGCGGGTCGCCCGCACCCCGGTCCGCGAGCACCGCCGCTCGACGGGGGCCACGGCGATGCGGTTCGTCGGCGACATGACCGCGATGCGCCGGTGGGCCGCGCTCGGGCTGGCGAAGCTGGCGGTGGGCGTGCCGATGGTCGTGGGCTGCCTGGTAGCGCTCGCACTGGCCAGCCCGCTCATCGCCGGTGCCGTCGGCGCCGTGGTGTTGATCGGCTTCGGGGCGATCCGGTTGGTGATCCCGCAGCTGTACCAGACCAACCGGGCCGCGCGCCGGCGGCGCGCCCAAGTGGCCGCACACGTCACCGAGCACGTCGGGAACCGGCTAGTCATGCAGGCCTTCGGCCGCGAGGACGCGGAGCGCAGGCTGCTGCGGCGGCGCGGTCGCAGGCTGGGTCGCGCCATGGTTCGCCGCGCCGAGATGATCGGCACCGTCCGCGCCGTCGGCGAGGCCACCACGCTGCTAGCCAGCGCCGCCGCCTTGACAGCCGCGCTGGCCGCCCGCGTGGATCCCGCAGCCGCGGCCGCGTCCCTTGCCGTGGTTGGCATCCTCACCACTCCCCTGCGCGACCTTTCCCGCGTCGCGGAATACCACGCGTCGGCAGCCGTCGCGTGGGAGAAGCTGAACGGCATGATGGCCCATCCGGTTCGGCCCCGGCCTGCCGTCACCGTGGAGCTGCCTGCGGGTCCGGGGCGGCTCGAGCTGGAGGGGGTAGTGCTGCACGGCGTGCTCGCCGGGGTCTCCGTGGTGGTGCCCGCCGGCAGCGTCGTGGCGCTCGTGGGCGGCAACGGCTCGGGAAAGACCACCCTGCTGACCGTCCTGTCCGGGCTCGTCACCCCCGATGCCGGACGGGTCCTACTCGACGGGGTGGACCTGCGCACCCTCGATGAGCGCATGCTGCGCCGTGCGATCGGCTTCGCCGGGCCCGACCTCCCGCTGCTGCGCGGTACAATCGCCGACAACGTGCGCTATGCCGACCCCGGCGCCGACGGCCGGCAGTTGCACCGGGCGATCCTCATGAGCGGGCTCGATGAGGTCATCCGCGACCTGCCCGACGGGCTGCGCACCAAGGTCGGCGAGGGTGGGGCGGGCCTGTCGGCAGGTCAGCGCCAGCGCGTCGCGCTGGCCCGGGCGGTACTCGCCCGGCCCCGCGTGCTGTTGCTCGACGAGGCCGACGCGCACCTCGACCCCGCTGCCGGCTGCGCGATGGACCGGCTCCTCGCGGAATTTGCCGGAACCGTCGTGGTCGTCACTCATCGGCTGGAGCGACTACGCGGGGCCCACATCGTCTGGCGCTTGGCGAACGGCCGGATCCGCGTCAAGCCCGCCGGTGAAGGCGGTACGGCCGGCACCGGTTTGACCGATCACGACGCTAGCGCACCTGGTCCGCCAGGTGCACCGCCCCGGTCCGGCTCGCACTGAGCGCAGGGGTATGCCACGC
Organism: Actinomycetota bacterium; assembly: GCA_030860695.1. Classification (GTDB taxonomy): domain Bacteria; phylum Actinomycetota; class Actinomycetes; order Mycobacteriales; family Pseudonocardiaceae. The sequence continues at coordinate 1,475 of JALZHU010000133.1, forward strand.
AGTAGGGGGTGACGCCGCGCAGTAACCGGCGGTGCTCGGCCACCCACCGGTAGGTCCGGTCCAGCAGCGCCCGCAGCCCCGGTGTCTGGTGCAGCCACCCAAGCGGGATCCCGACCGCGGCCGATACGGCCGCGGTGAGTGCCGCTGCGCCGCCGAGACGCGTGCCGCTGGTACCCACCCACCATGCCTCCTGTAGCGCCTGCTCCCGGGTCAGCCCGGTGAGTGCCAGGACCCGCGGTCCCTGCAGCGGCAACGCGCGCACCCGGCCGCACCGGTCAAGCCGCAGCACGGCGCGCACGGCACGGGTGCAAAACCCGCAGTACCCGTCGAACACCAGCACGCCTCCGCCGCGCGGTACCCGCAGGACTGTCTCCTGCGGATCCACCGCTGACACCGCGCGAGACGCCGCCCTCATCGGTCCCGCCGCAGCCGGGCCGCCAAGGCCAGGGTGCGCTCCACGTCGAACCAGGACGCGAACATGACTCCGGAGAGCTGGTAGCGGAACTTGATGCCCATCACCGCGAGGATCCCCCAGTGCATCCCGAAGGTGCCCAGCGCCCACAGCCGGCCCAGCCTGCGGTCGGCGAGCGCCAGCGGCGCGCCCAGCTCAACAGCCAGCGACCCCACTGCCATCGCCGTGAACAGCCAACGGTGCGGATACAGCCGGTAGGCCAGCGAGCTGGCGTGGGATCCATACACCTCCTTGCGGAGGCCGTTAATCGCGACCTGGCGCCGCAGCTCGTCGCCGCGGGCCCAGCCCCAGCCCGACTCGCCGGCGACCTTCGCGATCCCGGCGACCAGGTAGGCCGCCGTGGTGGTGGCGTTCATGAGGGCCAGCGGCCAGCCGTAGCGCTCGTGCGCTGCGGGGACGGCCCGTCCGGCGAGCGCGGCGTCCACTGACACAGCGTCCGTGGCGTGGCCCGCGCTCAGCGCAAGCGTGTGCAATACCAGCAGGTTGTCACTGTGGAAGATCATCGACCAGGAGTTGCGGTAGGCCAATGTCCAGGTGAGCAGGGCGGCGTGCACCCGACTGGTGACCGGGCCGCCGATGCCCAGCGTGAACAGCGCCGTGCTGATGAGCGTCGCGTCGTTGAGGGCGTCGGCGACGGCGGGCGGCACCGGTTTCTGCAGCACGCGGACCGGGCCGACCGGGGCGAACAGAGCGGGTTCGGTTCGTACCACCTCGCGGAGCAGCAGCCACCGCCGCGCAAGGTAATGCAAGGTGTAGCCGCCCACCAGGACGCGCACGAGGCCGATGCGCGCCGCCGGCACCCGCGCGCCGAGCCCAGGCCGCAGGTGACGCAGTGCCTCGATCATCGCGCAGCCGCCGTGGCCGGGACGGTGGCGATCCTCCGGACCGGGTGCTGCACCGGCGCCGAGGCCAGCACCTTCTCCTCGCCGTACACGACCCGGTTGAGCAGGCAGGTGTCGAGGTCGAACCGCGTGCGCAGGATTTCCACGCGCACGAGGTCCCGGCAGTCGGGCCGGCGGGAAAGGCGGCCGGCGAGCGCATCGGCGTATGCCTGGGACCGCTTCTCCCGCACGGCGACGCGGTACAGCTGGCGCCGTACCTGATTGAGGCCGCCGGGGCCCAGCGCGCCGCACGGCAGGTAGCGGCGCCCACCGTCGTCCTGAACCCCCACTGCATAAGTGACCCACGCACGGCGTTGCCGCTTCGTGCTGAACATCGGATACCACGACAGCGGGAATCCGTCGATACGCGCGACCATTGGCCGCCGGTACTGCAACAGCGGTGACAGCACTGCCGCCAGCATCGCCGCCGAGAACATGGCGGCCCCAGCCCGCTCGCCCGGTCGCCAGCCGTCCAATCCGCCCATGCCGTCCACCACCACCCTCTCCGGTCTCGCGTCACCTGATCGTGCAAGACCTACATGAAAAACCGGTGGGTTGGGGATGAGAGAGCTCTCACCTTCATGCCGCTCTCATTAGCGGCTCATGTCGCGGCGAGACTCTGGCGCCGATGCGAAAAACACGAACAGTCAGCGCAAGACGCAGGCTCGGCGCGGTGGTCGGAGTAGTCCTGCTGGCGTGCGTGCTGGCGATCTTCACTGGTATAGCGGCGGGCCGCAGCCGGTCCACGACGGCCACCATCGGCAGTGCAGACAGCCCGACGCTGCGCCTGGCCGGACAACACACGTTTGCCGCAGTCGCCCTCGGGGCTCGCACGAGCTGGGAGCTGTCGCGCGAGTCGGATGACGACGAGGACCAGGTGGTCGACAAGGCCACCGGCGCCACGGTCACCTTCGACCTGCCGGCTGTGGACAGCGAGACCACCACCTACACCCTCCGCGCCAGCAGCGGCACGGGCACCGGCATGCGGCGCGTCACCGTGTTCCCCGCGGACACCGTGACTCGGCTAGACGGCGCCCCCGACCTACGCACCTACGCCGTCATCCCGTCGACGCTGAGCCCGGCCACGCACGTGCTGCTCGTGCTACACGGCAAGGGCCGCGACGCCGAGCAATACTGCGCCAGCTGGGTCGACTGGGCGGCGGAGGCCGACTACTTGGTCCTCTGCCCGGAGTTCGACGAGGACGACTGGCCGGGCTCCGCCGGCTACAACCTCGGCAATGTGTTCGCCGACGACGGGGGCGGTGAGGTGAACCCGGAGGAGCAGTGGGCGTTCACCGCCGCAGAACAGGTACACCGCTTCGCCGCCAGCGGCTTCGGCCTCGACGACACGCTGTTTGACATGTGGGGCCACTCCGCGGGCGCGCAGTTCGTGCAGCGGTTCGTGCTGTTCAAGCCACGGTCGGCGGTGCGGTTCGCGATCGCGGCCAACGCCGGCTGGTACACCACTGTAGACCCCGCCATCGACATCCCGTACGGCGTGCGGCACCCGAAAGTAGACGTCGCCCCGAGCGCCACCCGCGAGCACCTTGTGCTCATGCGCGGCCAGCTCGACACCGAGCACGACGGGAGCCTGCGCGCCGACCCGCAGGCCAACGCGCAAGGACCGCACCGCTACGCCCGCGCCGGCCACGCGTACGCCGTGGCCCTGGCTCGCGATCCGGAGACGAACTGGCAACTCCTCGACGTCCCGGGCGCCGGCCACGACCAACAGCTCATGGCCCCGGCCGCCCAGCGCTTCCTGATTGACACGAACAGCGCGCTTCCCCGCAGCTGCCCGCTCCCGGACGCAGACCCCTGCCCATGACTGCACGTATCGCTTTTTCCTCAGCGACACCGAGCAAGGACTGGAGCGACACCGAGCAAGGACTGGTCGCGATCAGGAACTGAACGCCTCCACAGGAGGGCAGGAGCACATGAGATGACGGTCCCCGTAGGCCTGGTCGATCCGCCGCACCGGCGGCCACACCTTAGCGACCGTTCGACCCATCGGGTAAGCGGCGAGCTCCCGGCTGTAGGGATGGTCCCACTTATCGGCCAGGCAACTCGCGGTGTGTGGCGCGCAGCGCAGCGGGTTGTCCTCGGCGGGCCACTCCCCCTCAGCTACCCGGTCGATCTCGTCCCGGATCGCGATCATGGCGTCGCAGAAGCGATCCAGCTCGGCTAGGCTCTCGCTTTCAGTGGGCTCGACCATCAGGGTGCCGGCCACCGGGAACGACATGGTGGGGGCGTGCAGGCCATAGTCGGCCAGTCGCTTGGCGACATCCTCCACGGTGATGCCGGTAGCCTTGGTGATGGGCCGCAGGTCCAGGATGCACTCGTGGGCCACCAGCCCCTTATTGCCGGCGTAGAGCACCGGAAAATGCGGCCCGAGGCGCCGGGCTACGTAATTCGCCGCTGCCACCGCGACCAGCGTGGCGCGACGTAAGCCGTCACCGCCCATCATCCGGATGTAGGCCCAGGAGATCGGCAGGATCGACGCGCTGCCCCACGGTGCCGCCGCCACCGGACCCACCGCGGCGCCCGGGTCTGTCTCCGGGTGCCCGGGCAGGAACGGCGCCAGGTGAGCCCGCACTCCGATCGGACCCACTCCCGGCCCACCGCCGCCGTGCGGGATGCAGAACGTCTTGTGCAGGTTGAGGTGGCTGACGTCGGCGCCGAAGTGACCCGGCCGGGCCAGCCCGAGCAGCGCGTTGAGGTTGGCCCCGTCCACGTAGACTTGCCCCCCGGCGTCATGCACCAGCGCACAAACGTCCGCGACGCCCTGCTCGTACACACCGTGCGTGGACGGGTAAGTGATCATGATGGCGGCCAACTCCGCGCCGTACTTGGCGATCTTTGCGCGGAGGTCATCGAGGTCGATGTCGCCGTTGCGGTCACACCCGACGACCACGACTCGCATCCCAACCATCACTGCCGAGGCTGCGTTCGTGCCGTGCGCGCTGGACGGGACGAGGCAGACGTCACGACCCGTCTCGCCACGGCTGCGGTGGTAGGCACGGATTGCCAGCAGACCCGAAAACTCGCCCTGGCTGCCGGCGTTGGGCTGCAGGCTGACCGCGTCGTAACCGGTGAGCGCAGCCAGCCAGCGCTGCAGGTCGCAGACCACCTCGAGCAAGCCCTGCGCGTCCTGCAGGGGCGCAAACGGGTGCAGCTCGGCGAACTGCGGCCAGCTGATCGGCTCCATTTCAGCGGTGGCGTTGAGCTTCATCGTGCAGGAGCCCAGCGGGATCATGCTGCGGTCCAGCGCGACGTCCTTGTCGGCCAGCGTGCGCAGGTAGCGCAGCAGTGCCGTTTCGCTGCGGTAAGCGGAGAAGACCGGGTGGGTGAGAAAAGGTGAGGTCCGCCGCAACACGGCGGGGATGGCGTCCGGAACCTGGCGGTCGAGGGTGTCGGGGTCAGCTGCCGGCACGCCGAAGGCATCCCAGACTATGCGCAGGTGCTCCCGGGTGGTGGTCTCGGCGCAACTGATCCCGACGTGATCTGCGTCGGCCTGCCGGAGATCCACGCCGGCCGCACGCGCGGCGCGGACCACTTCGGCGGCCCGGCCCGGCACCCTGGCCAGCACCGTGTCAAAAAATGCGTCGAACACCACCTCGACGCCGCCGCCACGTAACCCCGCCGCGAGCACCGCGGCCATCCGGTGCGCCCGCCGCGCGATGTCCCGCAGCCCGTCAGGCCCGTGGTACACCGCGTACATCGAGGCCATCACGGCCAGCAGCACCTGCGCGGTGCAGATATTGCTGGTGGCCTTCTCCCGGCGGATGTGCTGCTCGCGGGTCTGCAGCGCCAGGCGCAACGCTGGCGACCCGTCGGCATCACGGGACACGCCCACCAGCCTTCCGGGCAGCTGGCGCTCCAGACCGCGGCGGACAGCCAAATAGGCGGCGTGCGGCCCACCGAAGCCCATGGGCACGCCGAAACGCTGGGTGGATCCGATCGCGACATCGACGCCGATCTCTCCCGGCGGTCGCAACACGGTCAGCGCCAGCGGATCGGTCGTGACGGCCACTCCAGCACCGCGCTGGTGCGCCTGCTCGATCAGCAGCGCAAGGTCGCGCACTGCACCGGACGCGCCCGGGTAGGGCAGCAGCACGCCGAAGAACTCACCGTTCGGAAGTCCGCTCGAAAGATCTACCACCTCCAGCTCGATGCCCAGCGGCTCGGCGCGGGTGGCCAGTACGGCCAAGGTCTGCGGCAACGTGTCGGCGTCGGCCACGAACCGTGATGAGCTGGTCCGGCCCGCCCGGCGCAACAGCGTCATCGCCTCGGCGGCCGCGGTGGCCTCGTCAAGCAATGAGGCATTGGCCACCGGCAGGCCGGTGAGGTCGCAGATCATCGTCTGGTAGTTGAGCAGTGCTTCCAGCCGACCCTGAGAGATCTCCGGCTGGTAGGGCGTGTAGGCGGTGTACCAGGCCGGGTTCTCCAGCACCGAGCGACGGATAACCGGCGGAGTCACCGTGCCGTGATACCCCATCCCGATCATTGGCACCCGCGGGTGGCACCGGGCGGCCCGCTCGCGCAGCTCCGCCAGAGCCTGCCCCTCGGTGGCCGGCGCCGGCAGGTCAGGGACGGTATCCGGATCGGCGATGATGGACGGCGGCAGCGCCAGCTGCGCCAGCTGTTCCAGCGACTCCACGCCGATGAACTGCAACATCCGAGCTAGCTCAGCAGGGCGCGGCCCGATGTGCCGGTCGGCGAACGGGGTGCCGTGCTCAAGCTCAGACAGCGAGCGCCGGTCGGGAGTATTCATCGCGGTGCCTCCCCCGAAAACCCTACTCGTGGCGGTGGCCGTCCTCGGGCTCCAACCCGCCGCTGTGACTAGTTACACAGCGGGAACGCGTCAGCTGATCCGCCGGGCCCGCCGACGCTTGGTCAGCTCGTCTTCCGGAGCTGTCGCGACGTGGCCGCCATCAGCACGCTCGGGAGGAAACCGGCTGATCGATCCGGCGATCTCTTTTATCGCGCCACTGACGGCGATGCCGAACACGCCCTGCCCGCCCTGCAGCAGGTCGACCACCTCTTCTGGGGAGGTGCACTCGTAGACAGTGGTGCCGTCGCTGAACAGCGTGATGCGGGCTAAGTCGTGCACTCCGCGGCGGCGCAGGTGCTCCACGGCTAGGCGGATGTTCTGCAGCGAGACCCCGGTGTCCAGCAGTCGCTTGACCACTTTGAGGACCAGGATGTCCTTGAACGAATACAGCCGCTGGCTGCCCGAGCCGGAGGCGCCGCGGATTGATGGCACCACCAGATTGGTCCGTGCCCAGTAGTCCAGCTGGCGGTAGGTGATCCCAGCGATCTGGCACGCTGCGGGACCGCGATAGCCAAGCAGGTGATCAGTCACTCCGTGCGGGTCGGCCAAAACGGAGTCCGGGAACAGCGTGCCCTGCTCGGCCGGTTCACCAGCTGCGGATTGCTTGATGTCATGCGCTGGGGTGTCCGCTCCGCGGTGCGGTCCGTCGACCACCCATGCCTCCCACGCCTTGCGCCGGTAGCCCGTGGGGCCACGCAGCCCGCGGGATCCTCCGGCCGTTCGAGGCGAATCACACCGGCGCGACTCGCTGTTGAGGATCGACGGTAGGCGCCGCCGGGTAGGCGGTCAATCCGACGCGCGGGAAGAGTCTCACCCTCAAGTTCAGCTTCAGGCAGCGCCGATCAGGTATCTGCTCCGCGGAAGTCCTCCGGGGAGACCGAGTCGAGGAACTCGCGGAACCTCTCGACCTCGTTCTCCTGCTCGTCGGGGATGATCAGGCCAGCCTCGGCGAGCACCGCCTCCTCGGCGTGGATCGGTACCCCGGCCCGCAACGCCAGGGCGACCGAATCACTCGGCCGGGCAGAGACGCGCACGTTACCGTCAAAGACCAGCTCGGCGAAGAAAGTGCCTTCTTGCAGTTCGGTGATCCGGACCTGCTGCAGTTCCCGCCCCAGCGCGCTGATGACGTCTCGGAGCAGGTCATGGGTCATCGGCCGAGCCGGTTGCACGCCCTGCTGCTCCAGGGCGATGGCGGTCGCCTCCCCAGAGCCGATCCAGATCGGCAGGTAGCGCTCACCCTCGGCCTCCCGCAGCAGCAGGATCGGCTGGTTGGCCGGCAACTCCACCCGGACCCCGACGACACGCATCTCGCTCATCGCGTTGCGCCTCCCTCCCGCCGCACCCTGTGGTCCGGGCGCCTTGAGGATCGTCGTGCTCGGCGGTGGCTTGGGCACCGGCCGGAGTAGCTAACCAGCCCAGTCGCGTCTCCACCATCGCTACCCTAAGACGCTACACGCGGCACCGTCGGTGTGCCGAGTCCCACGGCGGCCCAAATTCCCTCTGCGGCTGACTCAGTTACCGATGGCACCACGCAGCCCGATCTTCACCAGCAGGGAGTGCAGCCGCAACGACAGTACCGCCAGCTCCCGCACCAGCTCGTCGGCTCGGGCCCGCGCGTCGGGGTCTCGCTGCCGGCTCATCGGGGTGACGATCTGCGTCAGCAGGCTCACCTCCCGGTCTGCTGACGACCGGAAAGCGCGCAGGTGCCGGGGTTCCAAACCAAAATCAGTCATTGCCCGGGCAGTCCTTGCCACTAGCACCGCGTCGGTGTCGTAGAAACCGGCCGGGCCGGGCCGGACCAGGCCGAAATGCTCAAGTTCGCTCAGCATCGCCTTGCTGATGCCGGCAGCGGCGAGCAGTTCCTCCTGGGTCATCCGCAGGGTGTCGGCAGCATCAAAGTCCTCCGCTGCGGCCGATCCAGCCGCTGCGTTGAGGCGGGCGTTGACCAGCGGACGCGGCGCCCGATGCGGGCGCTCGCCGGGAGGTCCTTCGGGCTCACCTCGGTCCAGCGCGTCCAGGTGTTCCTTGATGACCCTCAGCGGGAGATAGTGATCGCGCTGGGCGGCGAGCACGTAGCGCAGCCGTTCCACATCCCTTGACGAGAACTGCCGGTAGCCGGCAGCGGTGCGGTCCGGCTGGACCAACCCTTCGGACTCCAGAAATCTGATCTTGGAGATGGTGACGTCCGGGAAGTCCGCCCGCAGCTGGGCGAGCACCGAGCCGATACTCGCCCCGGACCGATGCCCGGAGCGGCCCGGGGCCGTCACTGCGACCCCTGGGCAGCCTCTCGGTTCCCGGCGCGCGGACCGGTCAGGAAAACTAGCCGGAACTTGCCGATCTGCACTTCGTCACCATTGGCCAGCACCGCGGTATCCACTGGCTCGCGGTTGACGTAAGTTCCGTTGAGGCTGCCAACGTCCACCACCACGAATTCGCCGCCCTCGCGGCGGAACTCGGCGTGCCGGCGGGACACCGTCACGTCGTCGAGGAAGATGTCGCTTTCCGGGTGGCGGCCCGCGCTCGTGGTGGACCGGTCCAGGAGAAACCGGGAACCGGCGTTAGGCCCGCGCTTGACCACCAGCAGTGCGGAGCCTGCAGGTAATGCGTCGATACCTGCGATGGGGGGCCCGGGTGGCTCGACAACGTCGGGCTCGGAAAGGAAGTCGGCCCGGAACGTCGAGGTCTGCTCCGGGCCCCGCTCCGGTGGGACACCGGGCCCGTCGTTCGTGCTCACGCTGGGCTCTCCTTCGCCAGGTGCGGTCACTGTCGATCGGATCACAACCTACCGTGCCACCGGCAGACATTGCGGGCCGAGGTCACTGTCGGTCGGTGCCGGGTCACGCCTCCCCGATGAGGATGCGGTAGTCCTCGGCGTTCAGCAAAGAGTCCATCGCAGAGGCCTCGGCCAGCTTGATTTCGATCATCCAGCCCTCGCCATAGGGCCCCCGATAAGCGGCAACTCCCCGGGAACCACTACGCCTCCCAGCATTCACGGCCTGTCTGTCTCGCCGCGCGCACCGTCAGCCGAACCTGAAGGAGGTAAAGCACTCCCGACCAGACGTACAGCGCGCCTCCCCACCCAGTAAAGGCCACCGCGAACGCCTGAGCCACTGCCCCCAGCCAACCGTGCATGTTGTGGGCGAGCAGCAGCAGCGGGAAGGCGTACAACAGGCAGAGAGTGGCGGCCTTGCCCACATAGTGCACCGGCAGCGGACCGTAGCCGTGGTGGCGCAGCACCGGCAAAGTCGCCAAAAGCACCAGATCCCGGCTGATCAGCACGGCCACCACCCACCACGGCAGGATTTCCCGTACTCCGAAGGCGAACAAGGTGCTCAGCGTGTACAGCCGATCAACCGCCGGGTCCAGCAACGCACCCAGCCTGCTGGATTGGTTCAGCAAGCGGGCGAGCTTGCCGTCCAACCAGTCGGTGAGGCCTGATAGGGCCAGCACGAGCATGGCAAGCAGGTCGTGGCGCGGGCCAAGCAGCAGCCACAGAAACAGGGGGACACCGGCCAACCGGAGCAGGCTGAGCACGTTGGGCACGGTCAGCAGCCGGTCGGCCGGGTCCCGCGCCTGGCCTCGGGGTTGGCTAGGCAGCACCTCGGACCCTCCTGATCACACCTGGGTCCCGCGCAAGGTGGGGCCCGGGAAGCCCAGTTTCCCGGTTCATCACCTGCGGGGCGTAGGAGCACGGTGCGCCGCCCAAGCATGAGCCCAACCACTGGGCATAGGACATCACGACGTCCACGAGCAGACGGAAATCAGGCTAGAACTGGGTGTGCTCCAGCCAGTGATCTAGAACGCTGGCGTCGCCGAGCACGGTGATCGGCGCCTTGTCGGGTGGGACCCGGCGCAGCAGCACCAGCAGCAGGTCCACCACGGCACCCCGGACCGCGACATCGCCCTTGGCGTGGCCGTGCTCCCAGCTCGGACCCGACGGGGTCCGGCGCACGATCCACTCTCCCGCCTCGCCCAGCCCTGGATCGGTGGAGTGTAGGTGCAGGATCTGGCCCTCGCCGCGCAGCGCGGCGAGTTCGGGTCGATACTCGACTGCCTGCGGCAAGCTGAGCAGGCTCAGCCATTCGGAGATCGCATCGGCGGCGAGGTCCGCCTCCACGGTGAACTCGCGACCCAGCGCCAGCTCGGCGTCAGCCCGGTGCACCGTGGTCTCGTGCGCCGCCCGGCGGGCCCAGAACCCGACGCTGTGGTCGTCGGCCCAGCTCCACACGGGGGTCTGCGGACCGGCCGCCCGGATGGCGTCCGCCAGCTCACCAGCGCCCTCACGCAACCATGCGCAAAGCCCGTCAACGTCCTCGGGTGCGGTCGCTAGCGGCAGCTCGCCAGGACCGGGCTGGGTGGTGACGCGCCGGGTGACGATCTCGGTGACCCACCGGTGGCTCTGCCCGAGGTGCTCAGCAAGCCGGTACAACGTCCAGTCCGGGCACGTCGGTACCCGCTGCTGCAGGTCGGCACCGGCCAGCGCCTCGGCGAGCAACGCGGATTGCGCGGTCAACGCATCGAGGTAGCGGTCATTGTGCAGCGAAGCCATCAGGCGCCCTCCCGTGGTTGTCAACCACTCGCAGCCTAAGCATTAGCCAGGTTGGTAATGCGGCGCCGCTCCAAGTGGTGTGCACTGTGGGCTATGGCTTCGCATCCCGCTTCACATCCGCAAGATCCCGTCCAGCGCGCCTTTGGTGGCGGCTGGGGCACCTTTCTCGCAGCGGCGATGCGATCTCCCCGCGATGTCGGGACGCTGCTGCCGTCCGGACCCGAGCTGGCCCGACGGCTGGCCGCCGTGGTACCGGGAGCCGGCCAGGCTGGGCGGCCCCCGGTCGTGGTGGAGGTTGGCGCCGGTGCCGGGGCGGTCACCGCGGTGATCGCCCAGCAGGCAGACCCTGACGCGGTGGTGATCGCGGTTGAGAAGGACCCCAGACTTGCCGAGCAGTTGCGGTCCCGTGATCTAGGTGTGCAGGTGGTCACCGCGGACGCCGCCACGCTCCCGGCCATCCTTGCCGACCACGGCGTGGACCGCGCCGACGTGATCGTCTCAGTACTGCCGTGGACCCTGTTCGGCCCGCAGCAGCAGCGCGAACTCCTGGCAATCTTTGCTGCTGCACTGGCGACCGACGGGGTGTTCACCGCTGCCGCGTACAGCCTGGGCTACTGGACGCCCGCGGCCCGCCGGTTTCGCTACGAGCTGGAGCGGACGTTCAGTGAGGTGCTGCCCACCCGTACCCTCTGGCGGCACATCCCGCCGGCGATGACCTATGTCTGCAGGCGCCCGACATGTTCTGATGAATCCCCCGACGGGGACATCACCGTGGATCCGAGTCAATAAGCAGTTGGCCATCCAGTCGAGCCACCCGTAGCTCCCGCTTGACGACCTGCGCGCTGTCGCCGGTGTGGTAGGTGACCTCGACGGGCACGTTCACCGAACCGTCGGGGTTGTCAGTAACCCCGGATGCATTGCGGGCGCTGACCGAGGAGTACTGACCCCAATGCGCCCGGAAGGCCCGCTCGTCGCCGAAGACCGCCTGCGCCCTGGGTGACAGCAGCTGCCAGGCCGCGGATAGATCATCCAGGCCGTTGTAGTAATCGATCACGAGCTGCCCAGCGTTGCTCCAGGCGATCGGCTCGGCATGATCCACCCGCTGCACCTGTGGTGGCTGGGGTATAGCGGCCGGTTCCGATGTCGGCGGCGGCGCCGCAGGCGCCGAGGTGGCCGCTGGACTGACAGGCTGCGCGCCCTGTTGCCCGGATGAGCCTCCCGACAGCAACATCCCGCCGCCCGCGAACGCAAACACCGCGAGGATAGCTCCGACGAGTATCCCTGCCCTCACACGTCGCTGCGTCGGAGAACTCTCGGTTGGCCAGGAAGGCGGAGGAGTAACCACGTCCGGCGCGGTGCTAGGCCGCGGAGCGGACGCCACGGTCGGCGGTGGTCCTGCGCGTCGGGTCTCTGGGCGTCGGGTCTCTGGGCGTCGGGTCTCTGGGCGTCTGGTCTCTGTGGATCCCGTTACCCGGGTCGGCGGCGCCACCGCGCCGGCTGGCCTGCCCACCGAGGCTGACCGAGACACCGGTTGAATGATGGGCGCCGCTGCCAGCTCCAGGCTGGCCCGATGCATGTCAGGACGGGCTGCCGGATCTTTAGCTAGCAACCTCATCAGCATCGCGGACAGCGGGCCCGCCTGCTGCGGTGGTTCCACCTGCCCACCAGCCACCGCATGCAGCAGCGCGAGCGGGTTGTCACTGTCGCCGAACGGAGCCCGGCCCTCTAGCGCGGCATAGAGCGTGGCGCCGAGAGAAAAGACATCCGACGCCGGG
>JALZHU010000134.1 GCA_030860695.1 Actinomycetota bacterium
TCCGAGCGCAGCGTTGCAGGGGTGCGGACGCCGGCAAAGCGGTTGCGCGGCAGCCGTCGCCGCCAGCCGAGCAGGCCGACGGTGAGCAGCGCCACGCCGGCGATCAGGAGCAGCACCCCGAGCAGCTTGGACGCAGCCACGGCGGCCAGGATACCGGCGGACTCTGCCCCGTAGGTGCCCGATATGTCTTGCGACTCCTCCCACAGGTGGCACCCGATGACCCTGCAACTTGGCATGCGCCGTTGCGGGGTTAACCGCAAGAACTGGCGCCTTCAGCTCCTCAAGCTCGTCTGCAAACCGGCGCTGCAGCTCGGCTTGCTGCAGATATGCCATCGGCCTGGATCATCGCCGCGGATGATCAGATTTGTTCGACGGAGCACGGCAGGTCGGGAACGTTGCTCAGCCGGCGGTCTCCGGTGACGAGCGGCAGATCCAGGCGCGTGGCCAGGGCGACGTAGAGCGCGTCGTAGAACGAGAGGTTGTCACGCATGCACCAGGCTCGCTCGGCGAGTGGGCCGCAATGCGGATAGCGGTAGTCGATGACGCCTCGTGCAACGCGCAGCGCGGTGCGTGCCTGCATTGGGGTGATGTCCCCACTGCGGGTTCGTTTTCGCAGCACATTGCCCAGCTCGGCGTCAACCAGGTGCGGTGCGTGGCAACCGGTGGTGGCCAGCGCGGCGCGAAGGTGGGCGGCGTCGGAAGTCTTGCCGAGGAGCGCATACGCCAGGGCGGACGCGTCGATGACGCGTTGCCTCATCGGCGGCCTTCGTGCACATCACGGACGATCTGCTGCAGTGTCGAGCCGGGCGAGTCCTCGGCGGCAAGAGCAGAATCGAGCGCCGCCCATGCTTCTTCTTTCGTGGGTCGGCTGGCGAGGTCGACCACCAGGTCACGCATGTACGCCTGGATAGACTGGCCCGCGGCGCGAGCCCGTCGCCGGATCGTCTCGTAGGCGTCCTCGGGAACCTCGCGGATCTGAATCGTCGCCACAGCGCTACAGTAGCGCAGTAGCGCAGTAGCGCATCCAGCGCATCCACGGCATGCACCGCTCGTCTGGGGCCGCCAGTATGGATGCAGACACCGCAGCCAGGACACCCCGGCCAGACACCGTCGCCAGAAATCCCGTTGGTCAACCTGCTATCGTGGCTGTCGTGAGCACCGCCCGTCGGCTCCTTCCCGGGCTGCGCTGACCGGCGAACCAGTCAGCGCGGCGACCCCCTACGGCCTCAGTGCGTGGGGGGTTTCCTGTTTCCTGGGGGATCTTGATGATCAGGGCCGAGCTTGGGAAGGACGATCATGAGCAGTACCGATGACGGGGATGTCCCGCCGCATCGCTACACCGCGACTCTGGCCGGCGAGATCGAGCGCCGCTGGCAGCGCCGCTGGACCGAGCGGGGGACATTCCACGCGCCCAATCCGGTCGGGTCTCTGCGGCCTGCGCACGGCGCCGCGGTACCCGAGGACAAGCTATTCGTGCAGGACATGTTCCCCTACCCGTCCGGGACCGGGCTGCATGTCGGGCACCCGCTGGGCTACATCGGCACTGACGTCTTCGCCCGCTACCAGCGGATGACCGGACGCAACGTGTTGCACACCATGGGCTTCGACGCATTCGGGCTGCCTGCCGAACAGGCTGCTGCCGAGGCCGGCACCCACCCGCGGAGTACCACTGAAGCGAACATTGAGCGCTTCTTGGTGCAGATCCGCCGGCTGGGGCTGGCCCATGACGAACGCCGCCGGGTCGCCACCACCGACGTGGAGTACTACCGCTGGACCCAATGGATCTTCCTGCAGATCTACAACGCGTGGTACGACACCGAGGCGCGCCGGGCCCGCCCGATCGCCGAGCTGGAGACCGAGTACGTACAGGGCGTGCGGGCCACACCGGATGGTCAGCCCTGGGCTGAGCTGACCGGTGACGAGCAGCGGGAGATCATCGACTCGCACCGGCTGGTCTACCTGTCCGATGCCCCGGTGAACTGGTGTCCGGGGCTGGGCACGGTGCTGGCCAACGAGGAGGTCACCGCCGAGGGGCGCAGTGACCGTGGCAACTTCCCGGTGTTCCGGCGCAACCTGCGGCAGTGGATGATGCGGATCACCGCCTACGCCGACCGGCTGCTGGACGATCTGGACCGGCTGGACTGGCCCGAGAAGGTCAAGACCATGCAGCGCAACTGGATCGGCCGCTCCCACGGTGCCCGGATCCGGTTTCCAGTAGAGAGCCCTTCAAGTACTACCAACCAGGGGTCTGGAGGTACGCGGAGAGCTACCAACATCGAGGTGTTCACCACCCGTCCGGACACCTTGTTCGGCGCGACCTACCTGGTGCTGGCGCCCGAGCATCCACTGGTCTCCGAGATCGTCGCCGAGCGGTGGCCGCCCGGGGTGGATGGCCGCTGGACCGGTGGGGCCGCCACCCCGGAGGAGGCCGTCGTCGCATACCGCCGTGCGGCCGCGCGGCGCTCCGAACTGGAACGCCAGGAGAGCCGGGACAAGACCGGCGTCTTCACCGGGGCCTACGCCACCAACCCGGCCACCGGCCAGCAGATCCCGGTGTTCATCGCCGACTACGTGCTGATGGGCTACGGCACCGGCGCGATCATGGCGGTGCCCGGTCAAGACCAGCGCGACTGGGACTTCGCGGAAGCCTTTGGGTTGCCTATTGTGCGCACCGTCGCCCCACCGGACGGCTTCGACGGGCAGGCCTACCTAGGGGAAGGTCCGTCGATCAACTCCTCGTTCCTGGATGGGCTGGGCGTCGCGGAGGCCAAGAAAGCGATCACTACCTGGCTGGAGACCAGCGGCGCCGGCGAGGGCACCGTGCAGTACAAGCTGCGCGACTGGCTGTTCGCGCGGCAGCGCTACTGGGGCGAGCCATTCCCGATCGTCTACGACGACGACGGCCGACCGCACCCGCTGCCGGAGTCGATGCTGCCCGTCGAACTGCCCGATGTGGCCGACTACTCGCCGACCACGTTCGACCCGGACGACACTGACTCCGAGCCGGCCCCACCGCTGGCCAAGGCCACCGACTGGGTGCAGGTGCAGCTGGATCTCGGTGACGGCCTGAAGACCTACCGCCGCGACACCAACGTGATGCCGCAGTGGGCGGGATCATGCTGGTACCAGTTGCGCTACATCGACCCGCACAACTCCGAGGCGATGTGCGATCCGGTCAACGAGCGGTACTGGATGGGGCCGCGTCCGCTGCTGCACGGTCCCGACGACCCGGGCGGGCTGGACCTGTATGTGGGTGGCGTGGAGCACGCGGTGCTGCACCTGCTGTATTCCCGGTTCTGGCACAAGGTGCTCTATGACCTGGGGCACGTGTCTTCAGAGGAGCCCTACCGGCGGCTGTACAACCAGGGCTACATCCAGGCTTACGCCTATACCGATGCGCGCGGCGTCTACGTCCCGGCCGAGGAGGTCGTCGAGGAACCTAACGGCCGCTACACCTGGCGCGGCGAGGAGGTCCGGCGCGAGTACGGCAAGATGGGCAAAAGCCTGCGCAACTCCGTCTCCCCGGACGAGATGAGCGATGCCTACGGCGCCGACACGCTGCGGGTGTACGAGATGTCGATGGGACCGCTGGACGTCTCACGGCCGTGGGCAACCAAGGATGTCATCGGAGCGCACCGGTTCCTGCAGCGACTGTGGCGCAACCTGGTCGACGAGACCACTGGCGAGCTGCGGGTGGTGGACACCCCGCTGGATCCAGACGTCCAGCCCGACCTGGACACCTTGCGGGCGCTGCACCGGGCGATCGCCGGAGTCCGCGACGACTACGCCGCTCTTCGGTTGAACACCGCAATCGCCAAGCTGATCGAGCTGAACAACTACGTGACCAAGGTATACGGCTCGAGCCCGGGAAGCCCGCGGGTGGTGGCCGAGTCTCTGGTGTTGCTGCTGGCGCCGGTAGCCCCGCATGTCGCCGAGGAACTGTGGTTCAGGCTGGGGCATGACGAGTCGCTGGCGCACGGGCCGATGCCCGAGGCGCAGGAGCGCTACCTGGTTGCCGACACCGTGGAGTACCCAATCCAGGTCAACGGCAAGGTGCGCTCCCGTGTGGTGGTGCCCAGCTCGGCCGGCCCAGATGAAGTGCGCGCCGCGGCGTTGGCGCAGGTGCGCGCCGCCACACTGATCGACGACGAGGAGCCCCGCAAGGTCATCGTGGTACCCGGTCGCCTGGTCAACGTCGTCCTGTAGATCCGTGAACCGTGGTCGCTCTCAGCCTTCCGAACGCTAGGGCTGGGCTGGCGTCAGTGGTATTGGTGAACGACTGCGTGACCGCGACCACGGCTGATCATCCACCGGTTGACCGGCCAGGCAGCGAAGAACGCCACGGCCAAGGCGAACGCCAGTGCTCCCCAGAACAGCGCCGAGCCTAGTCCGGCTTCCATCGCGCCGGGAACAGCGATCATCACAGCGTTGTCCACGATCTCCATCACTGTGATCGACAAAGTATCCGCAATCAGCGCAACCTTGATCGCGGTGGCTAGACCGACCCCGGCTCGGAGCACCCCGAGCAGGGTGAACGCGTAGCCGAACACGAACGCCAACGCGACGGCCAGCACAATCGTGGCCACGTCGCCCCACCCCAGGGCGGTGCCGATCACCATGCCCAGCACCTCACCGATCGCACAGCCGGTCAGACAGTGCAGGGTGGCCGAGGCGGCCACTCCCCAACTCGCCACGGGCTGCGCCGCCTGGTGTGTCTGATGCAGCATGAGCTGCCTCCCATGAACGTCGTCTCCGAGCTTTACAATACCCTGTAGGGGTATATCAGTGCCACTTCACTGCTCGCGGAACTCAAGCTGAGCTATGCGTCAGGCCCCCCTCCGCTGCGCTATGCGTTGTTCTTGTGACGTGCGTCGATCATTTCCATCTTTGACGCAAGGGCCTTACCGAGATCAATGTCGTGCGAACTGGCCAGGATAGCCACGCAAATCATCACGTCAGCAAGTTCGCGGGACATGGATTCAGTAGTAAAGCACTGATCCTTAGTTGCGCGTTGGTAGCCAGCGTTACCAAGGATTTCGGCTTGCAGCTCACCGACTTCCTCAGCGAGCTTCGCTGCCTGGGCAAGCACAAAGGCAGGCCGGCTACTCGTGTCAGCTCCAAGCGCAAGACGCAAGCGTTTCAGCTGCATCGTCGCCCAATCGTTCAGGTCACGAACGGTCAGGTCAGACGATAGGGAGTTTCGAGTCATGGCTTCACCGAGGGCTTTCTGCTCAGATGTTGGACAGAGCACGTGGCAGCCTCACAAGGTAATGATGCGCCCTTACGGCCCTGGCCGGGTATGGACAAAAGTGCACTCTAGCCAAACTTGCTTGGGGAGCGCCACGTGCACAACAATCGCTGGATGGGGATAAACCTAGAAATTTGCGCTACAAGCTGTGGACAGTTCTCGCTCGTCGCGACGTATGCCCAAGCAAAGGATGTGGATAGTCACGATGTGCCTGTGGAGCAAGAGAAACCCACGATATGATGAGCTGGCAGCGACCCCGCAAGGCAAGCTCGACGCTGCGTCCATCACCCAACAGTTACTCCGGGCCTCGGCCCTTCGCCGAGCCCGGTGTTCCAGCGGCCGGGAGCTATCGCTGCCGCTAGCGGTCTACCTCGCCGCGGATGAAGGCTTCGACGGCGGCGTAGGCATCGGAGTCGGAGTACTGCTCGGGGGGTGACTTCATGAAATAGGACGAAGCAGACACGATCGGGCCACCGATACCACGGTCTTTGGCGATCTTCGCCGCGCGGATCGCGTCGATAATCACGCCAGCGGAGTTGGGCGAATCCCAGACCTCAAGCTTGTACTCCATGTTCAACGGCACATCGCCGAACGCCTGGCCCTCTAGCCGCACGTACGCCCACTTGCGGTCATCAAGCCACGGCACGTGGTCCGAGGGTCCGATATGCACCGCCGCCTTCTCCATCTCATGCGGCACCTGTGAGGTAACCGACTGCGTCTTGGAGATCTTCTTCGACTGCAGCCGTTTGCGCTCCAGCATGTTCATGAAGTCCATGTTGCCGCCGAAGTTCAGCTGATAGGTGCGTACCAGCTCCACCCCGCGGTCTTCGAAAAGCTTGGCCAGGACCCGGTGCGTGATGGTCGCCCCGACCTGGGACTTGATATCGTCGCCGATGATCGGCACCCCGGCTGAGGTGAACTTGCGTGCCCACTCCGGATCGGAGGCGATGAACACCGGAAGCGCGTTGACGAACGCGACCCCGGCATCGATCGCGCACTGGGCGTAGAAGCGGTCCGCCTCCTCAGAGCCCACCGGCAGGTACGACACCAGCACATCGGCGCCGGACTCCCGCAGCGCGTCGACCACGTCAACCGGCTTTTCGTCGGACTCGGTGATGATCTTCCGGTAGTACTCGCCCAGACCGTCCATCGTGTGCCCGCGGTGCACCGTGACTCCTAGGGGCGGCACGTCGCAGATCGAGATGGTGTTGTTCTCGCTAGCCACGATGGCCTCGGACAGGTCCCGTCCGACCTTCTTGGCATCGACATCGAACGCGGCGACGAACTGGAGATCACCGACGTGGTAGTCGCCGAAACGCACGTGCATCAGGCCGGGCACCCGGGTTGTGGGGTCGGCGTCGCGGTAATACTGCACGCCTTGTATCAGGGAGGCAGCGCAGTTGCCGACGCCCACAATGGCGACCCGGATACCCGTACCGGCGTCGCGGCCTTCAGTCATGGTCCGCCCTTTCGGTGTCGTGGTGTGGTGCAACTGGGTTCGCCTTTTCATGGGCGATCAGTTCATTGAGCCAGCGAACCTCGCGCTCGCTGGTTTCCAGACCCATCCGATGGAGTTCGAGGGTGTAGCGGTCAATCTGGTCGCCGGTCCGCGCGAGCGCGGCGCGCAGCCCCTCTCGACGTTCCTCGACCCGGCGTCGCCTCCCCTCCAGGATGCGCATCCTGACTTCGGCCGGTGTCCGCGAGAAGAATGCCAGGTGCACTCCGAATCCGTGGTCGTCCCAAGTCTGTGGGCCAGCATCGGCCAGTAAAGTGGCAAAGCGCTCCTTGCCATCGGCGGTAAGCCGGTACACCCGCCGGCCGCGGCAGCCCCAGCCTGCGCCCCGGCTGGCGCGCAGGTCCTCCCCGCGCTCGGTGTCCTCCACGATGAAGCCGGAGCGTTGTAATCGGCGTAGCGTGGGGTACAGCGACCCAAATGAGCAGGCGCGGAAGGCCCCGAGCAGGCCGGTGAGGCGTTTGCGGAGCTCGTAGCCGTGCATGGGGGCCTCATGCAGCACCCCGAGCACCGCAAGCTCCAGCATGCGCGGCACCTCCCAGTAGCTGTCTCGATGGATAGGTGCACTATATCGGGTCGATACATCTCCGGCGCGCTATACCGCCCGAACGCCCGAACGGTGATCACGCATCGGTTGCGTAGGCTGTCCAGCGTGCGGACTCAACGGCAGGTAGTGGACTACGTGTTGCAGCGGCGTGCGCTGCTCGCCGAGGTCTACGCCGGCCGGGTCGGCGTCATGGAGGTCTGCGACGCGACCCCTTACCTGCTACGGGCGGCCAAGTTCCACGGCGAGCCCAGTGCGGTCACCTGCCCGATGTGTCGCAAGGAGCCCCTGACCCTGGTCTCGTGGGTGTACGGTGACGAACTCAAGCATGCGGCAGGGTCCGCCCGGACTGCCGACGAGCTGAACCGGATGGCGACGCTGTACGAGGAGTTCAGCGTGTACGTCGTCGAGGTATGTCGGACGTGCAGCTGGAACCATCTCGTGCAGTCATACGTCCTGGGAACCGGTGGTGTTGGCAGCAGGCGGTCCCGCCGGAGGACCGCGGCGGAGTGACCCCATGCCTGGGCTGGTGTACCCCTGGCCAGGCGTACCCCCTGTGTGACGCCCTCGCGACCCGAGCACCGGTTTGGGAGGACAACGCGTGAGCGACCAGCGAGATAACGGCGGTCGGCACTCACCGCCGGCTGAGCCGGCAATCAGACGTCCGCCGGCTGAGCCGGCAATCAGACGTCCGCCGGCTGAGCCGGCAATCAGACGTCCGCCGGCTGAGCCGGCAATCAGACGTCCGCCGGCTGAGCCGGCAATCAGACGTCCGCCGGCCCCAGCCCAGGAGCCTGAGCTGCTCACTCATCCGGCACCGACTTCTCCACTGCCGGCTGAGCCGGTGATTGGACGACTGCCGGCTGAGCCGGTGATTGGACGACTGCCGGCTGAGCCGGTGATTGGACGACTGCCGGCTGAGTCGGCGAGCAGGCGCCGGCATGGCACAGGACGGTCGACTCGCTGGCGCTGGGCGCGCAAAATTGTCCTGGTAGGCCTGCTGTTGGGCATCCTGACGCCGGTGGTGGCGTTCTTTCTCGGCTGGCTGTTCCTCACGGTGCCGTCTCCAGCGGTGCTGGCGGCGCAACGCAAGCAAGTCACCACCATTATGGCCAGCGACGGGACCACCGAGATCGGCCGCTACGTGCCAGAGGAAGGCAATCGGATCGCGGTCAGTCTCGCGCAGGTGCCGCCGCACGTGCAGAACGCGGTGTTGGCCGCCGAGGACCGCAGCTTCCGGTCAAACCCCGGATTCGACATCACAGGTATCGCGAGGGCTGCGTGGAAGCAGCTCACCGGCGGCACCGGCGGCGGCTCCACGATCACCCAGCAATACGTCAAGGTGGTCACCGGCCAGGACGAGTACAGCGTATTTCGGAAATTCCGCGAGATGATCGTCGCGGCCAAAATAACCAAGCAGGCGTCCAAGGACCGGATCCTGGAGGACTACCTCAACACGATCTACTTCGGTCGCGGTGCCTACGGCATCCAGGCCGCCAGCCAAGCCTATTTCGGAAAGAACGTGCAGGACGTGACCGTCTCCGAGGCGGCGGTTCTGGCGGCCGCGATCCGGTCCCCCTCCCGCTTGGACCCGGCCAAGAACCTGTCACAGGCGCAGGCCCGATGGAGCTTCGTGCTGGATGGCATGGTCGAGCAGGGCTGGCTGTCCCCGGCCGAGGCGGCCTTGCGGTACCCGGATACCGTGGCGCCGAGCCAGGCTCCAGGATCGCCGACCGATGACCGGGCGCACATTGTCGACCGGGTGCTGGAGGAGTTGGACAGGCAGGGCATCAGCCGTGAGCAGCTGGCCGTCAACGGTGGCCGGATCACCACCACTATCGATCCCCGGGCTCAGCAGCTAGCCCGCGACGCCGTACTCACCGAGCTGCGCGGACAGCCGAAGAACCTGCATTCCGCGCTGGTCGCGATCGATCCGCGCAGCGGCGGGGTGATTGCGTACTACGGCGGATCGGACGGGAGCGGCTTTGACCTGGCTGGCGGACCGGCGTGGAACCCGGGATCGGCTTTCAAACCGTTCACCATGCTGGCCGCGCTGGAGCGCGACATCGGGATGAACTCGGTTTACAACGGTGAATCTCCGCTAGTTATCGACGATCACACCTACGCCAACTCGGAGAGCCGCGACTACCAGGAGTTGACCTTGCGCGAGGCGATGACGCAGTCGGTCAACACTGCCTTCGTGCGGTTGGCCCAGGAAGTAGGACCGCAAGCGATCCGGGACGCCGCGGTCCAGGCCGGAATCCCGCCGCAGATCAACGGCAAGCCCACCATGGCTGAGCCGGACAGCGGGGCGCCCGCGATCGGTATCACGCTCGGCCAGTACCCGGTGCACACGATCGACATGGCCAGCGCCTATGCGACCTTCGCCGCCCAAGGGATACGGCGCGAGCCCTTCTTCGTCCGCAAGTACACCGACGCCCGAGGCAACGTTGAATACCAGCATGTCGACAAGCCGCAACCGGCCTTCGACCGGGCAAACGCCGAACGCAACTCGCAGCTGGCTGGCAACGTCACCGCGACACTGACCGAAGTCGCGCGCAGCTCCGAAATCCCCCTGGCGGGCGGTCGTCAGGTCGCTGCTAAGACCGGAACCCACCAGCGCGGCGAGACCGGTGATAACTCCGCCGCCTGGACTGTCGGGTACACCCCCTCGATCTCCACCGCGGTCTGGGTGGGAGATCCGGCCAACACAGCTATCAAGAACGCCAACGGTAGCGACATCTTCGGGCGGGGGCTGCCGGGCGCGATCTGGCAGCGGTTTATGAACTCCTACTTGCAGGGCACTCCACTGGAGACCTTTCCTGAGGTGAAGCTGATCGGTCCAGCGCCCCCAGTCGTGAAGCCGCAGCGCTCGCTGACGCCACGAACCCGTGAACCGCGCAGCGGCACGCCGTCTGCAAGGCCCGAACCGGATTTTGAGGACTTCCTGCCGACGCCGATCGAGCCTCCGGAGAATTCGAACAAACGGCAACGGGATGACTGCTTCCCGTTCTGTGACGAGCTGGCACCGGGCGACGAGGAAGATGAGGACGAGGACGACGAGGAAGGGGACCGTCGGGGACAGGGTCGTGACGGGCAGGGCCGGGATAGCTAGGACCGTGAAGGGCGCTGACCGACGCTCCCTGACGCCGGTTTCATTGCCGGCTCAGCCGGCGGCGACACACAGGGTGGTGCCCAGCTGGACCGATCCGGTGCCGGCGCTGGCCAGTCGAATCGTCGGTGGTCCGCTGGGTCGTCACGCAGTGCTTGGCCGGCACTGGTTCTGGACCCCGCTGCGGGTGGTGTTGCTATTTGCGACGATCACCTTGGCGTTCGGCTGGTTGGCTAAGGCGCCGTGTTTGCAGACCTATCGCGACAGCGCCGGTGCCCTGGAGGTGGACTGGCGCGACGGCCGCCAGTACCGGGCGATGTGCTACTCGGACACCGTCCCGCTCTACACCGCAGAACGGCTGGACCAACCCGGGATGGCCGGATTCCCGTACGCCACCTCGTGGATCGAGCACCAGGGCGAGCCTGATGAGCAGGTGCGGTACATGGAGTACCCAGTACTGACTGGCATGTACCAATGGGTTGCTGCCAAGCTCGCGCAGACCTGGGTGGCGGTTGCGGATTCTGGCGCGGACGGCTGGCTTCCCACGTCGGCTCCTGCCATCGTGCATTTCAACATCAGCGCGGTGGGGCTGACCGCGGCCTGGTTGGTGACGGTATGGGCGCTGGTAAGGCTGTCCCGGCGACGACCCTGGGATGCCGCGCTAGCCGCGTTGTCACCGCTGGTCGTGGTGCATGCGTTCACCAACTTCGACGCGCTGGCCACCGCGCTGGCCACCACTGGGCTGCTGGCGTGGGCCCGGCGACGCCCGGTGCTCGCTGGTGTGCTGCTCGGCCTGGGCGCAGCCACCAAGTTTTACCCGCTGTTCTTGTTGGGCCCGATCCTGCTGTTGTGCCTGCGGGCCGGGCGGCTGCGCGCCGGACTGCAGGCGACCGCCGCTGCGGCGGTCGCCTGGGCGGTGGTCAATCTGCCGATCGCGGTGCTGTTCCCGGCTGGGTGGGCGGAGTTCTTCCAGCTCAACCGCCGCCGTGGGGCCGATCCGGACACGCTCTACACCGTGGTGTCCACCTTCACTGGCTGGTCCGGTTTCGATGGGGTGTTGCAACCCGGCCAGAGTCCCACCACGCTCAACCTGGTCAGCGCGACGTTGTTCCTGCTGGCCTGCGTGGCGATCGGCTGGGTCGCCTTAGCTGCGCCGCGCCGTCCGCGGCTAGCCCAGTTGTGCTTCCTGGTGATGTGCTCATTCCTGCTCGTCAACAAAGTATGGAGCCCGCAGTACTCGCTGTGGCTGGTACCGCTGGCGGTGCTGGCGATCCCCCGGTGGAAACCGGTGCTGGCCTGGATGGTCGTTGACGCACTGGTCTGGGCCCCCCGAATGGCCTATTACCTCGGCCCGGATCAGAAGGGACTGCCCATCGAGCCGTTCCTGGGCGCGGTGCTGGTGCGCGACGTGGCGGTCCTGTTGCTGATGGCTCTGGTCCTTCGGGACATCTGGCGGCCGGATCACGACCCAGTCCGGGTAGCTGGCGACGACGACCCCCACGGCGGCGTGTTCGACGGCGTCCCTGACGCCCACCCGACGCTGCAGCCTGGTGCCCGTCCGGTGCTCCAGCCGGGGATCAGAAGATCTCTGAGGACACGGTCTCATGAGGCACGATCACGAGCTCAGCTGCTCGCGTAGCCAGGCGATGTCGTCGGCTTGGGTGTCGGGGTCGGTCTCGAGTATCACGGTGGCTGCTGCTGCAGCGCAGACTGCCACCAACTGCCCGGGCTCGATGGTGCCCTGGCGAAGCGGCGCGTGACGGTCTCGAGCAGAGCCGAACTCGTCGCGCGAATTATTGCAATGCACGAGGTCGATCCGACCGGTGATAGCCATGACCCGGTCGACTGCGTCGGCGAGGTCCTCTCCTGCGGCGAACGCGTGGCAGGTGTCCAAGCAGAAGCCGACATCGTAGTCACCGATTGCCTCCCACAACCGGGCCAACGCATCGAACCGCCGCGCCATCGCGTTATCCCCGCCCGCGGTGTTCTCTACCAGGATCCGGGTGCCGAAACCACCGTCGGCTGACTGCCGGGCAAACATCTTGCGCCAGTTCTCGACGCCTTGAGCAGGATCCTCACCCTTGGCCACATGCCCACCATGCACCACCAATCCGTGTGCACCGATCGCGGCAGCTGCGGCGGCGTGCTGAACGACCAACTTGCGGGACGGAATGCGGATGCGGTTGTTCAGTGATGCCACATTGATCACGTACGGTGAGTGCACGTAAATTTCTAGGTCGGCAGAGCGGAGCTGGGCTGCCTGCGGATGCGGTCGGGGAGCCTTCCAACTCTGCGGATCGGTGAGGAAAAACTGCACCGCCTCAGCATTGCGCTGCGTAGCGACATCTACTGGATCCTCGTCGCTGAGGTGGGATCCGATTCGCATGGCCGTAGCCTAGTCGGGCCGTTTGAGACCGATCGACGCACCCGTACGTTACACGGTGAGTGCACAGCGTAACCACGATCTGCTGAAAGTGCTGGTCATCGTTACGGAAAGGCTCTATGGTCGTTACTCTAACGACACAACCGGGTACTGAGCGACACGGAGGCTCCTATGGGTACACGGGCGAGGGTGACTACAGTTGCCGGAGCAGCCACATTACTGTGCGCTGCCAGCGCCTTCGGAGGGGGCTTGGCGGCCCTCGCCGCACCCTCCACCGTTTCCACCACCGCTCTTGTTCTGGCAACAGCTCCTGCGCCGATGCTGGTGGGCGGTTGCGGGGACACGGTGCGTGGTGTTCCGGGGCAGCGGGTCGGTGTGCGGGTGGCGGGTTTGTCGGTGATCGACGTCGGTTCGGTGCCCTCCAGTGGCTCGCAGACGTTCGATGCCACGCCAGCCTTACGTGAGGCGATGGGGCCGGTGGCCCCGACATGTAAGATCACCGCCGAGGCGTTCTCGCCGATCACGGCTCCCATCGAGAAAGAGATTTCACCCGCCCTCACCCCATTTAAGGGTGCGGTCGGTGCGGTTCCCGCATTGCTCCAGCCCTCGTCGCCGGGGGCACCTAGCTCGTCGCCGCCGGCGGCGCCAGCGGACCAGCCGCAACCCGGCGCGGCGCCAGCACCGGGGGTGGCCCCTGCGAATTACGGTCCGTTCCATGGCCCCCTGATGCCGAGTGACTTCCCGTTCGCGCTGGGGCGCTACAACAGCGGGCTGCCCCATTACAACTACGCCGACCTGCTGGCGATAGGTCGTCCCGGCGCGCTTGGCCGGATGTCGGCGGGCATGCTCACAGCGGACCTGTTCGGTAACCCGCAGATCAGTAACGGTTCGGGCTTGGGCAAGCAGAGTGCTAAGGCCAACGACATTGCTGCGGCGGGTCGGGCATCGGCGTTGCCTGCGACCGGTGTCGAGCGGATCGCCCTGCCAGTGCTGGTCGCGGTGCTGATGCTGGCCAGCGTGACCGCCGCGTTGCTGCGTGGCTGGGTTCTCGGGCGGCGCTGAACCCGCTGAACCCGCTGAACCCACTGGGGTTCCTAGCTCAGCTGGGCAATCCCCCATGGTTAATCTCCTTGAGGCCGCCCCCC
>JALZHU010000135.1 GCA_030860695.1 Actinomycetota bacterium
GTGCAGCCCACGTCAGTTTCGCCCGCGCCGGCCCGCAGCGCGCCGGTGACCCTGTCGCCACCCACCGTCCTGCCGGTTGTGGACACGCTGGAGGAGACCCCCGACGCAGACGGCGCCTTCCCGCGCTTGACCGCAGCCCAACTCGCCCGGCTGCGCCGGGTGGGACGGCGGCGCACAACGACGGCGGGCGAGGTACTGCTGCACGCCGGCGGACCCGACTATGACTTCGTCGTCGTGCTCGACGGCACCGTGGCCGTCGTCGAGGCGGGCACCGACGGGTCACCGCCCCGGGTGATCGCCGTGCACGGCCCCGGCCGCTTCCTCGGCGGGATCAACATGCTCGCCGGGCAGCGACCGGCCCGCTCAGTGGTGGTGCAAGAGCCTGGCGCCGTGCTCACCTTGCCTGTCAACCGGCTGCGCACCGTCCTGGCCCGCGACCCCGCGCTGGCCAACGTCGTCAGGCGGTCGTTCCTGCTCCGCCGGGCGATGCTCATCGGTCGGGCCAGCGGTCTCCGCGTGGTCGGTGACCGCCGCTGGCCCGCCAGCCGGGAACTACGCACGCTGCTCGACCAGAATGGCATCGGCCACCAGTGGCTCGATCCCGCCGAGGACGCCGCGGCGCGCGCCCTGCTCGACGAGATCGATCCCCGTGACGGGTCACGACCAGTCGTCGTCGCCGCCGACGGGCGGGTACTCTTCGAACCCACCCTGGATGACCTGGTCCGCGCGGCGCAGGCGGCCCGCGCGACCTAGCACGAAGTTACGTGATCTTGGACTGCTGAGCCCCGCGGTGGCGGGAGGCCTTGGCCGCCTGCCCTGAAAGCGATCCCGTGGCCGGCAGACCCGGGGATCACCAGTAGCCTGGGGTCCGTGGACGCTGAGGACGCCCGTACGATGGGCCGTCGAGTGCGGCAGATCCGCACTGCTCAGGGCAAGTCCCTTGCGGTGGTCGCCGGGCTCGCGGGGATCTCAGATGGCCACCTGTCCCGCATCGAACGCGGCGAGCGCGCCTTGGACCGCCGGTCCCTGATCATCGCCCTGGCGAACGCGCTACAGGTCGCACCGAGAGAATTGACCAGGCTGCCGGTTCCCACTCCGGCCAACGGCCACACGGACAGCACCGTGGAAGCGGTCCGACTTGCGCTCATGGCGGTCACTAACGACCTACCCGGCGGTGAGGTGCTCGCCGCAGAGGTACTGCGGGCAAGGGTTACAGCGACGGTGGACGCTCTGTGCCGTTGTGACCGAGAGGGAGAAGTCGGCGCCGCCCTACCAGGTCTGATCCGTGGCCTCCACGCCAGCATTGCCGCAGGCAGAGACAAGGCGGAACTACTGCCGCTCGCAGCGTGGCTGCACACACAGGCCACCGTTCCGTGGCTGCTGCTCGCGGGAGCACCGCTGGACCTGTGCTCACTGACTGTCATGCTGGCCCGGTTGGCCGCGCAGGATCATGGCACTCCGGCCCCTATGGGCCTGGTCGCGGCTAGTACTGCCAGGGTCATGATCGCGGAGGGAGCGCTAGACCTGGCAAGGGCCGGGCTGGACACGGTGAACGTGCCGACGAACACCCCGGAGCACTTGCAGTTGACAGGCTTCCTGGCACTGCGCCGGTCGATGGTTGCCGCGCATGACGACCGCCCCTCGGAAGTCGACACGGCCTTGACGTACGCCACTGAACTAGCGCAGGTCACCGGGGAAGGCAACGCCTACGGACTTGGGTTCGGACCGGTCAATGTCGGCCTATACCAAATGGCAGGGCTGGTGACGGTCGGGGATCACGAACGGGCTGTGAGCGTAGCGGAGAGCCTGAACCCGCAAGCGCCCACCAACCGCTCCCAGCAGGCGGCCTACTGGGGGGACTATGGCCGCGCGCTGGCCCGTGTGCGGAGTCGCCGAGACGATGCCGTCATGGCGTTGCGTCATGCTGAGCAGATCTCGCCGCACCGTGTGCTCCGTGATCCGATCACCCGTGAAGTGATTGGGGAGCTGCTGTTGCGGTCGCGACGGCGGGACGATGCTCTAGGGCGGGAGCTGCGTGGCATGGCCTACCGGGCCGGCCTGCCGGTGGGCTAGCCCCAGCTTGGGGTCCTTGCCATACCGCAAGATTTGCGGCTGCGGACGCCTCACAGTCAAGCGGTGATCGACGTACCTGAGACGCCGCGACCCTTTCCTGCTGGCAGCAGCAACCGCCAGAGGGTGGTCATTTACGCAACCTGCGCGCTGCACCGGGGACCGGTGGGCTTCACCAATCTGGCGGTAAGTAGGCTAGAGCGGCAGATCGAGTTTGACCCGCACGTCGACGGCTCCTGCGTGATCCGGCTCGACGAGGACTCGGCCCGTGTGTTGTTCGAGGCGCTGCGGGAGTGGCTGGGGTAAACGCGTATCCGCGCTCAGCGGAAACGGAACTGCCCGAACAGCTCGTACATGAGTTGGGTACCCCGCTGCAGCGCGTCAACACGCACACGTTCATCGTTTCCGTGCATCCGGTTGATCGTGTCGTTGTCCACTGCGTACGGATAGATGCCATAGACCGGGATGTCTCGCTGGCGCCAGACGACGCCGCTGGTACCAGCCTCGAACAGCCCGGGCACCGCTGCGGCTTGGGGATAGGTGCTCGCAACCGCACGCTGCCAGGCATGGAAGACATCGGTATCGATCGAGGATGCGGGCTTGGCCATTGTTTCCTCCAGCCGAGCCAGCATTTGCTCGTGGGTTCCGTCCGTGTTACGCAGCCCTTTCAAGCGCATCTTGATCTGTGGATCGTTGATCGCCGCACGAATTTCCTCCAAGGTCTGCGTCACGCTCGGGCCTCCCGGGATGAGCCGGACGTTCACCTGTGCGGCGGCGCTGCCGGGGATCACATTCGCCCGGTATCCCCCCCTGCTGAACGACATAGGAAAAAGTATGCCGCATGAGCGCATTGTGCAGCCCGGGATAGTCACTGAGCTGCACCACCAGTGCGCCCGCTCGATTACGCTCCTCCTGCCCCTTAGCACCCAACATCAGCCGCACTGCGGTGGCCAGCTTGGCATTGTCGGTGCGCTCGGCCAACGCTGCGAAATGCTCCCGGGCGACATCGCTGATGAACACGGCGGGCTGGTGTTCCGAAAGGCGGGCAAGGGCTCGGTTGAGGCGCACGAGTGCCGCATCCGGCAGCGGCTTTGAGGAATGCGTAGTCGTTCCCTCTGCACTCAGCTCCACTAAAGCGAAGATCTTGTCCTGCCGGGTGAGCGTCGCGATCATCGGGGTTGTGCTGTCATGCTGCGTGAGCAGCCAACCCCCTTCAGTGAGCACTGCGCCTGCGTCGATCTTGTGCCAGTGGCCCTCAGCCAGCCACCTCGTGCCGTATGGGCCGCCCTCTTCATCGCAGTCCGACAGGAAGATGATGTCGCGGTCAAAAGTTACGCCCTCCTTGAGGTGGCGCAGCAGTGCGCTCATAAACGCGGCATTGGCCCCTTTCATGTCGAGCGTGCCACGCCCATAGACCCAGCCGTCCTTGACCACGCCGGCGTACGGGTCGACGCTCCAGCGCTCTCGTTCGATGGATACCACGTCGGAATGCCCCAGCAGGAGCAATGGTGACGTCGCGGTCGCGCCCTTGATCCGTGCGATGAAATGGGCATTGTCCCGCTTGGGCGTGGGGATAATCTCTGTCGCCACACCTGCGGCATCCCATTTGGCCTTCAGCCATTCCGCATGTGGCAGCGTTACCCCGCCCTCGCCGTTGTGCGAAGTGTCGAACCGCACCATTGCGACGGTGAGTGCAAGCACGTCCAAATCCGCCGGATCAATGCCTGCCGGGGCAGGAACCGTGGCCGGGGATGTTGATCCAGGCAGGCATGCCGCCGCGGCCAGGCCAGCTCCGGCCTGACCGGCGATCTGGAACATATGACGACGGGTGTACCGGGGCGTCTGGGCCATCGACCGCTTCCTCTCACTCAGCATGATCCCCATGTGACCAGCCGCCGGGCGGCGACGCCGATCATCCGGGTCTCTCGCATCGTTACGGCTTCAGTACGTCAACCCAGCCGCCGGAACGCCAGTACTCGCCACCCTCCCGCGATAGCAGGCCCTCGTCGACGAGGTGTCGCCGCAGGGAGACATGGTCGGCCTCGCCACCGGCGCACCACGCGCGGAGCACGCCGTTCACCTCCTTCTCCGAGTAGTGCAACCCTGGCTGGAACGACTGCGCGAGGTGCTGCAGTACCGCGACACGGCGGGACCGCTGCGCGGGAAGCCGCACCAGCCGCCCGTCCCGGACGAACGCGCGCACCGCCGACTCGGTGCGTTGGTCGGAGTACCCGTGATCCTGGGGCTGGCCAGCGCGCTGCCCGGCTCGCGAGCACGTGGCGTCACTACCTGAGCACCCGGCTTCATCCACCGCTGGGTGAAGGCGCCGTTCGCCCGCGGCGCCTAACTCGGCTCCAACCTATCGCCAACCCCCGTCCAAGCGTGGTGGCCGACCGTGGGGGTACCGAGCGCCACAGGGAGTGCACGCCATGATCGACATCGACTTGACAGGGGGCCGCGACTTCGATGACAACTGCCACCATTGACTACCCACCCGCCAACGCTACGGACAGCGTGGCTGACCTGTTGCTGCGGATCGGCGACGCGGATGCTGAGGCCTGGGGAGAGATCGTCCGCCGATACGGTGAGCTCGTAGCCACGACGGTGCGGTCGTTTCGGCTGCAAGACGCCGACGCACTCGATGCAGTGCAGATGACCTGGCTGCGGCTAGCCGAAAACGCTCACCGGGTGCAGTTTCCCGACAAGCTGGGTGGGTGGCTAGCGACCACCGCTCGCCGCGAATGCCTGCGTATCCTGCGCCAGGTCAGACCCGCTCTAGACCTTCTCCTTGAGGTGGCACCAGAAACTGTCGCCGACCCTTCTGCGGGCCCCGAGGAGCGCGCTATTGACGCCGACACCGCGCAGACCGTGCGGAAGCTCGTCGCCGAGTTGTCGCCTCGCCGGCAGGTCCTGATGTGGATGTTGTTCACCGACAATCCCCGCCCCTACGCCGAGGTCGCCCGGGCCGCCGGAATCCCGCCTGGCGGGATCGGGCCCACCCGGGCGCGAGCCCTGCGGCAGCTTCGGGGCTGGCTTGACCAATATGAGCTGGGATCAAGCGGCTGACACATCACCACCGCTGTAAGACCGGCCCGCGCGCCACCGGCACAGGGCCCGCGCGCTGGCACGGCTGCGGGGACGGCAAGACGGCCAACTCAGGCGGTGCTGGCGACCCCGTTATGGCGCAGCGCCGCGTAGGTCATCGCGTCCAGCAGCGCCAGCCAGGAGGCCTCTACCACGTTGCCGTGTACCCCGACCGTGGTCCAGGACTCGGTCCCATCGCTGGTGTCCACCAGCACCCGGGTCACTGCGTCGGTGCCGTGCGTGCCGGGCACGATCCGAACCTTGTAGTCGGACAGCTCCACAGTCTTCAGCCACGGCACATGGGCGTCCAAGGCCTGGCGCAATGCGGCATCCAGCGCGTTGACCGGCCCGTTGCCCTCCGCAATGGCGATCACCCGCTCCCCTGCCACGTGTACTTTCACCGTCGCCTGCGCGACCACCTCGCCGTCGGCTTGATGGTCCACCACCACCCGGTAGGACTCCAGCTGAAACGGCGGCGCGGGCGGCACCTCGTCGACCTCGCGGCGTAGCAGCAGTTCGAAGGAGGCGTCGGCGGCCTCGAAAGACCAGCCTCGCGCCTCGAGCTCCTTGACCCGGGCGGTGACCACGCCGATCTCAGCAGAGCGGCCGGCCAGGTCCAGTCCAAGCTCAGCACCCTTGAGCTCGATGCTGGCCCGCCCGGCCATCTCAGTCACCAGCACGCGCTGTGAATTGCCAACCACCGCTGGATCTAGGTGGTTGTACAACTCTGGATCCACCTTGATCGCACTCGCGTGCAGCCCCGCCTTATGAGCGAAGGCCGATCTCCCGACGTAGGCCTGGTGGGTGTCGGGAACGAGGTTGGCGATCTCCGTGAGCGCGTGCGAGGTGCGGGTCAGCTCGGCCATCCCGTGCTCCGGGAGAACCGGCATCCCCAGCTTGGTGGCGAGGTTGCCGATGACGGCGAACAGGTCCGCGTTGCCCGTCCGCTCGCCGTAGCCGTTGGCGGTGCACTGCACATGGGAGGCCCCGGCTTGCACTGCAGCGACCGAATTGGCCACCGCGCAGGCAGTGTCGTCCTGGCAATGAATCCCCAGCCGGAAACCTGTGCGCGCCACCACCTCGGCAACGGTTTCAGAGAGCTGCAGCGGCAGCTGTCCCCCGTTGGTGTCGCAGAGCACCGCGACGTCGGCGCCCGCGGTGACACCCGCCTCAAGCACCCGCAGCGCGCAGTCCGCATCGAAGGCGTAACCGTCGAAGAAGTGCTCAGCGTCGAGGAACACCCGCCGACCCTCACCGACCAGCAACGCGACGGTGTCCCGGACCATTGCGCAGGCCTGCGCAGTGTCCACCCGCAGCGCCCGCTCCACGTGCCGACGGTCGGACTTGGCGACCACAGTCACCACCGGAGCCCGCGAGGCCAGCAGTGCTTGCACCTGCGGGTCTTCAGCGGCAGTCAGGCCAGCGCGGCGGGTTGAGCCGAAGGCCACCAACACGGCATGGTTCAGTTCCAGCTCCCCAGCCGTAGCCCGGGCAAAAAACTCGGTGTCCTTGGGCATTGCCCCGGGCCAGCCACCCTCAATGAATCCCACCCCCAGCGCGTCCAGCAGCCGGGCGACAGCGAGCTTGTCGGCCACCGAGTAGGAGATGCCCTCCCGCTGGGCGCCGTCGCGCAGCGTGGTGTCGTAGAGGTGGAAATCATCGCCGAGCGGGGTACCGGCGGGAGTGGTGCGAGACATAGGCAAGTGCTCCTGTGTCAGGACTGGGCAACAAAAAAGACCCCCCGCGGGTGCGAGAGGTCTGCGCGTCGGGCGATGGTGCCGTTACCCGACGCGCTCAGCGATAATGATCACACTGTGGCGAACCACCAGCGCAGTCTGGCACACCGGATACAAGTGAGCAATCAGCTCGGCAGTACTTTGGCCACTGCCTCCGGTTGTCCGGTCATTGCCCTGCCTCGGGGTCGTCCAGCGTCTGCCAGGATCGGGCGATGGCCGTCGACCTTGTGGCCGCAGATCCCACAGCGCTCTTCCGGATCCGCGATGGGGTGTACGCACCGGATCTGTTGATCGCCGCGGTAGTGGAGTTCGATCTATTCTCCTGGCTTACTCAACGCGGGCCGGTGACCGCAGAGCAGGCCACCGGTGAATTGGGCATGGCTGTGCGCCCGGCCGACGTACTCCTGACCTACTGCGCAGCCGTTGGGTTGATCGATCGCGATCTCGACCGCGGCGACGAGGTGACGGTCACGGCGCTGGCCCGTACTCACCTGGTCAAGGGTTCGCCGTTCGATCTGCGCCCCTACTACACGTCCCTGGCCGAGCGTCCTTCCTGCCGTGAGCTCGCTCAGGTACTGCGTACCGGGAAACCCGCGGCGTGGGCCAGCGCCACCGCCCCGACCGGCGTGGGCAAGGCAACGGAGGCGGCGAAGACAGCGCCACACTGGCCGGCACGGTTGAACCAGGCCGACTTCAGCCGGCGCATCACCGCGGCGATGGACGCCCGCGGCGCCTTCCTCGGCCCCGCACTCGCCGCCGCCCTGGATGGTTTACCCGCACAACGGGTGCTCGACGTTGGGGGTAGCTCAGGCGTCTACGCCTGCGCTCTAGTCGACCGGCGACCAGGCACGCTGGCGGCGGTGTTCGAATGTGTCCCGGTCGACGCCGCTGCGCGAACCCTGCTGGCCGACCGGGGCTACCACGAGCGGATCGAAGTCATCACTGGCGACATGTTCACCGATCCGCTGCCCACCGGTTATGACGTTCACCTGTACTCCCACGTGCTGCACGACTGGGACACCGAGGACGTGGCAAGCCTGCTGTCCGCCTCCTACGCCGCCCTGCCACCAGGCGGATGGTTGGTCGACCACGACGCCCACATCGACGCCGATAAGCGCGGGCCGCTACCGGTGGCCGAGTACTCGGTGCTGCTGATGCACTCCACGCCCGGCAAGTGCTACTCGATCCGCGAACTCACCGAGATGGCACAGCAGGCCGGCTTTATCGACGTCGAACTTCGGCCCACCGCCGCGGACCGCACCGCTGTCCTCGCCCGCAAACCCGGTTGACCCGCCGTCACCGCTGCTAACCGTCGCGGAGCCATTCCGCGCCGAGGCGACCAGCCAGCTCAAGGGACGCCTGCGCGCGGGCCAACGATGCCAGGCACACCTCCACAGCAGTCAGTACACAGATCCAGCGCAGCACTTCCTCCGCTGGGATGCCGAACGCAGCTGCGACGGCGGTTGCGCGCTGGGGTGCCTCCGCGACTGGAGTTTGGGTGACGGCCCACTGCGCGGCGTCGTATACCGGGTGCCCGAGGCAGGGGTTGGGATCGATGGCGAGCAGACCTCGATCGTCTGACACGAGGATGTTCTTGGTCATCAGGTCTCCGTGGCACATGACGGGCGGCCCCTGGAGCGTCCCGGCAAGGTCAACGGCGTGACGCTGTGCTCGCGAGACCTGAGCCGTGGACAGCAACCCGTGGCGGTTTTCCTCTGCTCGATCAAAGCGCAGGCGCAACGCGTTTGTGAGTGAAGGCAGGCCTGGCGGGACCGCAGGGCGCGATAGCTTCCGCAGCAAGGCGGCAAGGTCCACAGCAGTCATGCCGGTAGCTGGCGTACCTGGCCTCACGCGTTCGAGGAGCAACGCGCGGGCATCATCGGACGCAGCAAGCAAACGAACGGCGCCGTGCCCATCCCATGCCCGCAGCGCCGTCGCCTCCTCCCGAGACCAGCGCGACCACGGCGCCGCGAGCTTGAGCACCGCAGGACCGTCCTCGCACTCGACCGAAAGCACAACGCTGACCGAGCCACCCTCAAGTGGCACTCCCACAACAAAGTCCCACCGCTGCGCCCACGACCGGGCAACGTCTGGGGCTCGGTCCAGCCAAGCCCGGGCCTGCTGTCCGTGATGATTGAGCCAGCGTTGCGCCACTCGTATTCCGACCACCTCAGCATCGGAGCGCTTGGCTCGAAAACTCCCCGGCACGCAGCCACCATCCCAAAGACATGCGGGATGTCCACCAGCGCAGCAGCCCGCAAGTTACCTGTGCGTGCGCCAACCGGGTGGCCGGACTGCGTCCTCCGGTCGGCTCGCTAACGTGGGACCATGAGTGACATCGTCGACGACAAAAAGCACATTCGCGGCACGCTAGGCCTGTCGAACGCCGTGTGGCAGCGCGCGGCGGGCGCGGAGGAGCTGCCGGGGCCGCATCTGGAGATCGCGTTTTTGCAGGATGGTTACGTGGCAATGCGCAGCTCCGAGCATCCCGTGGACGACCAGACACTGATCTTCACGCCGTCCGAGTGGGAGGCGTTCGTGCTCGGCGCCAAGGACGGCGAGTTCGACGTGCTGTAACGACTTTGCCTACAGGCCGGCGCGCTCGACCCGCTGGCTTGACGAGACGAGGGCAGCCAACCGATCGCCGATAGCCTGGGTACCGCCCGGGTGGGTGTGATCCCGCGTGGCCAAGTCGAAGGCCACCGCAGCCTCTACCCGGCGCGACGCTTCGTCCATCCCCAGATGGGCGAGCATCAGCCCGATCGACAGCACCGCCGCGGTCGGGTCAGCGATGCTCTGCCCAGCGATGTCCGGGGCGGAGCCGTGCACCGGCTCGAACATGCTGGGGTTACGGCGGGTCACATCGAGGTTCCCACTGGCGGCCAGCCCGATCCCCCCCGTGACGGCCGCCGCGAGGTCGGTGATGATGTCGCCAAACAGGTTGTCGGTGACGATCACGTCGAACCGCCCGGGGTCGGTAACCAGGTGAATAGTGGCAGCATCAACGTGCTGGTAGGCCACCGTCACGTCGGGGTGCTGCAGCGAGACCTCTTCTACGATGCGCGACCACAGCGATCCGGCGTGGCACAGCACGTTCGTCTTGTGCACCAGCGTCAGGTGCCTGCGTGGGCGAGCCGAGGCGCGGGCGAACGCGTCACGCACGACACGCTCCACACCGAAGGCGGTATTCAAGCTGACCTCGGTGGCGATCTCGTGTGGGGTGTCCTTACGCAGCAACCCACCATTGCCCGCATAGGGGCCCTCGGTGCCCTCCCGGACCACGATCAGGTCGATGGTTCCCGGATCCGCGATGGGGCTGCGCACCCCGGGGTACAACCGCGCTGGCCGCAGGTTCACGTGGTGGTCCAGTTCGAACCGCAGCCGCAGCAGCAACCCACGCTCAAGGATCCCGCTGGGTACGGAGGGATCCCCTACCGCGCCGAGCAGGATGGCGTCGTGCTGGCGTAGCTCGTTGAGCACTGACTCAGGAAGCAGTTCTCCAGTCGAGTGCCAGCGTGCGGCTCCGAGATCATAGGGCGTGGTCTCGGCGTCGGGGGCGACCTCATCAAGGACCTTGAGCGCCTCGCCCACCACCTCAGGACCGATCCCGTCGCCGGGGATCACCGCGAGCCGCATAAGCCACCTCCAGTGCCCGGACCCCGCCATGGGACCCTCTGCAGCGGGCAGGCTACCGCCAGCTACGCAGAGTGCCGTACGGTGGATACTCCGAATGGGGGACACCCGAACGGGTACGCCTGCCCAGATATCATGGACCAGCCGGACGGATTCCCCTAACGGCACCGTCGGGGGATTGCCCCGGCCGTGGGGGCGTGGCGGGCGCTGGAAGTGACACGGTAGGTCCACCTATCGGCCCACCTGCAGGACCATCGACAGGCACTGAGCCAGCTGCCGACACCCGAACCAACCGCGCCCGGTGCCCGGAGGGGTTATCCGGGTGCAGCATCAGCAACTGGGTAGCCCGCTGGGTCACCGCCGCGGTGGTGTCGCGATTAATCACCAGCGCGGCCCCCGGGCGTGCCCGGTAGCTCAACACAGGGTTTCCGGCGCCCTCGGCCCACAGCGCCGGCCGCACCGCATCGAACAACACTGCAGCGGTGCTGTCGATGACCGAGCCGATGTTAACCGGACCGGCGTAATAGCCGAGGACTCCCGCGGTGTAGCTGATCGGCGCCGTCGCCGCCGACGGATTGATCCGCAATGCGGCGAGCGACACCGGCAGCACGATGACGTTGCTGTCGAACACGCCGGAGTCCACGTCCCCGAACTGCCCGTTGACCGGGAGCACCTGCACCGGCGGGGACCCGGGCGGCGCGTGCAGGTTGACTGTCACCGCGACGAGCACATCGGTCTCGGCCAACTTCGTCCCGCGGACTTCGAAGTCGGGCAGCCCGTCGGAGGTGGTATCGACGTCGACGAACGGGACGGTGTTGCTGCCGATGTTGTACCAGTTCCCCCACGTGGTGATCCCGAAGGCGAGCAGGGCGTCGGCTGGTCGACCTCGGGCAACGGCCAACGGCGCGGTGGACGTGACACCGACATAGCGGATGTCGCCACCCTGAGCGGTTCCGTTGGGGGTGCAGTTCAGCACGAGCAGACCATTGCATTCAGGTAGCTTCCCGCTCTCGGTCTGCAGCTGCAGGACACTGATCAGCGAACGATAGGCAGCGTCTCCGCTGCCCTGGTCCACCCCACGGCCGGACAGGGTGAGAACGGCCTGCCGGTCGTTGCCCCGGAACTGCACGTTGTCGGGTGCTGAGATGTCCGCCACCGGCCTCGGGGCGGCATAGACCGGCACCCGCAGCAGGACACCCGCACCCGGGTCATGCGGGACACCCGCACCCGGGCCACGCGGGACACCCGCACCCGGGCCACGCGGGGTAAGCACTACCCGGCCGGAGGCATCAGCAAGGAACTGCCGGGCCGCACCGAGCTGGATCTTCTCAATGGTCGGATCGGCGGTCCTGCGTAGCGCAGACGGGTCATCGATGCGCAGCGTCACGGTCAGCCGGCTGGCTCCCCTTGGGGCGACGTCGACCGACGGGCCAGACAGCTGGTAACTGACCCCGGGCACGGCAATGATCGGCTGGTAGGCCACCGCGTACCGGGCCGCGGTCGCCCCCTTGTTCGCTATCTTGATCGTCTTGCTCAGGGTGACCGGTCCGGCTGCCTGCACCACACCGAAGCCAGCGCTGACCTGCCCCGGATCGTCCTCGACCATCGCGAGCACCTCGTTGCCCACGGCGGCTGAAGCATTGACCCGGCCGGCACCGACCCGGTTAGGTCCCGCGATAGGGCCCTGCTGATCGTCACGCGAATAGACGTCGGCGTCGGCCGTGTTCACCACCGCAGCCTTGATTCTGCCACAGTCCAGTCCGGGTGCGCCTGGCGGACCAACGCCGTGATGCCGGCGACATGCGGGGAAGCCATTGACGTCCCGCTGGCGACCAGCACGCCCGACCCGCTGCCGGTCAGCGCCGACGCGATGGTGTCCCCGGGCGCCGCCACGTCCGGTTTGACAGCCGGACCACGCACGCTGCGCGAGCTGAAATCGCTGTGCGTGTCGGTGATGCGCGGGTAATCATGGGGCACCGACATCCGGAGCGCTCTAGCCAGCCGCACCCGCAGCGTCCCGGTCCGCAGCGCGGGGCGCAGCGCAGCGGAGTCCGGACCGGTGAACTGGAACATCGGCGTGCCCGCATTTCCGGCGATACCCGCGACGAATTGCTCTTTTGCCGAGGACAGCAGCACCCCAGCAGCTCCGGCGGCCAACGCGTTGTCCGCCCGCACCTTCGAACCGCAGCGTCGGGTGGCGTTGTCGTCGTCCCACTCAAGCCAGACGTGCTTTCCCGCTACCACGGTCGCATCGGCGGTCCGGTAGGGCCGACAGCCATCGGCGTTGCCCGGATCGGACAGTGCTACCACCGGCGCAGTCCGATCCAGGCTGTCGTAGCTGGCGAAGTCCTGGCTGTACTGGCCACCCAAGATTGCCTCCACCTGGCCCGGCACGCTGACCTGGGCGCCGTCGCGCAGCACCGCGGAGTCCCGGGTGCTCGCCACGGTCAGCGCCTCCGGGGTGTTGCCCGGTGCTCCACCGATGTCGAACAGATCGCCGCCGTTGCCAGCGGCGACCACTGGCAGCACGCCGTTGCGGGCGAGCTTGCGGACAAACAAGCTGTCCGGGTCGTCTGGTGCGCCGTAGTCCGACCCCAGCGACAGGTTCACCACATCGAGCCGGTCGGAGAAGTCACCGTCACCGTTGGGGTCCAGCGCCCAGTCCATCGCCTTGGCAACCAGCGCGGTCGCGCCGCGGCAACCGAAGACCTTCAACGCATACAGCAGCGCGTGCGGGGCGGTGCCGGGGCCGATCCGCATGGCGTTCAGCGCCGCCGGTTCCAGGCGCTGGTAATTACCGCGGAACGTGCCGCCGTCGCGGTTGACACCGAACCCGGCCGCGGTGCCGGCAACGTGGTTGCCGTGTTCGCCACAGGACAGCGGGTTAGGGTCCGGCCGAGGGATGGCTCCGGCGCCAGCGGTGCCGTCGTAGTCGTCACCAGCGAAGTCGTACCCACCCACCACCTTGCGGGTCGGGAAGTAGCTCGGGTTGGCCACGGTGCGGTCGATGGCGGCATAGGCCGCCTGGGTACCGGGGCCGCCGAAGTCGGCGTGGGTGTAGTCGATCCCGTCATCGATAATGCCGATCCGCACCCCGTCACCAAGCCACCCGGTCTGCTGCCAAGCCCGGAGCGTCCTGGTCAGCTGCACGGTGTTGGTGTTCATTGCGGTCTTCGGCACGATCTTGCGCACCGAACGGACATCGGGCAAGCCGGCCAGTGCGCGGAGCGCGGCCGCGTCGACGATCACCGCCACCCCCGCCACCGCATTGGCGGTCCGGAATACCTCGTGTGCGCTGGTGCTGAGCCGACATGGAGACATATCGGGGCAATGAGGCGGTCGAT
>JALZHU010000409.1 GCA_030860695.1 Actinomycetota bacterium
AGTAGCGCATGTGCGCCGAGCTATCAGCCCCGACCTGCATGACCTGCCGTTCGATCATGCAACGGCCCCTCGGAGAAGGCCGAGCCGGGTCGTTGGCGCCCACTACCCGTCGGACTGATCACGTCCAGTACCTTCCCTCCACATGCCCCAGGCCGCCCGCGTCCTCGCTGGGCTCAAGCGTGATGGCTGGGTCGAGACCCGCTGCCGCGGATCGCATCGTGTTCTGGTGAAGGACGATCGACAGCGCATCTGGGCTTACCACTGGTGTTGACCTGGGTGGGCCGGTGATGGCTCGGATCGCCAAGGACTACGGTTACACCCTTGCTGAGCTGCGCAAGCTATAGGACGATGATCATATGAGCATCACGCTGCGAGCCGAGTTCTTTTTCGATGACGAGGCGAACACCTGGCACTATCGCGTGCCCGCTCTGCACATCAATGGCGGCGGCACGGCGACCCGCGAGGAGGCCCAGCGCGAATGCATGGACGCTATTGAGTTTGCGTTAGAGGGCGATCCGAGCGAGTACGACAGCGATACCCAGGCGATCGCTCTTGAGGTATCCGTCACTCCTGCCGCCTGACGTCCGCTGGCTACGCATGGGCACTACTCAGGCTCTACCGTGATGTCGAGGAGCTGCTCGCCGAGCCAGGCATCGAAGTAGATCACGTCACTGTGTACCGCTGGGCGCGGCGCTCCACATCCCTGCTAGCGGAGGCAGCTGGCGCTCGCCCGACCTACCCCCGGGCCGTGTCCAACAGACTGTCCAATAACTCCAGTGCTTTGGATGCTTCTGGTGCCTCTACGACATAACTACGGCGCGCAAAATGCCAGGTAGTTCTACTCCTATCAGGTGGACTTTGAACTGAATCGGAAGGTCGGCGGTTCGACCCCGCCCCTGGCCACCACTCTCACCAGCGGAAACGTCCACTCGAGTAGATCATGTGTCGTTGGTGGTCTCATCTGACCTCCCAGAGCAGTCCGTTGACCTGGTCGGCGATGTCGCGCCGGAGGTCCGGTGTGAGGTGCTGATAGCGCGTCGTCATGGCGTTGTTGGACCAGCCCATGAGGCCCATGACGGCCCGTTGGCTGATGCCTAGGACGAGTAGGACGGTGGCGGCGGTGTGCCTGGCGTCGTGGAGCCGGGCCTCCCGCACATCCGCTTCCTTGAGCAACTCTGCCCACTCGCGGTTGTCGACTCTGGGGTCGACGGGCCGTCCTGTTGGGCCGGTGAACACGAACCCGTGCTCCTCCCACAAGTCGCCGGCGGCCTCGCACTCGCGTCGCTGGGCGGCTGGTGCTCGGTGAGCAGGGTGAGGAGCCGGGGTGGCAGCGCGATGGTTCGACGACCAGCCCGGGACTTGACGTCATCGAGGACCAGCCCGCCTTGCTGTCGCAGTTGGCACCAGCGGGCGTGACCGGTGCAGTCTGGGGGGCACGGTGGTGGGCAGGTGCGCTTGTGTCTGCGGCAACCGGTCTTGCACGGGGTCACCTTGTGGTAGCGCTCGCCACACGTGTGTGGGTCGTTGCAACCGTGCTGCCACGTTCGGCGCTGCAAGGCCTTGCGGACCCGCATGGTGCCTGTCGTGAGGTCGATCCGCTCCCATTGAAGACCTAGGGCTTCTCCTTGCCGGGGGCCGAGGGACAGCGCCACCGCTCAGCGCGTGCCGTTGCGGCGGTGCGAAGCGGCCAGGAGGAGCCGTTTGGCTTCCTCAACGGTCAGTGGCTCGATTTCGTCCTCCTCGACGCGTGGCACCTTGGCGGTCATCGCGGC
Source organism: Actinomycetota bacterium (assembly GCA_030860695.1). Classification (GTDB taxonomy): domain Bacteria; phylum Actinomycetota; class Actinomycetes; order Mycobacteriales; family Pseudonocardiaceae. The sequence continues at coordinate 1,773 of JALZHU010000409.1, forward strand.
GTTCGTGGCGACGTGTTTTCTCCGCACGGCCTCGCTGAGCGATGCGCGCAACGTGCGGTGAACATGGTGGACTGTTCCAGCCGCGAGGCCCGAGGCGCGCATCTTGCTGTAGAGCTTCTCGATGTGCTCGGGTTCGAGTTTGTTGATCCGGTGGGCTCCGATCCCGGGCACTAGGTGCCGGGTGACGTCGGTGCGGTAGCCAACCAGCGTCTTGTATCGCACCGAGTGTGCTGCGATGTTGTCGAGCCAGTGGGTGAGCCACTGCTCGACGGTCCATACTCGGCCCGCGCTTCGCACTTTGCCGCTATCGCGCTCCTTTTCGAGTTGCCGAACTTTCTTTGTCACCTCCGCACGATTCTTGCCTCGGACGTGGCGGCGGTCCGGTTTCCCGTCATCACGCACGCCCATCGTGACACGGCCGTGCCACTTGTTATCTTTGTCCTGATAGATGCTGGAGGACCCGGCGGGGGCGTGGATGCGCTTTTCTCGGTAGCCATCGCGGCCCTCACGCTGCCGAGTTGTCGCGCTCGCACAAGGCAGCACGCAACTGTTCGAGGTATAGAGTTAAGGCATCCGCGGGGATCCGGCGTAGCCGCCCAATCTGGACGGATTCTACCTCACCATCTTTGACCAATGCGTACATCAGGGTGCGGCCGATACCGAGCCGTTGCGCGGCTTCCTCGACGGTGAGCAGCAAGCGCACCGTGCTGCTATCGCGGCGGCTCATGCCGCGCGTCCTTTCGGTGGCTGGCACCAGGGGTTACCTGGTGCGCCGCTGGCGGTGAGTTGGGCGGCGGTGTACTCGGCTTTCCATCGCTGTCGTTCGGCGATGGCGAGCAGCAGCACCGGCCGGGGTGGGACGTCGGGGTCGGCGGGAGCGGTGCGTTCCCACAGGTAGGGCCCGTCATCGGGGCCGTGGGTGGGTTGGATGCCGGCCTGTTGGAGGAGTTGCCGAACGAATTCGCCGCGTTCGGCGCGGTGGTCGTCGAGGGTCCTTGTTGGACCACTTGCGGGAGACCAGGACGCGGCGCCCGGCGATGCCGAGGTGTTCGGCTTGGTGGGCCTTGCCCTTGCACCGCCCCGGGGTCATCGAGTGCCGGGCGCCTTTGGGCTGGATGCCGTACAGGAGCCACACCGGACACCGCGGCGAGCACGGGGTGACCCGTAGCTCGGCGTGCAGCCGCCGGGCATGATCCCGCTGCCGCTCAGTGGCTGTCCCGCTCGAAAATAGGATTCGTGGGCTGACTAGGGGCTTCGCGGGTGTCGATTAAGGCGTTGAGATCATCACCAGGTGCTCTTGTTCCTGCTGTACCAACTGACGCGTGCCCTGCTTGGTGCTTTGATCGTTCTCTGCCGTCGCGAGGTGTCCAAGGATGCGGAGCTGCTGGTGCTGCGGCACGAGAACGCGGTTCTGCGCCGGCAGATCAGCCGCGTGGGCACTGTTGCATTCGTCGGGTACAGGCAGACGCAGCCGTTGGCGAGAGCGAGCTTAGCGAAGACCACCGGGAGCCGATGCCGCGAGTCGACATCCAAGCCAAAATTCGTAGTGGCCGCGGCGCAGGTGCTGCACGAACGCGTGCCCGCACTGATCTACCTGGGCTGAGCGGAGTTGTTTCAAACCGCCATCTCCCACACGATCACCACGCCGTGATCAAAACTCCAACAATCACTGCAGCGCTACTTCCGATGTCTGGCACAGCACCGATGACCCGTGGGGTGAGTCAGCCTGGATCCACCGTGCGGATTGTGACCGAGGGCGTGTCATAAGAGGGGAAGTGCCCTTTGGCCTGGGAAGATCGGAGTTGCTGACGCCCCGATACCCGTCGTCGAAAGGGCACCTCGTAGAT
>JALZHU010000136.1 GCA_030860695.1 Actinomycetota bacterium
CATGATCACCACGGCCTCGACCGAGATCAACACGACACGCCCACCGAACAGCACATCACGCCGAACCAGACAAACCCCACCGGCCAAGCTTTAACCAGCCGCTCAGCAGACCACGTGAATGTTTACCTTTCTGGGGGGATGGCGCTCCTTCCTCCATCGTAATAAGAGTAATCAGCAGAACCGAGAGGAAGCCGTGTATTTCGGCGGCGCCATCACCAGAGTCTTCCGCCTGTTGACGATAAAGCTTTGACACCAGTTCGAAAGCAGACGGATGGCTTCCGCTCGCTGTATGCCAACTTTCAATTGAAACGACAGTTTATCAAGATGAATAGCAGAGATCAAACGGCGCCAACTACTGAGCGATGGGCAAAGCTCGCGTAACGTGCTTATCTGCTCCGGTTCAATGATGCCGTCAGAGAATGCCATGACGTGCTTGAACAGGATGCGAATTTTCTCGACGCTGGAAGTAGAATCGAGAACGGGTGGATCATTCATTCGTCGGGTTCTTTGGCGAAGAGGTTTCTCTTGGGTGATAGACAGTCAACCTCGGAATGACTTGCACCTTTTTACCCTCCAGAGCGAGGTAAGCTGCACCATAAGCCGATCTAGCCCCGTCGAGAAGCAGCGAACGGTCGACTTCATGTCTTTTGATCTCGGGAGTTCCGGGCAAGGGAGCTAGATCAAGTACTGCAGGCCTGCCGCTTGGATGCAATCTGCTGCGCATAAGAAATGGCTTGTCTTTGAACATATACTGCTTCATCGAAGCAACAAATCGCTCGCCCAATCCGGGACGCATTCTTTCCAGGTGGTGCATAACTATTCGATTAGTTAAGGACAGCCTGGTTTTCAGTGGCCCTATGGGCCTCGTGCTTAGTGACAAGATGTGAGTGCAACCGTCAGCCATTGCAGCCCGGAAAGGGTGGAACTGAAGTATCCCTCCGTCTATAGCCCGGCTGCCGCGAAAACTGGTCGTCCCTCGGGTAGCCAGCGGTAACCAGGCACTCGCTATGAGCGCCGAGCGCAGATCTTCAGGTGAGCTGAAGTCAGAAACATCGAGCGCCTTGAGGGCGTCGATGTCCGTCACCATAACATGGAGACGCTGCTTCGCCTTTATAATGGATCCGTAGTCAAGAGGTTTCCGCTTGACGAGTACGTCATCGAAGACGTAGTCTAAGTCCATCGGTGCCCGCCGATGCAGAATGCGCCGAAAATCAAGGAATTTGCCTGTTGTGAGATCGTCGAAGTAGATGGACAATGGAAACCATGTTCTTCTCATGATGAAATATGCGGCGTTGACTGACCCTGAGGAGCACGAGTAAATTTCGTCGAAAGTATCCGCATACCCGAGATCCTCTAAGAACGTGAGCATCGCAGCCGATACGACTCCTCGTAGCCCGCCACCTTCGATTGCTAGGCCTACTTTATATCCGTCATCCCGATCACCCGGCTTGCTATGAGCGGCTCGTCTCTCATGCAGTATTTGACGAACCGGGTGTTGCTCGGCCCACACCTGGTCTGCCATATCCGGCGGAGCGCAGCAGGAGTTTGTCGCTGCTCAAGTGAAGTACGTGGTAGGTATCCATCAGATCCCTGCCACCGCACGGGCAATCGCGTGGCCGCCGTGGGCTTGGGCAGGCAGTACCACGTAGGTGTCGGCCGCGTTGATCTGACCTCCAGGCGGTCCGGTGCGGCGTTCGGGTTACCGTTACCGGCCGGAGGCCATGGAGGCAAGCCGCCTGGCCCGACGCGCACCTTAGGCGGTCTTATTAGCCGTATTCGGCTAGCGTGAGCAGGAGAGATGAAGCCCTATCCGACGCAACCTCAGGGAGCTGCAGTGCAACCGTGGCCGGTGGAGGCGCTCTCCTTCACCGAGGCAGCATACGTACGGCTTCCTGCGGAGACGAAGTGGTGACCACACCACACTCAACCTACCGGTTGCAGTTCGGCCCCGGCCTGACCTTCGCCGATGCCGCTGCCCTGGTGCCTTACCTGGCGTCGCTGGGTGTCGGCGCGATGTACACCTCGCCGATCCTGGCTGCGATGCCAGGATCGGAGCACGGGTATGACGTGGCTGATCCCAGCCAGGTATCCGAGGTGCTGGGTGGGGAGCCCGGCCGACGCGCGCTGGTGGCCGCCGTTCGTGAGCACGGGCTAGGGCTGGTGGTGGACATCGTGCCCAACCACGTTGGTGTGGCTGACCCGCAGTCCAACCCGGCCTGGTGGGATGTGCTACGGCACGGGCCATCGTCGCGCTACGCGCGATGGTTCGACATCACCGGCTGGCCGCTGTGCCTGCCCATCCTGGCCGACTCCCCGGACGCGCTGGCCGACCTTCGCGTCGACGATGATGTGCTGCGCTACCACGACCACGCATTCCCACTGGCGCCGGGCACGGCTGGCGGCACCCCGCAGCAGGTGCATGAGGCGCAGCACTACCGGTTGGTCTCCTGGCGGGCGGACCTCAGTTATCGGCGGTTCTTTGCGATCAGCGAGCTCGCCGCGGTGTGCGTGGAGGATCCCGACGTGTTCGTCGCCACTCACGGCGAGGTGCTGCGCTGGGTTGCCGAGGGCGATGTCGACGGCCTGCGCATTGATCATCCCGACGGCCTCACCGACCCCACGGACTACCTGCATCGGCTGCACGAGCACGCCCCCGACACCTGGATCGTGGTGGAAAAGATCCTCGAACCGGGCGAGGAGCTGCCCGGTTCGTGGCCGGTGGCGGGCACTACCGGCTACGACGCGCTCGCCGAGGTCGACGGGGTGCTGGTCGACCCAGCCGGGGAAGCGACGCTCACCGCACTGGACACCGAGCTGACCGGGGTCCAGACCGACTGGGCGCAGCTGGTACACGACTGCAAGCTTGACGTAGCCACCGGCATGCTCGGCGCGGAGCTTCATCGCCTGGCCACGCTGGCAGCGCACACCTGCGATCTTTCTGATGCTGCCGCCTCGCTGGCCGAGGTACTGGCCTGCTTCCCGGTCTACCGCTCATACCTGCCCGAACATGGGGTCGAGTACCTGGATGAGGCGCTGGCAGCCGCCCAGCGCCGGCGCCCCGATCTGAGCGCGACGTTGAAGGCGCTCTCACCGCGACTGCGGGATCCGAGCGACGAGCTCGCCGTCCGGTTCCAGCAGACCTCCGGCGCGGTGATGGCCAAAGGCGTCGAGGACACCGCCTACTACCGCTGGACTCGGTTCGTCGCGCTCAATGAGGTGGGGGGGAATCCGGCCCGCTTCGGGCTTGACCTCGATGCCTTCCACGCCGCCGCAGCACGCCGCGAGGAGATCGCCCCGTGCGGGATGACCACGCTGTCCACCCACGACACCAAGCGTTCCGCCGACGTGCGAGCCCGGCTGGCGGTGCTCTCCGAGCTGCCGGGTTGGTGGGCGGGCGCCGTCCGGGAGTTCACCAGGCTGGCTGAGGCGGCCGGTGCCAGCGTGCCCGACCCAGCGCTGGGGCACCTGCTCTGGCAGACCCTGGTCGGGGCGTGGCCGCTGCCGCCGGACCGGCTACATGCCTACCTGAACAAAGCGATGCGAGAGGCGCGGACCCATACCACCTGGACCGACCCAGACGAACCGTTCGAGACCGCCATGCATGCTGTCGCCGACGCCGCGCTGGATGACCCCGCGCTGCGCTCCGCAGTGGCCACGGTGGCGGCACGGATCATTGCGCCCGGACGGTCGAACTCGCTGTCCGCGGTGCTTGTACAGCTAGCGATGCCCGGTGTGCCGGACACCTACCAGGGCGGCGAGCTGTGGGATCTCTCGCTGGTGGATCCGGACAACCGCCGGCCGGTGGACTTCGCCGCACGCGCCGACCTGCTGGCGCGGATCGACCACGGCTGGCTGCCCGACGTAGACGACTCTGGCGCGGCCAAGCTGCTCGTCGTGTCCCGGGCTCTACGCGCTCGCCGTGACCATCCCGAGCGATTCACTGGCTACACCCCGCTGCGCGCCACCGGTCCCGCCGCACCGCACGCCGTCGCGTTCGCTCACAACGGGGTGGTCGCGGTCGCCACCCGGCTACCAGTCGGGCTGGCCACTCGCGGCGGCTGGGGCGAGACCGCACTAGCCCTGCCGGAGGGTTCCTGGACCGACGCATTCACCGGCGTCTCGGCGTCAAGAAGCGTGCCGCTCGCCGACCTGCTCGCCCGCTACCCTGTCGCCCTGCTGCTTGCTGACTAACGAATCGTGCCTACCTCCACCGCCCGCATCATTCCGACCGGAGACTGCTCCACCTAAGGGCCAACGTGCTCGTCGGGCCGGGCGGGGCCGCAGCAGCCGGTGGGAGTGGCCGCTAACGCAACACAGCAAGCGGCGAAGATGGGCACGGTGCCGGTGCCGCGGGGCTTCAGGTCCGGCGATGAATCGTGCACCGTCATGGTGAATGCCGCAGGCCCGCGATGAGGTCCGCGGGTGCGACGGTGACCGGGAACGGCCTATGTGCTTGCCACGCCTGCTCACCCGACGCGCATCCAACCTCGACATAGCGGCCATCCACCAGATCCAACGCCTGCAGCGACGGCACCTCCGGATCCGGATCGACTAGCCAGTACGAGTCAACACCGGCCTCCTCGTAGGCGGACAGCTTCGACAGCCGATCAATCCGCCGGGTGCTCGGCGAGAGCACCTCAACGGCCAGCACGGGAGGCTCTGCGAGGAATTTCCCACCCTCCACCGCGAGCAAGTCAGCGCGCCGCGCGACCAGGAGGTCCGGCTGCAGCGCCGTCCCATGCCCATGCCGCCATTCAAACGGCGCAATCACCACATGCAACTCCGGCGGAGACATGGTGCGTAACTTGACCGCCAGCTCAAGCACTACCTCCTGATGCCACACTCCCGGGGCCGGGCTCACTAGCAAAACCCCGTCCAGCAACTCGTAGCGGCGCCCGTCGTCAGGCATCCGCTCAAGATCCTCGACGGTGAACTCCCCCGCGGGGCCGAACCCGTCCAACCCGGTGGCCATCGCTCCATGCTGCCCCCTCGCCACGGTCACGGCCAGACAATGCCGCACAACCCTGACAAGATCGGGCCCATGGACTTCACGGTGTGGGCCCCACTGCGCAAGCGGGTACAAGTCGTGGTGAACGGCGCCGAGCACGAGCTGACCAGGACGTTCGGCGGCTGGTGGTGTGGCGCCGTTCCCGATGCCGGATTGGGCACTGACTACGCGTTCCGGCTGGACGAGGAGGACACCCCGCTACCCGATCCCCGATCCCGGTGGCAGCCCAACGGGGTGCACGCGGCGTCGCGGGTCTATGACCACAGTGCCTTCGAGTGGACCGATCAACGCTGGACTGGCCGGGTGCTGGCGGGCAGCGTGCTCTACGAGCTGCACATCGGGACGTTCACCCCGAGCGGCACCTTCGACTCCGCGATCGAGCGCCTCGACCACCTCGTCGAGTTGGGCGTTGATCTGGTCGAGGTGATGCCGGTCAACGCCGTGGACGGGCCCCGCAACTGGGGCTACGACGGGGTGAGCTGGTACGCCGTCACCGAGAACTACGGCGGACCCGATGCCTTCAAGCGCTTCGTGAACGCTTGCCACGCCCATGGCCTGGGCGTGGTCCTCGACGTTGTGCACAACCACCTCGGACCGTCCGGCGCCTACCTGGACCGCTTCGGTCCTTACTTCGCCGGGAGCAACATCTGGGGTCCGTCACTCAACCTGGATGGACCGCATTCCGACGAGGTGCGCCGCTACGTCATCGACAACGCAGTGGAGTGGCTGCGCGACTATCACCTCGACGGGCTGCGGTTGGACGCCGTGCACGCCCTGCGCGACAGCCGGGCCACCCACCTGCTGGAGGAGCTGACCACCGAGGTCGACACCCTGGCTAGCCACCTGCGACGGCCGCTGTCGCTGATCGCCGAGTCCGACCTCAACGACCCGCGACTGATCACCCCCCGTGCCGCAGGGGGCTACGGGCTAACCGCGCAGTGGGACGACGACATTCACCACTGCCTGCACGCCACGCTGACCGGCGAACAGCAGGGCTACTACGCCGACTTCGGCACGCTGCCCGACCTGGCCCGTACCTTGCGGAGCGTGTTTTTCCATGACGGGCGCTGGTCGAGCTTCCGGCAGCGCACTCACGGCCGGCCGGTGGACACAGCGGTGCTACCCGGCTGGAAGTTCCTCGCCTACCTGCAGAACCACGATCAGGTCGGCAACCGCGCTACCGGCGACCGGATCTCAGCCACCCTGTCCCCTGGCCTGCTGGCCTGCGGTGCCGCGCTGGTGCTGTGCTCCCCGTACACACCGATGATCTTCATGGGCGAGGAGTGGGGCGCGGCCACACCATTCCAGTTCTTCTCGTTCATGCCCGACCCGGAGCTGCGCGACGCCGTTCGCCAAGGCCGCTACGCGGAGTTTGCCGAACATGGCTGGGACGAAACGGATGTTCCCGACCCAAACGACGAGCAGACCTTCCTGCGTTCCCAACTGGACTGGTCCGAGCCCGATACCGAGCCACACGCCACGCTGCTGCGCATATACCGAGAACTGATCACGATGCGAAAGTGCCGCCCGGAGCTGTCCGATCCCCGGCTGGACGCCCTGACCGTCGACGTAGATGAGCAAGCCCGCACGCTGGTATTGCACCGTGGTGAGCTCCGGGTGGCAGTCAACCTGGGCGCGCGGCCGGCCACCGTGGCCCTGGACGGCCAACCCACTCAGGTTCTTCTCAGGTCCGGACAAACCACCACAGGGCAGAACACCGTGCAGCTGGACGGCGAGTCCTTCGCCGTGGTGGCTCTGGAGCTCAGCGGAAAAGCTTGCGCAGCAGCACAAGCACGATGAGCGCGCCGACGCCCATCAGCGAGTAGCGCACCCTTGGGTCGGCCATGGTGGTCTCCACCTGTTCCTTGCCGGCCTCGACCAGGCGCTTGGGGTCAGCTCGGGTACCGATTTCCTGCAGCGTCGCGGCCAGCGAATCGCGGGCCTGCTCGATGTCGCGTTCGATGGTGTCGGCGTCGCGGGCCATGAGTCCTCCTTGCGCGGTTAGGCGTGCGGCACACCGTAGTCACGGTGTGCCCAGGGAACGACGCCACCCCATCCGGGCGGTACCGTCCGACCCCGTGGCCAACAACGCCTTCCTGTCCCCCGGCGACGCCGCCCCGGAGTTCACCCTGCCCGATGCCGACGGCAAGCCTGTCTCACTGTCGGACTACCGCGGCCGGTCCGTAGTGATCTATTTCTACCCGGCGGCTGGCACCCCCGGCTGCACCAAGCAAGCCTGCGATTTCCGTGACAACCTCGCAGAGCTCGATACGGCTGGGTTCGCGGTACTCGGCATCTCGCCAGACCCGCCGGCGAAGCTGGCAAAGTTCCGTGATGCGCAGGGCCTGCACTTTCCGCTGCTGTCCGATCCGGACCGTTCAGTGCTGACCGCCTACGGCGCCTACGGCGAGAAGCAGCTGTACGGCAAGACGGTCACCGGCGTGATCCGATCCACCTTCGTGATCGACGCGCAGGGCCGCATCGACAAGGCCCTGTACAACGTCCGCGCCACCGGCCACGTCGCCAAACTGCGCAAAGACCTCGGGATTTGAAGCACACGGGCACCGAGTTTGTATATCGAACATATGTTCGATATCATGAGATGTGCCTCGCCGCCGAAGCTGGACTGACGAGCAACTTCGCGCCGCAGTGGGGTCCAGCGTGAAGCTGAGCGAGGTGTACGCAAAGCTCGGGATTGTGGCTGGAGACTACGACGGTCTGCGCCGCCACATCGTGCGACTCGGTCTCGACATGTCCCACTTTCGCCCCGGTCCCACTCCCATCCGTCCACGTCCCCGACGGTGGACCAACGGCGAGCTGGCCGACGCTGTGGCAGCCAGCTGCTCGCTCGCTGAAGTCATGCGTCGCCTCGGCTACAACCGAGTGGTGGCATCTACCGCATGCTCGTCGGGCACATCAAGAGACTCGACCTTGACAGCTCACACTTCACCGGCCAAGGGTGGGCGCGGGGGCACACTTTCGCAGGTCGCAACGTACTGCCCCTGAGCGAGATCCTCGTGACTAACTCGCCCTACACCAACACCGCACGCCTACGTGAGCGATTGATCAAGGCAGGCTTGAAGGAACGACGATGCGAGGAGTGCGGCCTCCAACGATGGCGCGGCAAGGAACTTCCTCTCTCGCTCGACCATGTCAACGGTGACCACACTGACAACCGGCTGACGAATCTCCGTATCCTCTGTCCCAACTGCCATGCGCTCACCGATACCTGGTGCGCCCGTAACCGCAAGCCGGCGTAGCCCAACGGAAGAGGCCCGGGTCCTAGGAACCCGTCAGTGTGGGTTCGAATCCCACCGCCGGCACCAAAGCATGCTTATGCGAACTACGGCCAGCCACCACAGGAGCCCCACAGGAGCCGCCCGGCTCTTCCCGCGTGGGACCTTGGACGAACCTGCCTGACCGCGCCACTACTGCGCTGTTCGGCTAGCCCTCTTGTTCAGTGAGGGCCGACACGACGAAGTTCGAGGGTGATCGCAAGAAGAAGCACAACGCTGCGTGCACGGTGCACGTGGACCGTAGAGGCCATGGGCGCCACCAGCGGCGTGGTATCGACCAGCGCAGCGCGCACCGGCCGCGCGCGTCAATGGGGTGCCGGCTGTGCAGGTTGGCCAGCGCGCCTACCACTCGCACCAGACGTTCGGCGGTGGCACGGTCGGAGATCACCTCACCGGTCAGCACTATGTCAAGCAGCTCGGACAGCTCCTCATCGAAGACCCGGTACAGCGTCGTTCGGGCAAGACTCACCGCACACCGCCACCAGGGAACATGGCCAACACCTGTGCCCAGGTCTCAACCTCGATCACGGTGCGGATGGCCTGGTACATACCGCCGAAACGGCAGAAGCGCTCCGGTGAGGCGATGACGACAGCGGATACGGGCTGTGCCAGGTCGGGCGCCCGTCCCGGTGCCAAGCCTGGGTCGGCGGCACTCACTGTAGTAGTCGTCATGGGTAGTGACGCTAGAGGCACGTTCGGCTGCCCTGGAAGGAAGTTGCGTCATGTTACCCGGAACGACTCCCCGATCACGGTCCTTCGCAGGGTTGGCGGTAGGCGGGAGCTAAGTCAGACCAGGCCCTTGACCGTGCGTTCATCGGGAAGCAGCAGTTCCAAGCGGCAGCACCCCCTGCGGGCAGGGCTCTTGACGTGTTGCTCGTAACAGCCGATGCTGGCTTTGGTCGATGCAACCTTAAGCAAGTCTTGAGATAGGAGAAGGACTGTGAAGCTACGATTCCTCGGTAAGAACTCAACGCCGACCAACTCGCCGACCCTGTACGCGACCGATCAAGATTCGTACGTGGTTCAGGGATGGATCGTCACCGATCCTGCCACCCTGGCCCGACCCACCGTTCCCAACGACGAGACTCTTGTGGAAGTACCGGCCGCGCTACTGGACTACCTCGCACTGGACGGCCTAGACGGTGCGGTGACCAACATCGTGCCGCCCATCGTCGGCGTGACGCCTGACGGCAACTACATTATTCAAGGCAAGCGAATCACCGACGCCGAGACGCTTAGTCAGATGAGCATCCCGGACCATGAGACCTGCGTGCAGGTTAGGAAGTCGGCCGTCGTCCCATTGTTGGTTGGAGAGTAGGGCCTTGGAGCCGATCACAGAGGAAAAGCGAGACCAGTTCCTCACAACGTTTCGGCGTGAAGCCGTGCACCTTGAAATGCGTGACGTGTACGCCACGAACATCGAAAAAGACAGGTTCCACACGTGGCTACGCGGCGAACCGTTGGACCCTGAGGCGGAAGCTCAATGGTGGCAGCCCTGGTTCGAGCTGATGCGACGCAACAATGAGGCCGGCAAGACGCTACGCAGGCTACGTATCGTCTCCGAACCGGTTACTGACTACATCCGGTTTGAGTGGCTAGACGCGGCACAGCTCGTTCGTGCCGGTGAAGACGTTCGATGGCTACCTCGACGTAATGCGTCAACGCTGCTGCTACCCGGCAACGACTTTTGGATGTTCGACCGCCAGACAGTTGCGTTCACTCACTTCTCCGGTGACGGGCATGTCCTTGACCACGAAGTGACAACCGACCCCGACATAGTTGCGGCGTGTGCGACGGCCTTCGAGCAAGCGTGGAAGATCGCTATTCCGCACAACGAGTACACTCCTTCCTAAAGGTGTCTACCACACCAGTTAAGCAGGCACGCCAGGCGCTCGGAGCCCGCCTCCGAGAGATTCGTACCGAGGCGAACCTGACAGGGCGGGCACTAGCTGCCGTGTGCGAATGGCACTTCACGAAGATCAGCAAACTCGAACACGGCACCCAAGCACCGAGCGAACAAGACATCCGGACATGGTGCCGTGCCTGTAATGCCGAAGACCACATACCAGACCTCATCGCCACGGTGCGCGCCATCGAGTCGATGTATATCGAGTGGCAGCGCCACATGCGCGCCGGACTAAAACGTTCGCAAACCTCATCCGTGCCGCTCTACGAGCGAACAAAGCTGTTCCGATGCTACGAAAACACCGTCATACCAGGCCTGTTCCACACAGCCGAATACGCCGCCGCAATTTTACAATTCTGGAACAAGTTTCTCGACCTCCCTGGCGACGTGGACGAAGCTGTCGCCGTCCGCATGGAACGGCAACACATTCTCTACACCGGATCCCGACGCTTCGCTTTCGTGCTAGAAGAACAAACCCTACGCACCCGCGTCGGCGATACCAACGTGATGCTCGGACAACTTGACCGAGTACTGGCCGTCATGTCTCTACCACGGGTCAGCCTAGGCATCATCCCCGCTTCGGGCGAACGCCACTGCCTAGCCCAAGGAAGCTTCTGGATATTCGACGAAAACCGAGTACAAGTCGAAGGAGTCTCAGCCGGACTAGACATCACCCAGCCCCGAGAAATAGCCGTACACGCCAAAGCATTCGCCCTACTCCAACAATCAGCGGTATACGGACAAGCAGCCCGAAAACTAATCCAACAAGCACTCACCGAACTCCAACAAACATAACACTCCAGACAAAAGTATGAATACTCGCCATCCGCAGTTGGAGTGGCCCCTCTAAGGGCGGGTTGTCACCGTTCCTCACGGTGACAACACCCGCTGGGGCCTCACCGTGGCACCACACAACATCGGCCCCCGGTGAAGACATCCGTTGGCTTCCCCAGCACCTCATCGAAGCAGACGCATTGTCAGCAGACGACCATTGGCTGTTCGATGGCGATCTTGTGGTATTCACGGTGTTTGAACTCAGCGGCCGGTTTGCCGGTGGCACTGCCACAAGCGATCCGACGATAGTCTCTTACTGTCGCACGGTACGCGCGCGCGGGAAAGATCTGCAGGAGCGGGTTGTCCAGTAGGTCCGGGCCTGCCGCCCGCTGGTGAGCACCCGCCCGGCAAACTGCGCAAAGGCCGTCTGGCCCCGGTACTGGTAGCATCGGCGGCCAGGCTGCTGACGTGCTCGCCGTCTGCGAGGCGTTCTTTCCAGTCGGTTGGTTCAGGTGGTGAATGGTGACTCAGGGCCGGGCCAGTTTTTCGGCAGGTTAAGGACCACGTGTGCCTCGACGTCGGTCTCAGCGGAAACCACCAGACCGTGATCGTTCACGGTTGCAGTTGGGAAGTGATCGGTCACTGTAAGCGGCCGAGTCGCCCACGGATTAAGCCATAAACGGGGGAGCTGGCGCGCGGGGCGCCAAGGCATGAGGTCCGTTCCGGCAAGCACCGCTGAAACCCGAGTTCCCTGAGGTTGAGTGCCGCGCATCCAGAAGCCATCTCGCTTCCGAACCCACTTACCTTCACGACGGCGTGGCTCACCGACGTAGTACTGATACGCCAAGCTTCCAAACAGTGCCTGTTCTATGTCATCGTCTTCCATGAACGAGGACATACCGAGCAGGGCGACAACGAAAGGCTTGTCAGGCAGCCCGTAGTGACTTCCTTTCGCTTCAGGGTCTTTCTGACCATCTCCTTGTCATTAACAGGCCCGGCCACGGCAGGGTATATGCCAAGTAGTCGACCAGGTTTTCCTCGATGTTCGCGTTTGACTGGGAAGGCTGCGAAGATCAGTCCCCAATCCCTCACCGGCAGGTAAAACTCAGGGGCCTCTTGTCCGGCGTCTATCGCAGCGGCGATCTCATCGGGGTCTAGGCCCGTAAGCCACTGCTCAAGCGGTTGGATGAGTTCATTCTCCTTCGGTCGTTGCATACCAAGACGATCGAACTCAAGCCCAACATGGAAGTTCGGATTGGTTGCCTTATTAACGAGGTCGTATATCCATCCCTCGCTTTCGCCATGTCGACCTTCATCTACGATGCCGGAGAACACGACCGCGGCCTCCACGTACAGCTCCTCATCGCCACGAACAACCAAACACTGTAGAGGCCTTCGCCACGTGGCGAGGGCCTCTACAAGACAAGTCATCTGATGAGGATCTAAGTCACGCAGGAGCGTGGGGAGAATGCCCACTCAATACCAGCAGCGAGGCTGCCAGAATTCCATTTCGCCATTACGTACTGGCGATCCTTGGTCACGTAGCGCAGCGCCATCTTCTGGCCCGGAGGAACATACCCCACAGGATGCCGAAACACGAGTGCACCGCTCCCATAGGCGGCCGACGCCCCGATGTTGCCGTAGGCCCGACAGCCTTGAGAGGTCACCGGCTTGGGGCCCTCGTTGCCAGCGGGCTTGCCCTATTCCATACGCCGACAGGACTGCAGAGTGGATCAGCGCCCTTGTTGGTGCAGAAGACCGACTCGCTGCCACCAGGTGCCATTCGGACCAACACGCGGACCAGCAGCGCACCTATCGGAGGAATAGCTGGAGCGCTGGAGGGCGAACTTCGAGGTACCGTACCCGGAGGCGCAGCCGTCGAACCCCCCATGGGCGTAGCCCCACGGCCAGCGCGTGATTCTCGGGTGGCCGTATCCACCATCCGTCGTCCCGCGAATGTCCATATGGTCGAAGCTGCCCTTGACCGCGCCATCAGCGAAGCGGAAGCCACGGGCGAATAGGTAGCCGACGATCGGTCCGTTGCTTTTATAGCTCAGGCCAACCCAGCCCGGACCGTAACCGGCCGCGGCGGCGGCGTCCTGGGTGGCAGTTTGCACCCGGTTGAGGCCATAGCTCCAAGCGCCGGCACTGGCCGATGTGAACGGAATCAGCGCTACCGCTATCGCCAGTGCAGCGAATGCGTAGCCCAGTCGGCGTCTGAAGGACAAAGGCTGCATGTGTCTGTCTCCTTTCAACTCGACGATTTGTCCACGCTCAATCGCGGGGCTTGAAATTCACGGTACGTCGCGGTACTGCGTTCGCTAGGTATTCGGATAGCCTCGGAGACCGCCGGACAGGATCGGACGGATACGGAAAACATGGCCCGTGAAGAGCGCCGACCAGAGGACGACGAGCTGGTTAAGCGGTTCGCTGAGGATCTTCGAGAGCTCAGGGTTGCCGCAGGCAAGCCGACCTACGACAGACTCGGCCGTCTCGCTGGATGCAGCAAGAGCACGGTGCACGAGGCGCTCACTGGCGCACGCTTGCCCTCGCTGGATATCACCTTGGGGCTGGTGCGCGCGCTCGGCGCGAACGAGCAGCAGTGGCGCGACCGCTGGAAAACGACGCGTCAAGCGCTCGACGAACATCGGCCTTCCCTAAGAGCCTGTTCCTGAACTGATCTTGTGGCAGCAACTGATCTTGTGACGGCGTGTCGCCGCTGGTAATGGAGGACTCCTGGTAGATCGAGCGGTGCTGAAGCGCCGTTCTACCAGGAGTTCTGTT
>JALZHU010000137.1 GCA_030860695.1 Actinomycetota bacterium
CTCACGGACCACCACCAGACCAAGTGCGACGTATCCGCCTGCTCGGAGGCTTGATCAACGAATATGAGCAGGTCGCATGACGGAACCGAGGTTTTCGGCACCCACAGCCACCCCATGGGAATCGCTCGCCGTCGAGCAGTTAACGGAAAAATAATCGATGAGGCTTTCACTCGAAATCTCAAATGGGAACCAACTAGTTACTTCGTACGGTACCGGTTCGGTGACAACGACACCGATCATGTAAAAATCACCGTGGCCGAGGCTGATGCTTTTGTCGAGAGAGCCCTTCTTAAACGAACTAGCGGTAAGGCCAACAACTAAGAAGACAACATGAATATTGCGACTGTTAGGGGGCCTCTGATAGTTTCGCTGGACTGGCAATCACTGCCGATATTGCACCATAGGTCGTGCCGATCAGACTCAGACAGCTCCAGTCAGCATGCCGATCTTGGTCTAGCACGGGCAGTGCCCACGGCGATGCGACGACAAGGCCAAGTGCAACCAGCAGGGCAGGAGTATGCTAACATCAGCAAGACTCTACGTGCAGACACCCGATCCTCGGTTAAGCCGAAGCAGCGGTACCAAACTAGGGTTACAAGTCTACTGGTACTACCGTTTTATGGACGGTGGCGACATAGGGGCGATTTCACGTTCGAAAAACGTAAGAAGATCTTCACCTTTTTGGTAAATTGCGTCAATTTCAATTCGACACTCGGAAATTACATCGGTTTCAACAATTCTGCGACCTCCACTGAGTACACCGTTGTGATCATAACAGATTTCATACATGACTTCCGTACCCAAAATGATCACTTCGGGCGCAGGGTCATCTTTCTCATACGGTGCGATAAATTCCGCTGGGGCAACATGGATATTCTCGCCGCACTCTGCCCTTAGCCGCAGCCCGTTTAATTCCCACTGTAGGTACGGACTAATAGGAAACTCCACTATGCACTATGCGGACGCGACGCCCGATAATGCCCTTTTCTGCATAAGCTCTATAATGCGCGAGGGTGCCTGTCGATTTAGCTCTTCCAGTCGAAGCGCTTCCTGCCAATCGCCGGAGACAAATGCTTGCCAGCCAGGATCAGAGGGCTCCTCGAAGTATTGGCGGCGCTCAAGTTTGTCAATCCTATCAGTGACTCGGGACCTATTAAGCTCGAAGTCGGGCCAATATTCGTCGAGAGAAAGAATTATTCCCGGTGTATCACGGACTCGCTCAAGCATCAGGAATATCCCTCTTTGCCATAGAAAGCATGACGCCAGGTAGGATAACCACGCGCTCATCCTCTGCGACGCTAACTCCCTTCGGCAGCCGGCCTATGTAAGCATCAGTGAGATCACGACCGATGATTGCCACATCCCCGTTGGAAAGCTCCCAGATATCAGGACAGCCGCCCTCCTGCTTGCTCAGTTCGTCTCCACCTTTCAGTTTTATACTCTTAGGCGACTTGCCCAGCCGTCGTACGAAACGATGCCTCCGGCTCCGCTTCCCACCCTCGCTCGCTGTTTTTGTGACCCATGATCAACCCCCAGCATCGACACCTTGGCCAGTAACGCAGACAGTATGCGCTGAGCCGCACCATGATGACTAGCGCCACCTTGAATCACAGGGGTGACGACAGCACCCACGACCGAAGGAGCTGCGTGTCGCTATGATCTTGACCGGTCAAGAAATGATCTTGTAGACCTATTGGCAGCTTACATGAACCGTTACTGACCTACGAGAACGATTCCAGCAGTTAGAGGCAAGTGATCGAAACAGACGGCTACAACCACGCACGCTGGCCCACACCGGACGGCCCACAGCCAGTCTTCGATCATGGCCGGCGGTTCGTACACTGACACAGTTGCCATAACAACCCGCAGGTCACGAACGGTGGTGGACCTAACGTGTCAGCATAAGAACCAGATCCTGCTGGTTGAGGGACCGGAGATCACGGTCCGTCCTGTAGGTACCCGTCGCGTAACGGGTGGTCCTCGATGAAACTCCACTACGATCACGCTGCCCACGGCCTGGCACCGAGCGCTGGTACTGGATTTGCATGAAACTGATCACCCGAACTCGCAGGTACACGATTCACAATTCAGGCCCACAGGCCGCATCCATCGCGGCATGAGAGGATGGGATGAGTGGCACTGGATTCACGTCTGGATCGGGCCGGGGGCCCCGCAGGCAGGGTGGCTTCTACAAGAGCCGGAGTCCCGATCAGTCGCGCTTCAACAGCGTGCCGGTGTACCGCAGTGCGACATCGAGGCTTGAATTGAGAAACTCGTCTTCAATAGCACCCGAGCGCTGCAGCGAGTCGATATCCTGTCGGTCGAAGTCGAAATTCGGCGAGGTGAGCACCTCTGCGGGCAAGCGACTGCGATGCGAAATTCTGCGGTATATGAGCAGCTGGCACATCAGCATTCGCCAGTAGACTGGCCGATGTTCCAGCCGGAAGTTGTAGAGCGGATTGCAAAATAGACCCAGAGACTTGCTGCGACTGTCCTGTGGTGCGTCGAATAGTTTGAGGTATCGATCTTCGAACTCGCTGATGGTCATCACTCGATCAGCGTCCCTATTGATGCACAACTCCACTGCCGGATCGAGTCGTGCCCGGGTGAGCCCTTGCCACCAGTATGTCGCAGGCTTCATTTCCCGTTTCTGCCGCCAGCCCGCGACGACCGGATCATACTCCAGAGTGGGCAGCATGGCCGCGATTCGGTAGTCGTCCATGTGCACCTGGTATGCGGCACGAGCTAGAGTGTAGATCTCAGATAACCGGTGGTCAAACGTCAGGTCCACGAGGGTGACCTTCTCACTCAACAGTGTGTACAGTCCGAGCGGCTCCAGTAATGCATGGGCCATCGATATCACTTCTGACGACTTGCTCAGCATCCAAAAGGAGCTGGTGTTGCGCGTGGCGCGTAACTCGTCCCACCGCCTGGAATCGGACAGCGAAATTATCCGAGACGCCGCGTAGTCACTGCTCTCAGCAAGCCGGAGAACAAGGGGTTCACATTCGGCATAGACACGTTTCCGTGCCTCGTATTCATAGTTCCGTCGCGCCTCGTCAATCGCCGATTCACGTGCCAGGCTCGCCTTAAGTACCTCGACCTCCTTGCTTGTTCTGGTGGTCAACCGAACCGCGTACACGGCCGACACCAGCGCCAATATCGCCGCAGCGATCGATGCGCTCATGCTGAGCACTTGAGTACTGAGCGACATGTCAGCGGCATCCTGACGAGCGGATCAACTGCCGACACGCTTGCCGACAGCCGGACCAGCTAGCCCAAACCCGCTCATTGACCATCTGGGAGCCCACGAGCCGCAACCCGCACTCCTCTCCACTTCCGAGCCACATCACAGATCACCAGCGGCCCTTATCACAGCCAGCCGCTGGTGAGCAACGCTGGGAGCCCGTTCTGCATGCCTTCGTGACACGACGCCACTCTCATCGGGCAGAGAGCGCGTCTCCATCGCAGGTGTCGGCACCGCCTGCCCTTCAATCCGATGCGGCGCGACGCTGAGACCCGGCCGCCCCTGATCACAGCTCACACTGACCAAGATGACCAGATCTGGTCCTGATCATGTTCTGCGGTTCGCACACTGACACAGTGGTCATGAGAAGCCGCAGGTCACGGACGATGGTGGAGGTACTCGCCGCTTACTCGCGCACCGTACAAGCTGCTGACCTGCGGCTTTGCCACACCATGGCTCTCATCAGCCCTGTGTGCCCTTAGACCGCGCGTTAAGTGTCTGTGGAGCCTGCGTGATCGCCTCGATAAGCGCAACATCACCGAGATGATCACCGCCTACCGCGAAGGCGCCGTCGCCTCCCTCGCCGCCCAGCGGTCATGAGGAGAGAGTCTGGGTGCACTGCAGGCGAGTTCTATCGGCGTCCATCGGACGCTACCTACGGATCAAGGAGGCCGCGTCCGCAGGTATCCTCCATCGGTGGTTGACAAGTCCGGTGTGCTTCCGGTCGCCGATGACGTCGGCGGCGTCCTTGCGCAGGGTCAGCTGCCGGGCAAAAATCCGATACTTGTGCCAACACCGTCGTTGACGCCGGACGAGTTCGAGGATTTCACCGAGCGTTTGCTCAGTGCGCACCGATTCTGCGCCGAGCCGTTACGTCGGGTCACCCGGGTTGAGCGATGGGGTCGTCGGGGCGATAAACAGGACGGAATTGACTTCGAGGGCCAATTCAGCGACGACGCGACCGCGTGTTGGCAATGCAAGCGCTACGACAAACTCACAGTCAGGAATGTCAGAAAAGCTGTGCAGGCGTGCACCTTCACCGCCGACGAGTACTACCTGGTGTTCTCGGGAGAAGCCTCCCGCGACGTCCGGGTGGAGATCGCCAAGCACCCTAAGTGGCGGCTGCTCGACCAGCGCGGTTTGGGGCGGCTGCTGGACGATCTTCCGCTGCACAAACGCCGGGATGTCCTCGATGCGACCTGGGGAGTACAGAAACGTAAGCTGCTGCTTGAGGTTCCTGGTGAGGATGCGTTTCTCAGCCTTACTACGTTTGCTGCTGACCGGCAGGACCCGGACACGGTGCCCAATGACCTTGCTCCGCGGGTAGGACGAGAAGCAGAGCTGGCGGGGTTGGCTGCTGCGCTAGACCGAAGCGGCGACTGGCCATTGGTGGTGCTTATCACCGGACCTGGTGGGCGTGGCAAGACCCGACTACTAGTCGAGGCACTCACTCAATTCCAGCAGGACAACCCTTCGTTGCCGGTTATATGTCTGTCGCTTGGACGCGATATTGACGCTGCAGCTCTGGCGGAGCTGCCGCATACACCGGCGGTCATCGTTGTTGACGACGCGCACCGGGAGCCGACGGCAATCGCATCGCTTCTTGCCTACGCCCGTACAACCAACGGCACACAGTTGGTATTCGCGTCACGTCCCACGGGCACGGAACCACTGCGTGCCGAGATCGTCAACGCTCGGTACGCGCCGAGCCAGGTTGAGACGGTTGTGGTGGGAGAGCTGACCAAGCCGCAGGCTCGGGCACTGGTCGCCTCCCTCACAGATGGGCTCAACCTCACGCTGGCGGCACGGGAGTACTTCGCCGACCAGGCTGTTGACAGCCCTTATGTAGCGGTGGTCGCTGCGAACCTGATCCGCCGCGGCGAACTGACCGCCCCGCTTGCAGTCGATGCCAGCTTGCGCAAGCAGGTGCTTGCGCGCTACCACGAGCTGGCCTTCGGAGACAATGACGGCGGCTCACCGCGGCGCGTCCTAGCTGTCTATGCCGCGCTTGGGCCGGTCGACGACACTGACAACAACGTGCGTAACGCGATCGCTAACTTCTGTGGCCTGAAGACCATCGACCTGCTGCGACTGTCCGAGCGCCTGCACGACCGCGGCGTGCTGGTCACCCGGAACGGGCGCACTCGAGTAGTCTCGGATGTCCTGGCCGACCACATCCTCGAAGGGGAGGCCGCAGTTGGCCAGTATGACACCCGCTTCACCGTAGAACTATGGGAGGCATTCGGCCGCACACACGGAGAACAGCTTGTCATAGAGCTGGCCGAGCTCGACTGGCGTCTCACCAGACAGAGCAAACCATCGGTTTTCGCTCCGGTATGGGTGACCGTTCGCGAGGAGCTGCACGCCGCCGACCACGAAAGCCTCTATCACACACTCGACAAGCTGTCTGGGCTAACGGTCACGCAGCCCAGGCTTTTGATCGAGGCGTTGGAAGACATCCGAATACGACTTGATGTGACAGAGGCCGCCGGTACCAACACTGCTAATGGTTCAACCGAGGCCGCTATTACCGACTCGCAGGACGCGCATGATCATGCAGCCGAAGCCAGTCAAACCGAAAAGGAACCGCCGTCAGAGAGCGATCTGCGGGTCCTGTTCGGCCTGAACCCCATAGGCGCCGACGACGTTCGCGAGCGCCTCCCTGCCCTGTATGGTCAATGCGCCACACACGCGCCAGACCTGCTCGAAACCGCCCTGGACGCGCTCTGGGCTCTGCGACGCTACGACCCACGACCAACCCACCAATACCCAGAACACGCCGAACGTGTCATCACCGACCGGCTCGCGGACTTCGGCCGACTCCCCGAGGCATCCTTCCCCGCTCGGATCGTCGCCCGTGTCGATGCCTGGCTAACCGAGCCAGCAGGCGACCGGGATGTAACAACTCCGATGTTCGCGCTACAGCCGCTGCTAGTGAAGGACGGACTCCGCACCGTTCCAGAAACTCGATACCGCCTTAACTTCCAGCCCTTCCTTGTCTCAGCAAGGTGGGCGCGACCGTTGCGCGATGAGATCCGCGCGATACTACACCGTCAGGCCAGCGGCACCGACCTTCGCCGAGCCGGCGCGGCTGTCGCACTGCTCGGCGAGGCCCTGCGCCCACCGCGTGGCAAGTTCGGTCAATCCATAAGCAACGCGGACGTACTGACTTGGGAGAGCGACGATCTCGCCACTGTTGAGGTGCTGGCCGAGGCTGCGCAGGCCACCGGCAGTCCGGTCATTCGTCGGTGGATCCGCCGTCAGTTGAGCTGGACGGCAGAGTATGCGCGGTCGCTTCGAGTCCGGCACGCCGCGCTCACCCTGGTGACGGAACTCGATAAACGGGGCGACGATCTTGCCGAGCTGCTGCTCAATGCCGGTCACCACAAAACGCCATCGCGCCGCGGTATGGCACTCCCGACGCTTGATGAGCTCGAAGCAGCTAAGCTCGCGCGAAACGCCAGCCAGACAGAACTCTCCACAGAGCAATTGCAGGTGATGCGAAGGCAACGGACCCAGAACCGCATTGCCGCCGAGGATGCCGAACAACAGGTACTCGTCGATCGGGTCACCCACCAGCTGACTGATTCCGGCGACCCCGCACAAATCGCGAGCACACTCGACGAGTGCCTCCACGAGATCCGGGCAGTCGACTGTCACCACAACCCGTCGCCGAGGTGGTTCCTGCAGCACCTTGCACAAGCCCGACCGGACCTCACCGCAGGCATCGTGCGAGAAGTCACGAGACGCCCGGCAGGACCACTAGACGAGGACCTGGACCTGCTGCTCAACGTCTGGGCGCAGGTCGACCAAGCCGCCGTCCTCGCCTGGCTGACCGACCTGTCTGAGCACCGTCCAGAGGTGCGCCTGGCCGCAGCGAATGCGTTCGTCAACTTCACCTGGATCAGCCGTAGCGACACATTCGCCGACGTGCACCATCAGGGCACGCACGACCCCGACCCGGCAGTGAGGGACCGCTTCCTCATGGGCAGTCACGCGCAGCTCAAGACCCGACCGGCCGACACCGTCGAGCTTCTGCTTACCGGCGGCATCTCGCCATCCGCCGCAACCCGCGCGCTCCAGCTCACGTGCGGCTACAACGGCATAGCCTGGGGACGCAATCTCGCTGACTCCGACGCGATGGCAGTCCTGAAGCTCATCAATCACACCGGCTGGCAAGACTACACCGTCCAACAGATCGCGGCGGGCATCGCCAGAACACACCCCACGCTCGTCCTCGGACACCTCACCGCCATGCACCACGCGGGACACCAACTGCCTGCCGAAGTCGCCGGACTCACCGAGACCTTCGACGAAGAAGCGGAAGCGCTAACGCAATGGTTGGTCAACCAGGTTCAGCAAGGCCAATCGGCGGACGCCGCCGCCATCAGTGACCTCGTCATGGCCGCAGGCCTCACATCCAGACAAGCCGAGCACCTATCTGCGGCCATCAAAAGCCTCGACGGCAACGATCTGCTCGGTTTAGTCACCCTGCTAGGTGAACTAGCAATATGGCCACTAAATCAGCCCAACTTGGCGCAACGCCTCACTACCAGGGCTCGTGAAATAGGGACGGACACTGCCAACGCCGTCCGCAAGCAGATCGCGGATGCCATGCGTCCACGCAGCTGGGGCAGCGTGAATGGCGTCTCCGAAGACCTCGAACGGGCTAGGACAAACGCCGCCCAATGCATAGCCAACGAAGACGATCCAGAGCTGAAAGAAGATTTCCAGCAGGCACTCAACTGGATCGAAGATCAAATCGCTAAAGAACTCCACGAACACCAGGAACAGAACTACTCGTAGCCCAACAACCCCACGATCATAGACACCATCATGACCAGAGGGACCGCACCCTCTTTGGTGCATGGTCGGATGTCGTCCGCTCAGCGGCGCGAGCAGGATGCGGAAAGCGACTCTCTTCCGTCGCGGCAATAGAAGGGGACTCGCATACCGGAGAATCGCAAACGACCAGGTCAGGGAATCTGGGTGTTCTCGGTGGGCCGTCATCCTGGATCTGCCACGTGGGGGTGGGAAGACGGCCGCGGATGTGATCGCCAAACGCGACACGGTGGCCGCCGAACTCGGAGTCGATGAGATCCAAGTCATCATGTCCCGCGTCCGGGCCGCCGCTGGTGGCCACGCCGATCGGCTATCGCGATCACGAACAGGTACCCACGGGAACGTCAGTAGCGTCGACTATTTCGCCAGCCAACCGTGTAACGGTTGGATCGAGGTCAATACTGGCGAGGTGGTCTTGCAATCGAGCGTGGCGGAATTGGTAGACTGCGCCGACCTGGCGTAGCACGTTGCGGCGGTAGGCGTCGTCGAGGAACTGCATCAGATTCCAGGGCAGCCGTCCGCGTACCGCAAGCCATCCTTGCGTGGCGAGAAACCGCAGCCACGGCGAGTGGATGCTGGTTGCGAGGCCGGCGGCAAGCCCGAGTGCAAGGCCGGCGGCAAGCCCGTGTGCAAGCCATGTCGTGAGCACGTCCGCGAGTGAGGCGGCGAACCCGAATGTCACTACCTGCGCGATAGTCGCGGCACGTTCTCCGTGCAGAAGGGATTTTGGCGTGGTGGATTTCTGGTCGTCAGCCGCCATGACGATCGCTTCGGACACTCCATACCCGAGCATGAACGGAAGACCCATCGCCAGTCCCGATGCGAGCGACGTTATATGCCCGTGAATGAGTATGAGGATGAGCCCAAGCCCAAGCCCGGCTAGGAGCCCGATGGGAAGACACTTGGCCGTAGCCTGAAGAAGTCTGAGTGCGCTTAGCTCGATCTGGCGAGGTGGGCTGTCGAGATAGCTGCTGCGTCGAGTGATGAGGCCCACTCCGAGCCCAGCGACGAACCCAGCTTCGATGCCGGCCGCGAGTCCTTCCTCGAAGCTGAGTGCGAGGCCGATCCCGAGCGCGGCGGTGACCCCCGCAGTGGATCCCGCCGCAAGCCCTGCGGTAAACCGATTGGTGAACCTGAGGCCAGCCGTGAGCCCAAGCCCAAACGCGAGGCCGTATATGAGCCCGTAGGTGAGTCCGCGGGCGAGGCCGAAGATGAACCCGTAGGTGAGCCCAAACGCGAGCCCGAACCCAATACCAGCCATGAACCTGACAGCGAGCCCGAAGATGAACTCGAAGCGGGGAATCGTGCGGGGTAGCTGCCACCAGGCCAAGTCGCGTGTCCCGAGGGTGGTCATCTGCGCAGCAAGGTAGGCTAACCAGTGGCGGGCGCGGTCAGCCGGATAGGCCCGCAGCGTGGGCGCTGTCATCCCATTAACCATCGGCTGCGCACTGCCCCGAGCATACAGCGCCGGCAGGTACGCATCGAGAAGATGATTTTCAATCTGTTTCGGTGTTGCCCACCGTCGCGGATCACAGCTCTGCTGGATCACGGTCAGGTGCGCTGTAGACCGTGCGGGCAAGATACACCATCAATGGCGTCGACAGCGCCAGTGCTAGCGGCCCAAGCGGATTTGTTCGTAGCTGCGCGATCACGGGTGCCCAACGCTGCTGTCCCTTGGCCTGGCCGGTGGGCAGATAAAGAGCGGCGGTGCCCGCGTCGACTGACTCCAATTCCACGACGGCCGCTCGTCCCAGTGTTTCCCCGATGGCCGCCACCGCCGCCTGGTACTCCTCGGCGCGACAGGCGATGACCACGGCACGTCCGCCCCCTAGGGCGTTGTTCAACTCGGCAATTGCAGCCGCGTGTCGCACCTGCGGCATCTCGTCTAGTCCATCCAGCACCGGCAACACGGCGTCGGACTTCACCAGCCGCACCGCCACAGCTGACCCGTACCGTTCTCGGTTGCCCAACGCTGGATACTCCTCCGCCAAACGGCGGGCCAGCCAGGCATCGAGATCCTCGCGGTTCGGGTTCCACGACGACAAGTTCAGCAGCACCGGAACCGGCTGATCGGACCGCCAGCGCCGGAGCAACCCTAACGTCAGCAGCAGCATCAGCACCGATTTGCCCGCCCCCGGCTGGCCCAACACCACCAACTGCCGGTGCGGCAACTGGAGGAACTTGTTCACCACCTCGTTCACGTCACCGCCCAGCCGCAGTCGCAGCACCCGACTTTGCGGTCCCGCCGCACCAAGTACCTCCCCGGGCGCCGGTGCGACTGGTCGCAATGTCGAGGACCACCGCACCCGCAACGGCTCCGGTCGATCCAGCAATCGTGCGGTTGCCTCTCGGCGCCACTGCTGCTGCACCCAGGTCGCGAGGTCCTTCGCCGCCTGGCTCTGCAGTACCGTCGGATCCGCTTCAGACCAACGCGCCGCACGCGACGCCGCTTGAAACGTCACCGCGCTGGCTACCAGCGAGATCACCGCAACCAAGCCGCTGATCACGCTGAATAGCTTGTCGCCCCGGTCCAACACCTCGTCTGGACCCGACCACAGAAACATCACCACACCGCCGAGGGCAAGCAGCAATGCCAGACCACCGACCCGGTGCCACACCGTCCACCGAGAGCTACCCGCGCGTGCCGCACTCTCATCCACTACAGCAACCACCCCGAGAAGCGACTTTGTGAGCAGCTGTGCAGCAAATCGACTGCTGGACCAGAAAGCTGGCGTTGCGGGATGCCGACGCAATCACCTGTACACATTCCGCATCATCCAAAACGTGTTTGCTGAGTGGTGCGACGTGTCCCAGGAATGATCGCGCAGGTGATCACGGAACTCGCGCCGCCTGATCGAGTGGATCACAGATCGCAGGGAGTCGCCGTGGCGGGCGTGGATTCGTTGTCTTCTCCCTGCGAAGTGCCCTGCCCGGTACGACTACGCAGTGGCTCCGCCGTCGCGAACGCCGCCGCACCTGCAGTCTTGGCGGCGACCGCCGTGGAGGCGACCGCTGCCCCCCACGCCCAGCACACCGGCACCTCTGCC
Source organism: Actinomycetota bacterium (assembly GCA_030860695.1). Taxonomy (GTDB): domain Bacteria; phylum Actinomycetota; class Actinomycetes; order Mycobacteriales; family Pseudonocardiaceae. Next base: position 11,137 of record JALZHU010000137.1, read on the forward strand.
CTTCGGTAGAAATACGATTTCCGGTCACCCTGTTCGCGCCTGCGCGGGTGCTGTAAACGTCAGGGTGACCGATCTGGGTCGCAGTTCCCAGGCTTCCGTGTCACTGGATGACCCGAGGTCGTGAACTTTCTCAGTAAACGAGCGGAAGATGGGCGGTATGGACGACCACACCGTCGCCGGGCGGGTGGCCGCGGTGCTCGAAGCGGTCGCCGGTCTTGGTGACGCCGCGACGCTAGCCGCGCTGACCCGCAGCACCGGCATCCCCAAGCCAACCGTCCGCCGCATCGCGGCCGACCTGGTAGCCCGACACCTGTTGGAACGTTGCGACAACGGCTACCGGCTCGGCCAGCGCCTGCTGGAACTGGGCCTGCGCGCGGCCGAGCAGCACGGCCTGCGCCGCGCCGCCACCCCATACGTTCAGGATCTCTTTGCCCGCACCGGGGAAGTTGTCTGGATCAGTGCGGTCACCGAGACGACCTTTGTGCTCGTTGACAGTGCGTTCGGCACCGACTGGGCGAAAGAGTTTCGCCGCCGGGGGTGGCCGACGGTGATCCGCAGCACCGTCTTCCTAGCCACCGCCGCTGGCCGGCTGCTGCTCGCCGACCGACCGGACCTTGCCGGGTGGCTGCAGTCGCGGCCACTGCCGCCGCCTACCCGGTACACCGTCACCTCCTGGCCACAGGTCGCCGCCGAGCTCGACCTCATCCGGGAGACCGGGGTCGCGATAGAACACGAACAGGCCATGCTCGGTTACAGCTGCATCGCCAGCGGCTTGCGCAGCCCGGACGGAAGCCTGATCGGCACCATCGGCATCACCGGACGCACCGGTCGCTTCGCCGCCAAGCGCCTGACCCGCCCGCTACTCGCCGCGGCGTCCGACATAGCCTGCATACTCGCCACCGAACGCGGTTCACCGCACGCCCACTCGCAATCTCCGCTTCGTTAGCGAAGGATCTTGCCCCGCACATCCTGCGCCATGCCTTGGCCACCATGTTCCATGAACAGGGCTACGACTGGCGGTGATCGCTACCATCCTCGGCCATTCCACAGCGTGGAGGTGACCGGCCGGTACTGAACCAGATTCCGAAATTGGTCGGGCCTCGGGTTTAGTGAGCCCATACGGCGCTGTTGGTGGCGTCTGAAACTGGTGGAGTATCAGAGAGAGCCCGAGGGCCTCGTCCAGCGATCGCCACAAACGCTCACCGCGCCACGAACGGAATCTCGGAGGAGATGATGATTCCCCCCCCCGTCACAGTCTTCCCGATCGACGCCGAATTACCCAGACAGGTGATCCAGTGATCAGCCGCCTGACACCAACTTGCCAGCCGGTCCCCACAGAGCAACCACGGCCACTCCTCACGCGAGTCGCGCCACGCTATCAACCCCAACCACGGCCACCCCCCAACCGAAGACCCCTGAGCTGACTCAGATGGCTCTCACAGACGGGGTGGATGTGGCTGCGGAACGTCGCCTTCTTGCAGGCATTCACGGTCTGGCTGACGAAGTGGCGAGGCTGCGGCAGCAACCGCACTCGGCAGCCGTCAAGCTCGCTGTCATCGAGCGTGCCAAGGAACTCGCTGAGGGAACGGCTGAGCGGCTCCAGCGGGAGGATCGAGCTTGTTGCTCGGTATATTCTTTTCGACAACTTGCCGATCAAGAGCCTCTTGTGCTCGAAACACAGCCGACTCGGTTATTTCAACAGTTTGGGCGCCAGGAGCGCGACCTGTGGCCTCTTGGCGAGCGCTTTCGCTAGCTAACTTCTCCCCATACTCCTGTACAGATTTCGCAAAGATCCGCTGGGCGGGGCGAGACGATCCATCAAGCACAACCCGAACCTGCACCACGACCCCCGTGCCATCGGGCACGTCCGAGTGGGGCACTATCTGGACTTCGGTGTCCTCATGCAGCAGGCGCTCGTCCTGTTCTGCTGCATCAGCCACGAGCGTCCGCTCCTTTCTTGATGAGGCGGAGGACAGCCCGTAACAGAGAGCTTATCCGGTCGTCCTCATCGGTTCGCGGATCGGGTCCGAGCCACGCGAAGCCTCGCCGCCCGCTTATCGGCTACTTCAGGTGGCGGGTCCCGCCAATCCACGACCAGGTGGTACGATCGATCAAGAGCGCTGTCGATACGGTGTGACGCCAGCAGTCGCGCACCACCGCTTGATCACGGATCGCCCTGAACAGGCCACCGTAGCCGATCCTGATCATGGTTCGCGGTTCGCACACTGACACAGTTGTCCCGACAACCCAGCAGATCACCGACGGTGGTGGAGCTGACGGGACTCGAACCCTGACCTTCTCATCGCTCGATCAGCGCGCGCAGCGCGATGACCGCTTCGTTGACCTCACATTGGTGTGCAGCTCTGTCGCGGTGAGCGCGGCAATGCCCACCAAGGTCGCGTCAGCGTCATCGTCTTTGCGGCCTTGCCTCATGACAGGAGTCGGACTTGGGCAGAGGCTTAGCTGGCACGTCCAGCACAGCGACGCCATCGTGTGAAAGCGGGTGGCCAGCGGGGCGCCCAGCCCACTCGCACCCTCGATCGCCAGCTGCCCCCGGCCAGCGGCCAGCGAAACGGCACAGCGCCCCGGTAGCC